>CAZFUT010000020.1:0-33205 GCA_964522425.1 uncultured Oscillospiraceae bacterium
ACCCGCAGCCCGTGCCGTCGGGCAGGTATGCCGTTTTGCCCACCGCCGCCCGCCGCGCAAGCAACAGCAGCACCTCGCCGCGCCGCAGCGTTTCGCGCGGCTCCTGCGCCTTTTCGGGCAGGGCCAGCAGGCACCGGCTGCCCTGATGCAGCGCGATGGGCAGCCGCAGGCTTAAAAACCTCTACCGCGCGGGCTTTTTCGTGCCGCACCTGATCGGCGGCATCGTGCTGGGCTATATCTGGCAGTTCGTGTTCAACAATGTATTGATCGATCTGGGGGGCAAGCTGGGCATCGGCTTCCTGCGCTCTTCCCTGATCGCCGATAAAAACACCGTCATCTGGGCGATGAGCTTTGTCAACACCTGGCAGTACGCGGGCTACATCATGATGATCTATGTGGCGGCTATCCAGTCGGTGCCTTCCAGCGTGATGGAAGCGGCCAGCGTGGACGGCGCAAGCTATCTGACGCGCGTGCGCCGCATCCTGATGCCCATGGTGGCCAACGCCTTTACCATCACCCTGTTTTTAACGCTGACCAACAGCTTTAAGCAGTACGACTTAAACTTTACCCTTACCAACGGCGGCCCGGCCATGCGCTTTATGGGCAAGGCCATCCGTTCCAGTCAGCTGCTGGCCATGGACATCTACCAGACCGCCAACGGCTCCAACCGCATGGCCGAAGCGCAGGCCAAGGCCGTGATCTTCTTCCTTGTGCTGGTGGCGTTTTCCGTCACCCAGGTGTATGTGAACAAGCGCAGGGAGGTGGAAGCATGAGGGCGGCGCATCATACCCTCCATAAGCCCCACCGCGTCGGCAAAGCGTTGGCCGAGGCGGGGATGCTGCTGTTGTTCCTGCTGTTCATGACGCCCTTTCTGATCGTGGTGCTGAACGCCGCCAAGACCTCCAAAGAGATCGTGCTCAATCCCATTGCCCTGCCGGAAAACTGGGGGCAAATGATCGTGAACATGCGGGCGCTGTTTACCAGCCCCACGGTAAGATACCTTGACGCCTTTGTGGATTCCTTCGTCATCACCGTGCTGTCGCTGGCCGTGATCTCCATCTTCTCGGCCATGTGCGCGTGGGTGCTGGTGCGCAACAAGGCGCGCTGGTCAACGGTGATGTTTCTGATGTTCGTGTCGGCCATGGTGATCCCCTTTCAGGTGGTCATGTTCCCCCTGGTGCGCTGGTTCCGCATGATCGGCGAAGCGCTGGGGTTCAGGCTCCTGGGCACTTTTCCCGGTATCGTGTTCGCCTATCTGGGCTTTGGCTGCTCGATGAGCATTTTTATCCTGCACGGCTTCATCAAGGGCGTGCCGCTGGAACTGGAAGAAGCCGCCACTATCGACGGGTGCAGCCAGGGCGCGACCTTCTTTAGGATCGTGCTGCCGCTGCTTCGCCCCGCCTTTGTGACGGTGCTGATATTGAACGGCATCTGGATATGGAACGACTACCTGCTGCCGCTGTTGATCTTGGGCTCCACCGGCGCGGTGCAGACCATCCCGCTGGCCGTGACCGTGTTTGCGGGCGCGTATCTGAAACAGTGGGATCTGATCCTGACCAGCGCCCTGCTGGCCATGATCCCGGTGGTGGTGCTGTTCCTGTTCGCGCAGCGCTTCATCATCCGCGGCATGGTGGAGGGCGCCATCAAGTAACCGGTTGTTTGCATAGAAACGCCCCTTTTTGCGGGGGCTTGGGTTTGTTTTGCCCGGAAAGAGGACAGCATGGAGCTAAGCATCGATGCTTTTGACCCCAAGCGCAACGCGCTGGAAGAAAGCCTGTTTCATACCGCCAACGGGTATCTGGGCCTGCGCGCCTGCCCCGAGGAGGGGGTGCCCGCGGGCGTAGACAGCATACGCGGCGCGTACATCAACGCCTTTTACGACGTCAAGCCCATCCGCTACGGTGAAAAGCTGTACGGTTTTCCAGAGACCCAGCAGGGCATCGTCAATCTGACCGACGTGCAGACGCTGCGCCTTGATGTGGACGGCGAGCGCTTTGCGCCGCTGGAAAACGGTACGGTGCTGGCCTACCGCCGCAGCCTTGATATGCGGGCCGGGCATACGACGCGGCAGGTAAAATGGCGCTCGCCCGGGGGAAAAGAAGTGGAAATCGGCATCCGGCGCATGGTGTCGCTGGAAGAAAAAGGGCTGTTTGTGCTCGACTATACCGTTCGCGCCCTCAATTTTGACGGCGAAATACGGTTTGAAGCGCTGGAAGAGGGCGATGTGTTCAATTTTGCCGACCCCTCCGACCCGCGCGTAGCCGCCGAACGGCTGAAGCACCTGTTTGTAGTGGGGGTGGATCGGGGGGAAAGGGGCGGCATGATTTTGTCCCGCACCGGGGCGTCGGGGCTTTCGCTGTGCGCCGCCGTCCGCTACCTGCCGCCCGAGGGCTTTTCGCTGGCCATAAAGACGGACGAACACAGCATCAGGGCGGAGAGCGCGGGCCGCATCGCGCGGGGGGAGGTCAGGCGGTTTATCAAGCTCGCCGCCTTTTCGGACAGCCGGAGGGAAGAAAGCCCCGTGGATGCCGCTTTGAGTGTGCTGAAAAGGGCGGCCGAAAACGGCCCTTCCTATTATGAAGAACGGCAGAAGGCGCGGCTTCAAGCCTTCTGGCGCGACAGCCGCGTGACGGTTTCCGGCGACGAGCGCCTGCAGCAGAGCCTGGATTACAGCCTGTACTGTCTGTTTTGTTCCGCCGGGCGCGACAGCGTCAGCAGCGTAGCGGCCAAGGGGCTGTCGGGCGAAGGGTATGAGGGGCATTATTTCTGGGATACCGAGATCTATGTGTTTCCCTTTTTCCTTTTGACCGACCCGGCCCTTGCCAGAAGCCTGCTTACCTACCGCCACACCATATTGCCAAAGGCCCGCGAGCACGCGCGTTTGATGGGCCATCCCGTGGGGGCGCTCTACCCGTGGCGCACGATATCCGGCTCGGAGTGTTCCGGCTATTTCCCCTCCGGCTCCGCCCAGTACCATCTGAGCGCCGACATCGCCCACGCCTTCATGCAGTATTATCTGGCCACCGGTGACGTGGCCTTCATGGCCGAAAAAGGGGCCGAGGTGCTGGTGGAAACGGCCCGCCTGTTTCTGAACGCCGGGCACTGGGTGGAGGACAGCTTCCGCATCGACGCCGTGACCGGGCCGGACGAGTACAGCTGCGTGGTCAACAACAATTTCTATACCAACGCGGGCGCGCAGGAAACGCTGCGCAGCGCCGCCCGCATGGTGGGGCTTTTGCAAAAGCTGGGTAGGGCCGGGGCGGTGGAAGCGGCCACCCGTGTGACGGAGCAGGAGCTGTGGGACTTCGTGCGCGCGGCCGACGCCGTGTATTTGCCCTATGACGAAAAGCTGGGCATCCATGCGCAGGACGACGCCTTCCTGAGGCACGACACGCTGGACCTTTCGTCCATTCCGCGCGACCATTTCCCGCTGCTGCTGCACTACCACCCGCTGTGGCTGTACCGCCATCAGGTGTGCAAGCAGGCCGATACCGTGCTGGCGCACTATTTATACGAAGACTTGGCCGATGAGGGCGTCATGCGCCGCAGCTACGACTATTACGAGCGCTGCACCACGCACGACAGCTCCCTTTCCGCCTGCGTGTTTTCCATCATGGCGGCAAAGCTGGGCGATATGGACAAGGCGCTGCGCTATTTCAGCCTCTCGGCCACGATGGACATCGGCGACGCACACGGCAACACCAGGGACGGCATCCATACCGCCAACATGGGCGGCGCCTACCTTGGCATTACGGCGGGGTTTGCGGGCCTGCGCATCAAGGAAGACGGCCTGCATCTGTGGCCGCGCATCCCCAAAAGCTGGCCGGGTTACGCCTTCCCGCTAAGGTTCAGGGGCGCAAGGCTTAGCGTGTCCGTCACGCAGGCTAATTGCCGCATTGCATTAGAGGAAGGACCCGCGACAAAGCTGTATCTGTACGGGGAAAAAGTGGCGCTGGAAGGGGAAATCACCGTCCCCATGCGGGAAAACGAAGAATAAAAAAGCCCATTGGCGCTGCATTGCAGCATATTCATTGGCGGCACGGGGGAAGCCCCGCGTTTTTGTGTATCATTAAAAACCAAAACAGGCGTACCGGGCCGATGCGCTGCGCGCTGGACGCCGCGCGGGCGTCGGGGAAAACGGGGAAGGGGCCGGCTGCTGAAAGCGCTTTCCCGCTTGACAAATCTGCGTCCTGCCCGTACATTGTTGCCATATCACAGAAGGGACGAAATGTATGGACAGGACGGCGATCACCGCGCATTCCGGCTGCGAGGGCACGGAAAGGGATTCTTTTGCGTCCGTTGAGCGCGGCATTGCGCTGGGGGCGGACTGTGTGGAGGTAGACGTCCGCATGGACGCAGAGGGCGGTCTTCGCCTTTCGCACGACGCGCGGGCGGATTATCGGGGCGCGGCGTATCTGGAAGACGCGCTGCGGCGCGTGGCCCAATCGGGCGTGTGCGTCAACTGCGACTTAAAGCAGCCCTCGGCGCTGTACCCGGTGCTGGACTTGGCGGAGCGCTGCGGCCTTGGGCGGGAGCAGCTGATACTATCCGGCTCGGTCAGCTGCGACCTGCTGGCGGCGGATGCGTCCGTCGCCAGGCGCGCGCAGGTATATCTGAATATCGAAGAAATGCTGAAGCTGCTGCTGTCCGGACAGACAGATAATGTATCTGCGCTGCTTTCATCCCCGTGGGAAAGGCTGAAGCCGCGGTACGCGGCGCTCATGGAGGAACACATGGGCTGGGTGGCCGACGCCGCGCTGAACCTTGGCGCGGCGGCCGTCAACCTGCCCTATGATGGGGTGACGGAAAGGCATGTCGGCTTCTTTGGGGCAAAGGGCATCGGCCTTTCGCTGTGGACGGTCAACGATGAGGAAGAGATGGCGCGGCTGCTTGCCTTCGCGCCCCGCAACATCACCACCTTGCGGGTGAAAGACGCGCTGCGCCTGCGCGCATCAATGTGATACCAATTATTCATATAGAGGAGGACTTCCATGGACAACTTCGACATCATGATCATCGGCCAGCTTTCGCTGGACATCAATACGGATTATGACGGCAGAAAAGAAAGCGTCATCGGCGGCGCCGTGCTGGCCAGCGGCTTTGCGGCCGAGGCGTCGGGCGCGCGCGTGGCCGTGCTGGCCAAGGGCAACCGGGCGGTCGCCGACCCCGTGAAGGCGTTCGCGGTCAAACCCGCCATCACCGTGTTCCCGGTGGACAGCGAACACTGCACGTCCATCTCCAACACCTATCTTACGGCGGACCGCGAGCGCCGCATCTGCAGGGCCATCAGCCACATCGCCGCCTATACGCCGGAAGATATCCCCCAAGTGCCCGTGTCCATCTACCATGTGGCGGGGCTGATGTATGGGGATATCGGGGAAGACGTGATCGCCGCAGCCGCGCGCCGCGGCCGCTGCGCGGTGGACGTGCAGTGCCTGCTCAGGCGCGACGAAGGCGGCGAAATGCTGTTCAGGGATTGGGACAGAAAGCGCGAAGTGCTGCCCATGATCGACTTCCTCAAGACCGACGCCGCCGAAGCCGAAACGCTGACCGGGCTTTCCGACCGCTGCGAAGCGGCGAAGCTGCTGCACAGCTGGGGCGCGAAGGAGATCATGATCACCCACCACACCGAGGTGCTGGTCTACGACGGCGAAAAATTCTACACCGCGCCCTTAAGGCCGCGCAATCTGACCGGCCGCACGGGCCGGGGCGACACCACCTTTGCGGGCTATCTGGCCAAGCGCCTGCATGAGGGCATCGAAGCGTCCCTCCTGTACGCGGCGGCCCTTGTCTCCCTAAAGATGGAGACCCCCGGCCCCTTCATGGGCACGGAGGGGGACGTGCGGCAGTATATCCGGGACTTCTATCGGGATCAATAACCGCGGGTTACAGTAAAAAGCAGGGAGCACCTTCCAGCGGGTGCCCCCTGCTTTTTTGCTGCCATCATGGATTATGTCTTCTGCCATTCCTTTTCTTTGAGGTTCGTATAGATGTATACGATGGCCGATACGGAGGAGAAGAGGAAGATCAGCACCGAAATGGCGGCCGCCAGCTCGTAATTGCGGCTGGCAAACTGCTTGCGCAGATAGACGCCCAGCATCATCGGGTGGTTGGCGCCGATCAGGTAGGGCGTGGTGAACGAGGAAATATTGCTCATAAACACAAAGGTGGCGGCGATCATCACATCGTTGACGGAAAGCGGCAGGATCATTTTGAAAAAGATGCGCACACGGCCCGCGCCCACATCGCGCGCGCTCTCGATGATGGAGGACGAAATGCCCGATAGCGCGGCGGTGATGATCATGGTGGCAAAGGGGATATTGAACCAGAGGTTCATCAGAATAATGCCCTTGGCGTTATAGAGCAGCCCCGGCTTGTAGTCGTACAGGGGGCTGGTCTGTGAAAACAGCAGCGAGATACGGTTGAGCAGGCCCGAATCGCTGATGATGATCTTCATGGCGTAAACGGCCACAAGGCCGGGGATGAAGCGCGGCAGCAGGTACAGCGCGCTGATGAATTTGGAGATTTTGCTGTCGGAAAACCGGAGATAAAGGGCCAGCAGGTAGCTGATGGCGATGGCGAATATCACGGTGAGGGCGGTCACCCACACGGTATACCAAACATGGGCGCGCGCCAGCTTGTTGGTGAACAAGTACTGGTAATTGGCCAATGTAAACGCGCCCGTCTTGGCGTCCACAAAGCTTTTGATGACGGTGTTGATGATGGGGTAAATGACAATGCCCACCGCGATGATGAGTGCGGGCGCAAGCATCCCTGTGATGATCAGAAACCTTTTCCATTTTTTAGGGGCGGCGTGCATATTTTCGCGTCCTTTCATGCGGTAGGGGATGCCCGGAGCGCCCGCGCGGGCGCTCCGGGGAAAATCAGAACCTTACAGGGGCAGGATTTCTTCCATCCAGCGCTGGTAAAGGTTGTCCGTCCACAGGTTGCCGATGGAAATGAAGTTGTAGTTGCCCAGGGAGGCCACCAGATCCTTTTCGGAGGAATCGATGGTGTCGGCCGGGATGACCGGAATGGCCTTCATGTTTTCCAGGCAGATCTTCTGGCCCGCGGGGCTGATGACGAAGGAAATGAAATCCATCGCGCCTTCGGGGTTGGAACCGATGGAGGGGACGCCGAAGGATACGTCGCTGCCGGTGAGCGGCACGTCATCCAATTGGTACATACGGGTGGAGGCGGGCAGGGTGCCGCCGGTGACGTTCTTGAGGATCTGGTCGGCCCACGCGGGGATCATGTCCACTTCCTTGTTGATCAGCAGATCCAGCGTGCCCTGGTTCTTGTTGGGGTACAGCACGTTGCCGCCCGACTTGTACATGAACGGATGGATTTTCACCAGCCACTCGAGGCCGGGGCCGAACTGCTCGGCCCACTTGGGGTCGTTGGAGGTTTTCGCGGCCGGGTCTTCGATGAAGCGATAGACGGCGGACTGCACGAAGGAGCTGCCGGCGCCGCCGGTGTTGGGTTCGTTATACGCGAAACGGCCGGGATGCGCTTCCATCCACTTGGCCAGTTCGTCCCAGGTGTGGGGCAGCTCGTTTTCGGGGATGCGCTCGGCGTCGTAGGCGAACACTACGGTGGTGCAGCGGTAGGGGATCAGTTTGCTGGTCAGGATGGTGGGCTTGACCGTCAGCGCTTCGGTGCCCTTGATCTTGCCCATATCCAGATCGAGGAATACTGCTTCGCTGCCCGCCTCATCCACATACTGCTGGAAAGCAGCGGTGTTTTCGGCGATCAGGTCGAAATCGGTGCCGGTCTGATTGGTCTTATAGGCGGCGGCCAAACGGGAATACAGGCCTTCGTCGCCCGTGCCGCTTAAGATATGCTGGTTGACGGCCGTGTACTTGGCGTCGGGCATTTCGTTGTAGGCGGCGCACAGCGCGGAGAAGAGGTCTTGCAGGTTCTGGGAGCCCGTTGTCCAGACGGTCATTTTGGCTTTCTCCGCGGCCGTCGCGAAGCTCATGCAGCCGATCAGCATGACGACGGTCAGCACAAGGGACAGGGTTTTCTTCATGTTGGGATTCCTCCTTGTGATAGAATGGTTTCTTTAGACCCGAGGGTCATAAAGGCTTAAGCATGAACCGTTTCATACTCCTGCGAGCGGGAGAAACGCATGGCGACCGGATCGCCCCTGTGGTACTGCCTGGATTCGGCGTCGGATATGAAGGCCTTGACGATGCCGCGGTCGGTATCCATGGTGATTTCGACATAATGCCCCAGCATCATCACGGTGCGCACGAAGCCGTCCAGATCGCCGCCCGTGCCGGGGGTTACCCGCACGTTTTCCGGGCGGACGGCCAGCGTTTTGCCCCCGCCCATTTGCAGGAAGTTCATTTCGCCGATAAAGTCGGCCACGTAGCGGCTGGCGGGGCGGTCGTAAATTTCGCTGGGCGAACCGATCTGCTCGATGGAGCCCTTGTTCATCACGATCACGCGGTCGGACAGCGCCATGGCCTCCTCCTGATCGTGGGTGACGAACACGACGGTGATGTTCATATCCGTCTGTATCTTGCGCAGCTCCTCGCGCATTTGCTGGCGTATTTTGGCGTCCAGCGCGGAAAAGGGTTCGTCCAGCAGCAGCACCTCGGGCCGAAGCAGCAGGCTGCGCGCGATGGCGATGCGCTGCTGCTGCCCGCCCGACATCTGCCCGGGGTATTTCTTTTCGGTGCCGGGCATCTTGATCAGTTCCAGCATCTGCATGATGCGGTCATGCCGCTCCTGACGCGGCACCTTGCGCAGTTTCAGCCCGAACTCCATGTTGTCGTACACCGTCATGTGCGGCCACAGGTTGTAGCTTTGGAACACCATGGCGGTGGGGCGCTTTTCGGGCGGCAGGCCGGCGATGGACCGGCCGTCGATGAGAATATCGCCGGAATTCAGCTCCACAAAGCCGCCGATGGTGCGCAGGATGGTCGTTTTGCCGCAGCCCGAAGGGCCCAGCAGCGTCACCAGCTGGCCTTCTTCCACCGAAAGGCTGATATTGCGCACGCCGTCCCCGTTGGGGTACAGCTTGGTGATGTTGACGATGTCCAGTTTCGTGCTTGCCAAGGTGCGTTCCTCCTGTCTGTTGTTTGACATATCCGATCAACCCATTTTGAAGCCCTTGGCCAGCGTGCCGCCGCCGATATACTTGCGCATGATCATCAGCAGCGCCAGGTTGGGAATCACGATAATCAGCGCGAACACCGCGCCTGCCGTGGCCGGGAAGTCAAGGATGACGCCGTACATCTCCGTCATCATGGTGCGGTAGTTGGGCAGGCCGACCATCAGCGTGCCCACGCTTTCACCGAGCGACCCGATAAAGGCATACATGGCGGCGACGGCGATGCCCGGCCATGCGATGGGCAGCGTTACATGGAAGAAGGTGCGGATGGGGCCCGCGCCCGCGTCGCGCGCGGCCTCCTCCTGATGCCGGGGCACGCTGCGGAAAGCGCCCGCGGGCAGCCAGATCATCTGCATCATGGTGCCCAGCATATGGATCAGCAGCACGCCCGGGAAGGTGCCCATCAGGCCGATTTTGTAGTAAATGATACCGATGGAGGTATACATGCCGATCTTGGGGAAGGCGTTGCCGATGAGGAACAGCAGCATGATGAGCTTGCGCCCCTTAAACTGGAAGCGCGCCAGCGCATACGCCGCCGGTATGCAGATGACCAGCGCCAGCACGGTGGAACAGATGGCGAACAGGAACGAGTTGACGATGGCTTCCACCACCGTGGGCTGCCCCATCACATACTCCCACCACTTAAAGCCCCACGCCGTGGGCACGGTGGAGGGGAAATTATACGTTTCCGCAAAGGCCAGCATGAACATATAGGCCAGCGGCCCGTAGAAAAACAGCGTGAAAGCAAACAATATCAGCAGCTCACCCGAGCGTTTTTTGCCCAATGAATGGATGACGCGCCGGGGCCCAAAGCGGTTTGACGGTGTCACAGATTCACTCCGTTCTTTGCGGTCGGTCATAGATGAAGAGGGACGGCATGCTTCTCCCTTTCTTCTTCCACACGCTTTCATCATACCGGCATACGGATGGAATTCGAACAAAACAACGTAAAATGCGTGTGAACAAAGATGAGACAGCAAAGCAATCACATACGGAAAGAGCACGATAAGATCAAGCGTCAGTTCGAAGCACGCTTAAGGCATATTTCTTCGCCCGCGCCGTTTTCGCCAGAATCAGTGCATCTTGCTCCATCGTGCTCCACCATATTGTTTGCTTACAATGCGCAAGCCTATTGTATATAATGGGTATCTTTCTGTCAAGATAACGGCGGCGCGGGTCCGTGTCAGAAAAAACGCGTGAGAATAGAAAAAACCGGCATGCCTGCGGCATGTCGGTTTTGAATCGGATCCGTTTTTTCCGGCACAAAGGCCGATCAGCCGTGGTGGTGTTCGCCGCCGTGATGGTGTTCGCCGCAGCTGTGCTCGTGATGGCCTTCGCCGTGGTGGCTGCAGTTCGCGTCGGCGCAGAACGTGAGCGTGCCGCTTAGCAGCTTTTGCACGGCCTCGTCCGCGCTGCCGCTAACGCCGCCATACAGTTTGATGCCCGCTTCTTCCAGCGCCTGCTGCGCGCCGCCGCCGATGCCGCCGCAGATGAGGGCGTCCGCCTTGTGCGCCTTCAAAAAGCCCGCCAGCGCGCCGTGACCGCTGCCCTCGGTATTCAGCACAAAGGAGCCTTTGACGGCGTTTTCTTCGATATCGTACAGCTTAAACTGCTTGGTATGGCCGAAATGCTGGAAGATGTTTCCGTTTTCGTAAGTGACTGCGATTCTCATGATGTTTCCTCCTTTTTCGTGGGCGGGGACGGACAGGCCCCCGCCGCCCCCGCTGGGCGCGCCGCCGTGGGCGGGAAAGCGCACCGCGCCGCCGCCGATGACCAGCGGCCGGGCTTCGACGATGCATTGCGCCAGCTTTTTGCGCGCGGCGGCGTAAATGGCCTGGACCGTGGTGCGGGCAACGCCCATCTGCCCGGCGCATTCTTCCTGCGTGAAGGACTCAAGGTCGATCAGGCGGATCACCTCGTACTCATCCAGCGCCAGCTGTACGGCAGCGCCTTCGGCCTCTTCCGGCCCAAAGCGCGTGCAGCGCGGGTGCGCGCAGACGATGCGGTGCTTGCACGTCCTTGGCATGTTCCTCCTCCTCGCTTTGCCCTGATTCTGACATATGTCGATTATGATGATACCAGATATTCTGACATATGTCAATAAAAAACGCCCGGCGTTTGCTCGCCGGGCGGAAGAAAATGTGTTTTACAGGATGGCCAGCAGGACGAAGTTGACGACGAACAGGATGGCGGCTACCCACAGGATGGGGTGGATGTCCTTCGCCTTGCCCGTCACGGCTTTCACCAGGCAGTACACGATGAAGCCGGTGCCGATGCCGTAGGAGATGGAGTAGCTGAGCGCCATGAAGATACCGGCAAAGAAGGCCGGGAAGGCCTCGGCCAGATCGTCCCACCTGATTTCGCGGAAGGAGGAGAGCATCATCACGCCCACCACCACCAGCGCGGGCGCGGTGGCCGCGGAGGGAACGGAGCTGACGTAGGAAGCAAAGAAGGCGCTTACGGCAAACAGGAGGGCCACCGTCACGCTGGTAAGGCCGGTGCGGCCGCCCGCCGCGATGCCCGCCGCGCTCTCCACATAGGTGGTGGTGTTGGAGGTGCCGAAGATGGCGCCTACGGAGGTGGCCGTCGCGTCGGCAAACAGCGCCCTGTCCATCTTGGAGGTGTAGCCGCCGCCCTCTTCCAGCGTCCTTTGATCCTCTTCGCTGAAGATGCCGCTTTTGCGGCCGGTGCCGATGAAGGTGCCGATGGTGTCAAAGGTATCGGTGAGGCTGAACGCGAAAATGGTGATGAGGATCAGCGGCAGCCTGCTCATGTCGGTAAACAGGCTGCCGAGGCCCTCCGCCGTGAAGATGACGCCGAAGGTCTGGGGCAGCTGGGCAGCGGCCTCGGTAAAGCTGATGGCGTTCTGCCGGGTGGTAACGCCCATGGGGATGCCCAGCAGCGTGGTTGCCAGGATGCCCAGCAGGATGGCGCCCTTTACCTTAAGCAGCAGGAGCACGATGGTCAGGACAAGGCCGATCATGAACAGCCACAGCGCCGGGGTGTTGAGGGCGGGCATGGCGGGCACGCCTGAGCTGAAGTTGAGGAAACCGGCGTTGAGAAAGCCGATGTAGGCGATGAATACGCCGATGCCGCCGCCGATGGCGTTTTGCAGGCTGCCCGGGATGGCGCGGATGATGGATTTGCGGATCTTGGTCACGGTGATCAGCACGTTGATGAGGCCGCAGATGAACACCATCGACAGCGTCTGCTGCCAGGTGAATTTGAGGCCGAAGCACACGGTGAACACAAAAAAGGCGTTGAGGCCCATGCCGGGCGCCTGCGCGTAGGGGACGTTGGCAAACAGGCCCATCACCAGCGTGCCGATGATGGACGCGATGATGGTGGCGAGGAAGACCGCGCCCCAGGGCATGCCGGCCTGGCTTAAGATGCCGGGGTTGACCACGATGATGTACGCCATGGTGACGAAGGTCGTCAGGCCCGCCAATAGCTCGGTACGAACATTGGTATTGTTTTCCTTCAGGTGGAAAAACCTGCTCAGCTGCATGATAGCCGCCTCCTTTAAGTGGGTGAATACTCCCCATAATTATACCGTGCCCGCCCCCGTGGAAGCAAGGGGCGCGGCACGGAAATTCGTACATTTATTGTATTGAAATGGTGGAATGTTCGAAAAAATGGAAACGAGGACGCGTGCGAACGCATAAACTGCCTGCATGACGCGCCCGAAGGGCTTACCTGCGCATCAGGTTCACCATCGACACGGCGTCGCCGATGGTTTTTTCCAGCGCTTCGCGGCCGTACCTGTCCACTTCGTTTTTGTTTTTGTCGCCGTGGGTGAGGCAGCCCGCGCCGCCGATGCAGCCGTGCACGCAGGCCATGCCCTCGATGAAGTTGGCGTCCAGCGCGTTGCGGCTCTTTTTAAGGAGCGCCATGCGGCACTCTTCAATGCCGTCGCAGGTGGCGGGTTTTAATTCAAAATCGGTGATGCCGTGTTCTTTGAGGCCCTCGGCCACGGCGTCGGTGAGGCCGCCGGAGCGCGCGAAGATGCGGCCAAAGTAGGAAGCGTTTTCCAACAGGTCTTCCTTAAGCTGGGTAATGTCCATATCCACGCTGTCAAACAGCGCCTGCAGCTCTTCAAACGTCATCACGGCGTCCACATAGGGCTTCACCGTGTCCTTCTGTGCCTCCATTTTTTTGGCGGTGCAGGGGCCGATGAACACTACCTTTACATCTTTGGTGGTTTCCTTGATGTGCTTGGCCAGCGTCGCCATGGGGGACAGGTTGTGCGATACGAAGGGCACGAGGGCGGGGAAGGCCTTATGCACATAGTCCACAAACGCGGGGCAGCAGGAGCTGGTGAGGAAGCCCTTTTCGGCCAGCTCTTTGCTTTCGGCCTGGGCCACCATGTCCGCGCCCAGCGCGGCTTCGACCACCGTATAGAAACCAAGCTCCTTAAGCCCCGTGACCACCTGGCCCAGCTTTGCGTAGGTGAACTGGCTGGAAATGGAGGGGGCCACCATGGCGTACACCTTGAAGCCGCCCTGTTTGCTCTTTTTCAGCATGTCGATGACGTTGAGCAGGTAGGATTTATCCATGATGGCGCCGAAGGGGCACTGGTACACGCACGCGCCGCAGGCGATGCACTTGTCCTTGTCCACCGTGGCGGCCTTCTCCTCGTTCATCGAGATGGCCTTTACCTTGCACGCGCTCTGGCAGGGGCGCTGGCGGCTGACGATGGCGGTGTAGGGGCACACGCGCGCGCAGGCGCCGCACTCCACGCACTTGCTTTTATCGATGTGCGCGACGTGGTTTAAGTCAAAGGTGATGGCCCCCTTGCGGCACACGTCCTCGCACCTGTGGGCAAGGCAGCCGCGGCAGGCGTTGGTCACTTCGTAGCCGCCGTCGGGGCATTCGTCGCAGGCGATGTCCAGCACCTCGATCACGTTGGGGTTGCTGGCGTCGCCGCCCATGGCCAGCTTGACGCGCTCGGCCAATATGGCGCGCTCTTTGTACACGCAGCAGCGCATGGTAGGCTCCTTGCCCGGCACGATGGTTTTGGGGATGTCCAGCACTTTTTCCAGCAGCGTATCGTTCCACGCCCGGCGCGCGACCTCGCGCAGCACCTTATATTTCAGATACTGTACCTTTGTGTCGAATTTTCTCATGCCCTGCTCCTTTAAAAATAGCTTACCTTGATACGCTTGCCCATCTGCCTGAGACACTTCGAAAGGTCTTCCACCAGATTCATTTTGATGTTGAAATTGATGGGCAGGTCGGGATTCTGATGGGCGGGGTTGATGGCCCGGCCCACGTAGAAATTGATGTCCGTCGCTTCTTCGAACAAAAGCCGCGCGATCATGGAAGCGCCGTCGCGCTTGTAGCTCCACTGCCTGTAGCTTTCGTTGTCCTCCAGATAGTTTTTGGCGTAGCTTAATACCTTGTTGATGGTGATGACGCCCTCGGTGACCAGATCGACCCCTTCCAGCTCCGCCGTCGGCGGCACGTCGGCCGCTTCGAAGCGCAGGCTGGGCTTTAAGGGCTTGCCCAGGTACCGCGCCGCGATGGTGGAGGTGGTGCCGCCCGAAATAATGTGCTTGCCCTCCTTGGAAAAGAACAGCGCCATCATGCGGTCGGAATCGTCGCGGTTGGAGGAGGGGCCGAACATCAGGTTCATGGGCACGCGCTTTCGGATGCGCACCGCGCAGCAGGTGGCGTCGTCGCCCGGCTTCTGCCCGTACAGCTTGCTGCACTCGTCGATCAGCATGGTGGACAGGGTCTTGGCGGTGATTTCGCCGTCGTACATCGTTTCCACAAAGCTGATGATGTCCTGCCGCTTCCAGCCGAAGTTGAAGGCCCGGCCGATGCCCGCGTGGGGACAGCCGTCGCTCATGGCGACCAGCAGGTCGTTTTCCGACAGCTTCACCGTGGAACGGTATATCTTCTTGCCGCCGATGGACATTTCAATGCGGGGGTAGTCGAAGTTTTTGCCGTTCCTCAGCATAATGATCTGCGGGTTGTCGTACTGGATCAGCTCCGCCACGTCGTTGTCGATCAGGTGAATGATGGTAAAGGTGGAATAGGCGACGCCGCGCACCGAGCAGATGGGGAGCGTCGCCGCGATGGTGTTGACGCAGTTTTCCAGCGACAGGCCTTCGGCCATCATGGTGGAGATGATCTTGGCCGTCAGCGTGGACAGGATGCTGGCCTTGACGCCGCTGCCAAGGCCGTCCGCCAGCACGATGACGGTGGAATTTTCGCCCTGCTCCACCACGTCCACATGGTCGCCGCAAAGCTGCTCGCCCACGTGGTTGATGCTGCGGTAGCCGATATCGGCGCACAGGTCATTCATTGGTGATGGACTCCTTGAGCTTGGTCAGGGCGATTTTGGTTTCGGCGGCCGTTTCGCCCAGCAGCGAAGCGATCTCCTGCACGACGCGCATCTGCTTTTCTACTACTTTATCGGCGATCTCGATCGTTTTCCGCTCGACGCTCTCCTTTTTATGCCGCTGCAGCTCTTCGTCCGTTACGTCGCGCAGGATACAGATCAAGAGGTGATAATCGCGGTCGTAGATGACCGTCTGCTCCACATACCGTTCGTACTCGGCCAGATACACGCGCAGGTCCATCTGGTTGCGCCCGGTGGTCAGCACGTCTAAAAAGACCGTGGGGTCCAATATGCGCACTACCTTGTCGCCCAGTATGTCGGAGGCGCTGCGCAGGTTCATCATCCGGCGCGCGGCCCGGTTGATCTGCTGCACCTCCAGCTTTTCGTTCAGCACGATGAGGCCGTTGGGCGTGTTGCTGACGATGCTGTCGGAGAAGCTTTCGGCCTTTTCTTTCAGGAACGGCAGGCACATCGAGATATCGGCCTTGCCCTGATAGATGGCCACCGCCTTGTCCCGGCAGGTGTTGTAGCCGCAGGAGCCGCAGTCCAGCTCGTCCTGCGGGCGGGTCTTGCCCATCTGCTTCAGGATCGCGGCGATCTCGCACTCGTCGGGCTTGCCCGCGCCGCTTTCCATGCGGGGGAAGGGCTTTAAGAGCATGCTGCTGTCGGGCTGCTCGATCAGGAAATCCCTTTTCCCCGCAAAGCCGGAGACGGTCATGGCGTCCAGCACCGGCGAGCGGTGGTACTTTTCCATGATGGGGCCGCCGATGCAGCTGCCCACGCAGGCCGACATTTCGATGAAGCAGCGGTGAATCTTGCCGCTTTCAAGGTCTTTGAGGGCGGCGATGCAGTTGTCCACGCCGTCAAAGGTGAGGTAGGTATAGCCCGGCGCGTCCTGCGCCATGGATTTCAGGATGCCGCCCGCCGTGGGGAAAAAGCGCGCGCGGCTGTTTTCGTCAAAGTCCTTTTCAGGCTCAATGGTGATGCTTTCGTCCGCCAGCCAGTTGGTCAGCTCTTCAAACGTCAGCACGGCGTCCACCAGCCCGCCGGAGTGTTCGCCCTCGTCCTTTTTGGCGACGCAGGGGCCGATGAACACCGTCTTCGCTTCCGGCATTCTGCGCTTGATGTCCTGGCAGTGCGCCTGCATGGGCGAAAGGATGTTGGCAAGACAGGGGAGCAGGGCGGGGAAGTATTTTTGCAGCAGCAGATTGACCGAGTGACAGGAGGAGGAAATGACCACGTCCCGCTTGTCTTCGCTAAGCATCCGCTCATACTCGCGCTTGACGATGGTGGCGCCCAGCGCCGTTTCTTCCACGTCAAAAAAGCCGAGCGCCTTAAGCGCCCTGCGCATGGCCTCGATGCCCGCGCCGTCGTAGTTGGCGACAAACGAGGGGGCAAGGCTGGCGACGACGGGCGCGCCGCTTTGCAAAAGCACCTTTACTTTTTCCAGCTCGCCCGTGATCTCCTTGGCGTTCTGCGGACAGGCTACAAAGCACTGTCCGCAGTAGATGCACTCGTCATGGATGATGTAAGCCTGATTGCCCGAAAAACGGATCGCCTTGACCGGGCAGTGCCGTATGCACTTATAGCAGTTGCGGCAGTTGGATTTTTTCAGCGTCAGCACCTTGGCCATGCCTTAGCCCTGCCTTTCTTTGAGTGCCGCTTCCAGCACCTGTTCTGTAAAAAACTCGCGGAAGTTTTCGCGGGTGATGCCGGTGTGCACCGTATCGTCCACCGTGACCGTTACGCCCACGCGGTTGCACCTGCCGGTGCAGAAGGAGCCGGCCAGCGTGACCGTATCCTCCAAGTGGTGCTGCCGCACCCCTTCCTGCAGCATCCGCACAATGTCGGGCGCGCCCTTTAAGTGGCAGGAACTGCCCACGCATATCTGTACGATCATGCGCCCAGCCTCGCAAGGACGTTTTCTTCAAAGAAGCTGTCCACCTGATCGGGGGAAACGGAGCAGAAACGCTCGTCCACCGTCACGCATACGCCCTGCTGGCACTTGCCCAGGCAGAAGGTGCCGCCCAGCTCCACCCTGTCGCTGAGCTTGTATTCTTTAAGCAGGCCCTGCAGCTTTTCCACCACCTGGCGCGACCCTTTGACATGGCAGGAGCTGCCGATACATACCGTAATCTTCATTCTTTTCATCCTCACTCGCAATCGACGGCGCTGACCCAATGGAGCAGGAAAGCGCGTTCTTTTTCGCTGCCCCTGACCGATTGGGAGGCGGCCACGAAGGGCATCCATTTCTGCACATAGCGTTTTTCGGTGCCGCTCTTCAGGCAAAAGAGGTTCAGGTATTCCTCCGCCGTCTGCCGGTCGCCGCTTAAGCAGAACAGCAGGTAGGTGCGGGCCACGTCGGCGGAGGCGTTGCCCTGCGTGGCGTGCGACCAGTCCATGATGTAGGGCGTGCCGTCCTCCGCCACCACGATGTTGCCGGGGTTGAAATCGCCGTGGCAGAGCTTATTGTGCTTAGGCATGCTTTCCAGGCGCGTATGCAGGTCGTACCGGGCCGTAGCGTCCAGATCGGACTGCGAAATCCTGCGGGCCATTTTGTCCTTCAGCCTGTTGAGCAGCGGCACATGCATCGACTGCACCCTGATGTGCAGATCGACAAACCGCTCCAGATACTCGCCGCGCTTTTCCCCGTTCTCTTCCATCAGCTGCGCCAGCGTTTTGCCCTTGATGTACTCGGACACGATGGCCCATTTGCCGTCGATGGCCGTGACCTCTAAGACTTTGGGGATGTTCAGGCCCGTTTCTTCCACCCGCGCCTGATTGAGGGCTTCGTTGAACACATCCGCCTTGGAATAATCCTCGCTGAACACCTTGATGCAGGCGTCCCCATCGCGGTAGACCGTCTTATTGTTGCGGACGGCGATGACTCTGTCAAGCTTCATTTTGATTTTTCCTCCTTACAGGTTTCGGGGCGCGCCGCTCTCGCTGCGGCGATTATCGTATCTGCGCGGCCAGTGCGGCCAGCGACAGGGCGAGGTCTTCATGCACAACGGCCACCTGTTCGGGGGCGTGCACACGGCAGGGGGCAAAGTTCCAGATGGCCTTTACATGGGCGGCCACCAGCAGGTCGCAGGCGGTCTGCGCGGAAAAAGCCGGTACGGTGATGATGCCGATGGACGCCGGATGCTTCTTCATGTAGCGGGGCAGCATGGCCATGGGCAGCAGGCGTTTGCCGTTGGGCAATATCGCTTCTTCCGTTACCTTGATATCAAAGGCCGCCGCGATGTGTACGCCGTAGCCCTCGAAGCCGTCGTAGCCGATCAGCGCGCTGCCCAATTTTCCGCCGCCTACGATGACCGCCGTCAGCGCGCTGCCGTGGCCCAGCGCTTCTGAAAGCGTGTCCTTCAGCGCCCGCACCTGATAGCCCACGCGGGGCTTCCCGGCGGAACTTATCAGGCTTAGATCCTTGCGCACCTGCACTTCGCCCAGCCCCAGCTCCCTTGCGATGGCGGCGGCCGATATGCTGTCCGGCGCGCTCTCCGGCAGGGCCTCTAAGTATTCAAGATAGACGGGCAGCCGCCGCAGCGCCGCTTTGGGAATCCTGTTCATGCGTTCATCTCCCTGCATCTTTCATGCATCCCCATGGTAACACCCTTTTGGCATAGAAGGAATTGTAAAAAAGGCATATCGATATGTATTTTATCGATATGCCGGGTACGGATATGGAAAGGGGATATCCTATTATAAATACTGATCTTTTGCCTTGCGCACTTCGCTGAGGAACAGCAGGTCAAGGTTGCTTAACATATAATCTTTTCTGTGAATCAGCACGTCCCGGTACAGGCGCTCGTTGTCCTGGCACTCGCGCTCGACAAGGCCGAAGCGGCTCAGCAGCTCGCCGGGGATGGGGGACACCCACATAAAGGTGCGGCTGTTGGCGGCCAGCAGGTCAAACTGGCTGGCGCGCTCAAACACGAAGATGCGCCGCTCGATGTCGTCGGGCAGTTCTTCCTTTTTGACCTCCGCCAGCGGCATGGAGGGCACAAAGGGGTCGGCGTGCGCGATCTCGATATAGTTTTTAAGATCGTCAAACCGTATGGCCGGCTTTTCTGCCAGCGGGTGGTTTTTATTCATGATGAGGTGATAGCGGAAGGAGGTGATGGTTTGCCCCGTCAGCCCCTTTTCGGCCAGCATCGCCTGAAACCGGGCGTCATAGCACTCCGCATAGCGGATGATGCCCAGCTTGTAATCGGCGTTCAGGATGTTGCTGATGGCGCGCAGGGCATTGGTCTCCTTATAAAAAAGCTCCGCCGGGCCGTTTTCTCCGATGGCCCTTGAAAAGCGCGCGAAGGCGTGCGAAATATAGCTGGCGCGCGGCACGGAAATGGAGAACCGCTGCGTTTTGGAGGGCTTGCCCCGGTACAGCGCTTCCACCTCGTCCACCTGCCGCAGAATCTGTTTGGCATAGCGCAGGAACTCTTCCCCGTCGGGCGTCAGCACCATGCCGTGCGGCGAGCGGTCAAATATGCTGATGCCCAGCAGCGCTTCCAGCTCTTTGATGGCGCGGCTCAAATTGGGCTGCCCCATCAGCAGGTTTTCCGCCGCTTTGTTGATGGAGCCTGCCTTGGCCACCTCCACCGCATATTTAAGGTGCAGGATATTCATGGATCTGCCTCCCTGTATGCTTGAACTGCATGCCTATTCTAACCGCCCCTGGGCAAAACTGCAACGCCGGAAGGGCTTATGTGATTATCCGTATGTCTTTTTCACCGTGAAGGGATGGCCCCAGATATAATAGGTGACGGTGAGGGTGCGCACGGCGTGGCTGTCTCTGCCTGTCAAAAGGATCAGCTGCAAGGTTTCCGTTTGCCCCGGCGCGATGCGGCGGCCTTCATTGATGTCTTTGCCCATCGACACGTCGCCCGACACCGCCAGCACATCGCCTTTTTCGGGGGATATCTGCACCTCCACCATCTCGGCGGGCAAAAGGCCGCGGTTCTTTACATGCAGCGTGTACACCAGAAAGCCCATGGCATCCAAAGGCCGCATGGCTTTTTCGTCGAACACCGTGCCCTGCACGGCGTCGGCGGCAAGCAAACCGGCCCAGCGGTCGTACTGCGCCTGCTGCTCGATACAGGGGACCATGCGCGCCGTTTCAAACCGCACGGACAAATCCAGGTTCACCAGCTCATAGGCGATGACGCCGGCAAACGCCAGCGTCAGGCACAGAAGAAGAATAAAGACTGTTTTCATTGCATGTTTTTCAGAATGTCGTTCATGCGCTGTATCATTTCGCTGTCCTTTAAGCGGAACTTGATTTCCACGCGCCGGGAGGCTTCCATGTTTTCCGAGCCGTCGGCGTTGAAAATGCGGTCGGCATAGCTGCGGCCCTTGGCGGTGAGTATCTGTTCAAGCAAGGCCCGCTGCTCTAACGACAGCCCCGGCATTTCCAGGCAGAAGGTGGCCACGTTGAGCGCGCGCTGCTGCGAAAGCTGGAGGTTGAAGGTGTAGGAGCCCTTGCTGTCGGTGTGCCCTTCGATGATGATTTCGGCCACATAGTCGCGGTACTCGGGGCGCAGCAGCACTTCAAGGTACACGGGAATGAGCCGTCTTAATTCGGCGCGCCCAGCCTCGGCCAGCTGATCCTTGGCCGTTTCAAACAGCAGGCGGCTGTCCAGCATGATGTCGCCGGTCTGCGTGTCCACATTGGCCGAAATGCTGGCCTTGGCCAGCGCCTGGCTCAGGTCTTTGATGATGGCGGTGCGCAGCCCCAGCAATTCGTCGATCTGCTTTTGCTGGCTGCCCAGCACCTCCTGCTGCGCGGCCAGCTGCAATTGCAGCGCGGCCTGCTCCTCTTCCTTGGTTTTCAGCGCCGTCTGCGCGGCGTGCAGATCGTCCTTCTGCCGGTCCAATTGTATCTGGACGGAGGCCAATTCCTCCTCCTTGCCCATCAGCGTGACCCGCGTGGTTTCCAGCTCCTCCTGCTGCTTTACAAGGGACACCTGCACCTTGTCCAGCTCCGCCTTCTGCGCGTGCAGCTCTTTGGTTTTGATGTCCAGCAGGCTGTAATACTGGTAGATGCTGAAGGTGACGGCCAGCATGAACACCAGCAGCAGGGAAGACAGCATATCCGAATAGGATATCCAGTATTCGCCCGTGTCGCGGCTGATCAGGCGGCGCTTGCCCAGTTTACGACGGGTCATGGCGTGTCCCCTTTTCGCCGGCCTTTTCGGCGGCGTCCTTTAAGGCGCGCGTCATTTCGCCCATGGCTTCCTGCAGGCGGGAGACGGCCCTCATGTCCACGGACGCGTCGCCGTTCCGCCCCGCCTTTTCCTGCAAAGCGCCCATGCGGCGGGCGAACTCGTCCATCATGTCGCGCATATTCTCTTCAAACATGCCCATCGTGCGGGCAAGGCCCTTGGTGATGTTTTCGGCAAACCCGGCATAGCTGTCCTTGAGCACGCGGCCGGAGGAGGCCATTTCGTTGGCCACCTCATGCGTGCGCTGGGCGGCGGCGTCGGACTGCTTTTCGACGGCTTCCAGCACGCGGCCCGACCAGTTGGCGTAGTCTTCCATCTGCTTTTCCAGCGAAAGCTGGGTGTTTTTAAGCGCCGCAAACTGATCGGCCTGCCGGATCAGGTTGGCGTGCAGCTGCGACAGCACATTGCCCGTTTCGCTTGCCAGATGCGCGTTGCCCGCCTGCGAGGCGGACAGCTCGTTCACATACCCGTCAAAGCGCTCGATCACCTGCGCGGACAGGGTGTGCATGCGGTTCATGTTCTGCATCAGCGCGTCGGCGGCGGCCAGCGCCTGCCGCGCGGAATCGTAGGATACGCCCTGCTGCTGGTTGATGTTCTGCAGCGTGCGGGCAAGGGCGCTGAACTGGTTGCCCAGCGCCCCGTCCATCTGCCGCATAAACTGGCTGACGATGTGGCTCATGCCTTCCAGCTGGCCCTCCGTCTGCGCCATGATGAACTGGTTCATCTGCCGGCCGATGGGCGTAAAGGCGCGGTCGATGGCGGTGGAAATGCCGCCCGACAGCTGGTTATTCATATCGCCCGCCGTCTGACGCAAGAAAACGGCCTGATCCTCCAGATAGCAGATGTTGTGCACGCCCTCGTCCAAAGGCTGCTGCATCACCGCTTCGCGGAAGGTGGCGTGAAAATCGTCCATGGCGGCGGTGGCGCTGCCCTGCGCGGCGCGGTAAAAAATGTTGAAAAACAATGAGCAGGTAAGGCCCGCGATGGAGGTGCCGTAGGCGAAGGTCATGCCGCCCAGCATCTGAGAAATGCTTTTCATGGTGCTGTCGGCGGTGGTCACGTCCAGCCCCGACACGCCGCGCATGAGGCCGATGAAGGTGCCGAGGATGCCGAGGGAGGTCAAAAGCCCCGGTATCATTTCGCCCACGCGCAGGTGGGCGCTGGGGGCCAGCGCCGTATCGTCGTTGATATAATCCTCCGTGTCGCAGGAGAGGCCGCGCGCGTCCAGCTGCTCGGCGTTAAAGAGGAAGCGTTTCCACTCCTTTTGAAGGGGTTTGCCCAAAAACAGCGGGTTCTGCCAGATAGGGCGCGCGCCCTCGGCGACGGTCATCATATCCAGTTCGCGCTTGGCGCGGCGAAACTGCCGCGCAAGGCGGCCGGTGGGCAGAATACACTTGAATAGACCGGCCAATGCCACCACCGCGATGGCAGTATAGACGAGAAAGCTGACCAGGCCGCCCGACAGGCCCGCGAAAAACTGTTCCATAATGCCCTCCGATCGGAAAAATCCAAGCCTATTGTAATGGATTATTGAATTTTTTGCAATATATGCTTAATAATTTACAAACGATATCCGGCAATAAAAAAGCCCGCACGCGCCGGGCTTTGAAGGAACGGGCAGCGTGCGGGCTAATCTGTGTACTTGTATAGGATACCGCGATGCCGCGGCATCCCTTAGGAGCCCGCGCTCTGCGCTTTCAGCGAGCGGGCCTTCTGGACGCCGCTCCAGGCGTGCATGACCAGCGCCAGCGCGATGACGCCGTAGGAGATGAACACGCGGAAGTACTCGCCGATGGCGGCGTCGCCGAACAGGTTTTTGCCGGCCGCGGGGGCGACAATGAACAGCAGATGGAAGAGGACGCAGCCCAGCAGCGCCTGCTTGTTGGTCGCCCGGCGGATGGACGCGCCGCCCACCAGTATGGCCGCGCCCGCGTACAGGCCCACCTGCTCATGCGCGCCGTAGGTTTGGAAAGCGCCCATGTTCTGCACAAAGACCAGCTGGCCCCAGGCGGCGAGGACGGTGGAGATCACGATGGCGATCACGCGCACCTGATCCACGTAGATGCCCGAAGCGTTGGCCACCACGCGGCTTTGTCCCACGGCCCTGAACTGCTGGCCGATGCGGGTGCGCATGATGCTGAGGTTGAACAGGCACAGCGCGCCGATGATGAGGAAGGTGACGATGGGGATGTTCACCATGCTGAACTGCCGGGACACCGCGGGTATCTGGTAGGCAAGGCAGCAAAGGGCGGGGATGGAAAGCGTCCTGATCGCGCGTTTGCGCTCGATCTTTTTCAGCGCCAGCAGCAGGAGGATGACGACGGCGGCCATGGCCGAAAAGATATACAGCGCCTGCGTAAAGGGCGTGCGCCACAGATCATCCAGCGCGTACTTGATGCCCATTGGAGAGGAAAGGTCGATGGTGTTGGCAACGCCCGTGGAGCCCTTGATGACAAGGCCCGGCGTTTTTAAGGGGATGAGGTTGCCGAAAACAAACAGGAACAGCAGCTGGTACAGCCCGTTGGCAAAATAGCCGAGGATGAGGCCGCCGATCATTTCCTGCCCCTTCATTTTGTTGAGCAGCTTGCCGATCAGGAGGCCGAACAGCGCGGCGATGGGCATGGTGATCAGGACAGCCAGCAGGAAGCCGCCGATGCCGGGAATCTGCCATTCGGTGATCCACAGGGCGGCGATCTGCGCGGACATGGCGCCGATGGTGATGGAGAAGTTGATGCCCATACCGGCAACGATGGGGATGATCAGGGCCAGCACGATAAAGGCGTTGCGGCCCAGGCGGCCAAACAGCTCGTACAGCACGTAGGCCACCGACTGGCCGGAATAGACCATGCTGATCAGGCACAGCAGGATGAACATCACCGTCACCACGTTGCTGCGCAGCCAGGCGCGAATACCGTTCTTATCCACGAGAAGCACCCCCTGATTTGGTCAGCGCATAGAGTATGATCCCGTTGGAGATCAGGATGCGCAGCGTTTCGGAAATGGTGGAGCCCGGCACCAGCACGTTGGCGACCGGCATCCCCAGCGTCAGCACGCCCTGGAAGAGGAAGGTGCCGATCAGAACGTGGCTGATCTTGCACCGCGACGTTGAAGCGCCGCCGATCAGGATGGCGCTGGCCGCGATAAAGCCCATCTGGCGCGGCGCGGTGTACAGCTGCATGAAGCCGTAGCTCTGGGAATAGACGAGGATGCCGACGGCGCCCAAGACGGTAGACAGCACCGTACCGATGATGCGCATCTTATCCACATTGATGCCCGCGGCCTCCGCGAAGCGCGCGTTGTTGCCGACGGCCTGCATGGCGACGCCTGTTTTGGAGCGGGAGAACAGCCACACAAGCAAGCAGCACAGCGCCATAAAGAGCAGCAGCCCCGTCGGGATGGTGATGCCGCCGATGTCGAAGGCCAGCAGGTCATCCAGTATATGCTTAAAGTTGGTGGCGTCAAGGCCGATGGTGTTGCGAAGGCCCGTGCCCAGCGGCCAGCGCAGCTTGAGCGACCGGAAAGGCAGCACCAGCCACGCGATGCACATCAGGGAAATGACCGAGAAGCCCACATAGGTGGTGACGGACATTTCCTCGCCCTTCAGGCGGTTGAGCAGCTGCGCGTACAGCCAGCCGGTGACGGCGGCGATGAGGACCCCTACGCCGGCCGCAAAAAGGAAGCCGCCCCAGCCGGGGATGCCGTATTCGATGGTCAGCAGGCCGCCGATCAGGCCGCCCACCAGGCCGATGGGCAGGCCGAGGTTCAGGCTGATGCCGCACTGTATGCCGGGCACCATGGCCAGCACCATGATGGCGTTCATGCCCATGCGCACCAGCGCGTTGGACAAAAGGCCGGGCAGCTCCAGATCGTACCACAGCGACATAAAGCACAGCAGCACGAAGAACACGCCGATGATGACGCGGGGGACGCCCAGCTTTTTCACCAGCTTTTCGTAAAACAGCACGACCAGCGCCGCGGTGATGAGGGCCGCGCCGCCAAAGATCATGTCGTCCGCGTAGCGCACCATCAGGGGGTCGCCTCCGGTCACGGCCCCAAAGCTGCCCGCCGCTACGAAGCGATCGTACTGGGTGGTAAAGTCGTCGCCGCGCTGGTAGACGATGGAAGCGATGGTGCCCTTGAGCGTAGCCAGCGCCTCCGCGTCCAGCACCGGATAAATGGCCTGTAAGGCCTCGCCCACCTTGGCATAGCGCTCGTCCGCGGCGGCGGACAGCGTTTTCATTTCCTCAGTCGGCTCAAAGCCGGTCAGGTCGACGGCGATGGCCAGCTCCTCGCCCACTTCGATGCCCTGCTCGATCTTCCGTGCGCGCTCGGCCTCGGCGGCCGCCTGCGCTTCCTCCCTGTGCGCGGCAAGGTAGGCGCTTTCGGCCCGCTCCGCTGCCTTGTCCCACTCAATCAGCGCTTCCTCGTAGCGGTTCGAGGCTTCGATCAGCGCCGCCGTGTCGACGGTGCTGAAATCGGTAGCGGAAGAAGCGTAGCGCGCGCGCGTTTCCTCCTCCGCCTTGCTGACGGCTTCGCGGATGGCCGCCATGCCGCCGCCCCCCGCTCTGGCCTTTTCCGTGGCCTCCTTGCGGGCGATGGCAACGTAGCTGTCCACCACGCCGTCGCCGGTGGCGTTGAGCAGCGTGCGCGCCCTTAAGTCTTCCAGCATATGGCGGCCCGCTTCGCTCCTCCGCTTGGGCAGGCTGCCGGCGCCCAGCACGATCAGCGCCGCGGCGGCTATCGCCAACAGAAGGGCCAGTATGCGCCTTACTTTGCTGCTTGTCATCGTCTGCCGCCTCCCACCTTTTCTTCTTCGCCGGGCTTAATGCCGCTCATGGCCAGACCGAAATCGGCGTCCTTTGCGTCGGGGTTTAAGATATCCACCAGCTTGCCTTCGCTGACGATGGCGATGCGGTCGCAGATGGAACGCAGCTCCTGAAGCTCGGAGGAAACCATTACGATGGTCATGCCCTTTTCCCGGTTCAGCTTCACCAGCGTTTCCAGTACCAGGCGCTTGGCGCCGATGTCGATGCCGCGCGTCGGCTCGCTGACAAAGAGGAACTTCGGCTTCATCACCAGCGCGCGGGCGATGCAGACCTTCTGCTGGTTGCCCCCCGACAGCGTGCCGGCATGCTGGGTGGGGCCGAAGCAGCGGATGTCCAGCTCCCTGATCATATCCATGGCGCAGCGCCGTATCGCGGCCGCGTCCTTTAGGGTGAATACGCCGAATTTTCGCAGAAACTCGCCGTTGATCTGCATGGCGTTGAATACGATGTTGTTTTCGATGGATTCGTCCAGCAGAAGGCCCACGCCCTTGCGGTCTTCCGATACCATGGCGATGCCCATGCGCAGCGCGTCGATGGTGCTGCCCAGCTTCAGCGGCGCGCCGAACAGGCTGACTTCGCCCGATGCGTTGTACAGGCTCATGATGCCGTTGGGGATGCCCAGCTTGCCCTGCCCGGCCAGACCGCCGATGCCCAGAATTTCGCCCTCAAAGACATCCAACGAAACGCCGCGCACCTCTTCGCCCGCCATGTCCACATACAGGTCGCGTATCTGCATGGCGACGTTTTCCTGCCGAAGCCCGCGCTTTTCGACATCGACCACGCTTTCACCCTTGCGGCCGATCATCAGTTCGGCCAGTTCGACGATGCCGGTGTCTTCCTTGCGGCGCACGCCCGCCAGCCTGCCGTCGCGCAGGATGGTCACGGCGTCGGCGGCCGCCACCACCTCGTCCAGGCGATGGGTGATAAAAATGATGGCAATGCCGCCGGCTGCGATTTCTTTCATTACGCTCACCAGCTGCTCGGCCTCCGACTCGGTGAGCACCGCCGTCGGCTCGTCGAACACCAGCAGCCGGATGCCGCTTTTATCGATCTCGCGGGCGATCTCGATAAACTGCATATAGCCGACCGGCATCCCGCCCACCTGCGCGTGCTCGTCCACCTTCATGCCCACACTGTCCAGCGCCGTGCGGGCGTCCCTGGCCATCGCGTCCATATCCAGCGTTTCGAGGCTTTTGCCAAAAAGGCGGCTGAACAGGTTGGGGGAAGATTTTTCGCGGTTGAGCTTGATGTTTTCCGTTACGGTAAAGCCGGGGAGCAACATAAACTCCTGGTGGACCATGCCGATGCCCTTGAGCATGGCGTCATAGGGGGAGGTGATGTGCGTTTTTTCGCCGGAGAGCAGCACCTCGCCTTCAAAGCCGCCTGTATTGTGAATGACGGGCATGCCAAACAGCACGTTCATCAGCGTGGACTTGCCCGCGCCGTTTTCCCCCAGCAGGGCGTGTATTTCCCCCTGTTTAACCGTTAAGGAAACCTCGCTCAGCACAGCGTTTTCACCATAGCGTTTGGAAATATTGCGCATCTCCAAGACATTGGGCGCACCCATCCGGTGTTCCTCCTTCGCGCAGCAATGTACTAAAAGATAGGCGCGCCCGTTGACCGGACGGCCTATCTTTCGTCAGACCTTAAGGCGTTTATTTGTCCAGATAATCATTAAAGTCAACGGGCGCCAGCAGTACGGTGTAATAGTTGTCGAAGGTCTTTCCTTCGGCGTTGACGTACTTGGAAAACTTCGCGCCGGGGATCTTGGTTTCGAACATTTCCGCCAGCTTGGCCATGTCGTTACGCTCGGTGATGGAGCCGTCGATGTAGCCCTTGGCGTACTCAACGCCCACTTCGATGATGGTCATCGCGACGGGAGAGGGCCAGGTGGAGAAACGGCCCACGGCGTTATGCTCGGCCAGCTTGGCGGCAATCTGCCTGAGCGCTTCCTGGTCGTCGTCGCCGATCTTCAGCTCCAGCCCCAGCGTGGCGGGGAAGGCGTGATAGGGGCTGGGGCAGCAGGGCTGCACATAGTAGGCGTTCGGCTCGTCCAGGCAGGCCGTCTGCAAGGAAGGCTGCATGCCGCAGTTGGTGGTGAAGAAAGCCACCTTCTTGCCCTCGTATTTTTTGAGCTGCTTGGGCACGTCTTCCAGGATGAATTGCTGGGAAGCGCTCAGGCCCGCTTCGGCGGTGGGGTCGGGGGCGGTCACGTCGACCATTTCGATGCCCAGCGCTTCGGCGTTCTTCTGCAGCAGCTTATGGCGGGCGACGATCAGCTCCATGGCCATATGGCGCGGGAAGGAATAGTGGATAAACACGTCGATGCCCCACTTGGCGGCGGTTTCCATGATGGTGTCGCCCTGCGCGGCTTCATCGGCATACATGACGATGTCGCTGGCGGCGCTGATGACCTCGGGATCCTCCTGCGGGGTGCCGGCGATGAGCAGGATGTCGTTGCGGCCCATTTCGCGGATCTTGTCAAAGCCCGCTTTGGCGCCCGGCACGGCCTGGCACATGACGATGGCTTTTACGTCCGGGTCGGAGGCGAAAGCGACCAGCTTGGACACGGTGGTTTCCATTTCGGACATGAAGTTGTCGGGATACGTGTCGACGACGATGTGGTCGGCGCCCCAGGTGGCGACGGCCTTTTCGGCGGCGCGGAATTCTTCCTCGCCCTGAGAAACCGTACCCGTCAGGACGGCGATCTTCCAGTTGCCCTTTTCGGCGGAAACGGAAGCGCACAGCCCGAGCATCATCATGGTAACCAATACCAGGGAAACGAGCTTTTTCATGTGATGGTAACCCCCTTCTTTTCTTAAGAGTATAAAATTGTAGAGACAGTATAACAACGAGAAATGAAAGCGTCAAGGCTAAATCTTGCATATTTTCCGTTTTTGTGCGATTTTATGCCGGTAATGTTCGCTTTTATGAATAAGTATACTGCATAATGGGTGATCTTATGCAAAACGGGAGAGGGGGTGAGGGTAAATATGAAACAAAAGTCATGGGAAGGGGGTGTTAGCGGTTTATGACGTTAAAATCAATGGCAGCAGGCTCAGCTTGGGTACACTCTTTACGGAATTGTGTGCGAATCTGAAATTGAATATTGACCACCAGCATTATATGCTGCCTTTAGGCGCATATTGGGTGATCTTTTTTGTGTGGCGTTACTTTAAGGATAGTCAACATAATAATTGCGCCGCTCTCAACTGTTTTTCGGTGGAAGCTTTCGTCCGGCCATGCCAGCTGCTGCGATGTACTGCGGTGATGAGTGCCATTGAAAATGTGAAAATTTAAAAAATATTCGCTAATAAAATGTGTTTATAAAGATTGACAATCGCTGTGATTTTGTGAATAATGATGTTGATAACATGGATGGAGGGGGTTGCAGATGTATTTAAAAAGGAAAGTGGATGCTTTCTTAACCAAGTGGAAGGCTGACCCCAGCAGAAAACCGCTGATTATCAAGGGAAGCCGCCAGATTGGGAAAACAGAATCCATTAAACGTTTTGCTTCTGACAATTATGAAAGCGTTATCGAGATAAACTTCGTTCGGGACGTAAAGTACAAGGGCATTATCGTAGATGGATATGAAGCGGATGGCATTATTAAGAATATTTCACTGCTTGATCCGACGAAAGAATTCATCCCCGGGAAGACGCTGATTTTTTTTGACGAGATCACAGAATGCCCGGAAATCGCCACATCCCTTAAGTTTTTTTGCATCGATAAAAGATTTGATGTGATTTGCAGCGGCTCAATGCTGGGCACGAATTATAAAAGAATCGAAAGCAACAGCGTTGGCTATAAAAAAGACTATGACATGTATTCCATGGATTTTGAGGAATTCCTTTGGGCGAAGGGATATGGGGAGGATGCCATTGAAGGACTGCTTTTCCATATGAAGGAACTCAAACCATTCAGCGACCTGGAAATGAAGGTTTACCATTCTCTCTTTTTGGAGTTTAGTATTCTTGGAGGCATGCCTGCCGTTGTTGCTGAATATATTCAGAAGAATACCTTTGAAGGCTCTCTGGATATGCAAAAGCAACTCATTGCGGATTACAAAGAGGATATTCGGAAATACGCTTCGGGCGTAGATCAGGCGAGGATTATCAATGTTTTCAACCGGGTAGCCCCGCAGCTCGCAAAAGAAAACAAGAAATTTCAAATATCGAAGGTGGCGCCCGGCGCAAGGTTTCGTGACTACCGCGGCTGCGCGGAATGGCTCGCTGATGCCGGTATGGTCAATATATGCTACTGTATGGAGTTCCCTGAGCTGCCTCTTGGCGGGAATTTTGAACCCGACATGTTTAAACTGTATTTTGCGGATACGGGCTTGCTTGTATCCATGCTGGATGATGAATCCCAAGAGGACCTTCGGGCAAACAAAAATTTCGGCGTGTACAAAGGCGCTTTATACGAAAACATGGCGGGCGAAGCGCTTGTCAAGCAGGGGTATAGGCTATTCTATTATAAGCGGGAAGATTCGCCCCTGGAAATAGATTTCTTTGTTCGCTCCGCAAAGTCATTGATACCAATCGAGGTAAAGGCAAAGGATGGCAGAGCAAAATCAATGAAAGCATTGATCTCTTCAGAGCGCTATACAGATGTTCTGTTTGGAATGAAGCTATCTAAAAACAATATAGGTCATGAAGACAGGATATACACATTCCCATATTTCTGTGCCTTCCTGTTGAAACGGTTTATAGCCGACTTTCACCCTGATGAAGAAAGGGAAGGATGATTGGTTTGCATACATCTGCGTTTGAAACCCTTTGATTTCATGTATGTTTCGGTTGACATTCATTACCAGATACCGCTATAATGGTGCGTATTTGAGTATGGAGGGAAGCACATGAGCGAGCTTAGACAAGAGGTGGAACGCAGGCGGACATTCGCCATCATCAGCCACCCGGACGCGGGCAAGACCACGTTGACGGAGAAGCTTTTGCTGTACGGCGGGGCAATCCGGCAGGCGGGCTCGGTCAAGGCGCGCAAGAGCGACCGCCATGCCACCAGCGACTGGATGGAGATCGAGAAGCAGCGCGGCATTTCGGTAACGTCCAGCGCCATGCAGTTTTCCTTTGACGGCTATCACATCAACATTCTGGACACCCCCGGCCATCAGGACTTTTCGGAGGATACCTACCGCGTGCTGGTGGCGGCGGACAGCGCCGTCATGCTGATTGACGCAAGCCGGGGCGTGGAAGCGCAGACCATTAAGCTGTTTAAAGTCTGCGCCATGCGCGGCATCCCCATCTTTACCTTTGTCAACAAGATGGACAGAGCGGCCAAGGACCCCTTTGCGCTGATGGAAGAACTGGAAACGGTGCTGGGCATCAGGGCCTGCCCCGTCAACTGGCCCATCGGCGTGGACGGTGATTTTCAGGGCGTGTACCACCGCGATACCGACACGGTGGAGCTGTATTTTTCCGGCGATCATGGGCGCACCAAGGCGCAGAAGACCGAGGTGGCATTGTCCGACCCCGCCATTGAGGGGATGCTGGAAAAGCATTATATCGACAGGCTCCGCGAAGAGAAGGAGCTTCTGGACGTGGCGGGCGACAGCTTTGATCTGGACGCCATCCGCAAGGGCGCGCTGACGCCCATGTTCTTTGGCAGCGCCATCACCAACTTTGGCGTGGAACCCTTTTTGCAGCGCTTCCTGCGCTACACCCTGCCGCCGACGGGGCGCGAATCGTCGGGCGGCATGATCGAGCCGACCGATGAGGATTTTTCCGGCTTCATCTTTAAGATTCAGGCCAACATGAATCCCGCCCACCGCGACCGTCTGGCCTTCCTGCGCGTGGTCAGCGGCGTTTTCCGCAAGGATATCAACGTATGGCATTCCGCGCAGGAAAAGCAGATACAGGTAAAAGCGCCCCAGCAGTTTATGGCCGACGAGCGCGAAATGGTGGAAAAGGCCTACCCCGGCGATATCATCGGCCTGTTCGACCCCGGCATTTACCACTTGGGCGATACGCTGTGCGGCGGCAGCCGGCATTTCCGCTTTGCGCGCATTCCGGTGTTTGCGCCCGAAAACTTTGCGCGCGTGCGCCCGATGGACTCCATGAAGCGCAAACAGTTTTTGAAGGGCATGGATCAGCTTAGCGAAGAAGGCGCAATACAGGTCTTCGTCCGCGACGAAACGGGCTTTGAAGAAACGCTGTGCGGCGTCGTCGGCGTGCTGCAGTTTGACGTATTGACCTACCGGCTGAAATCCGAGTATGGTGTGGATCTGGTGCTGGAAAACCTGTCCTTCCGCCATATCCGCTGGGTGGAGGAAAGCGCCGTGCCCGTGCGCGATCTGCAATTGACCAGCACCTCCGGCCGCGCGAAGGATCTGGACGGACGCGACGTGCTGCTGTTTGAAAACGAATGGTCGGTGCGTCTGGCCGAAGAAAAAAACAAGGGGCTTGTGCTGCGCGAACTGGCCCCCATCGATGAGGAATTTTGATCGATCGTATGGTACGTATACACATTGATTGGGAAGCCTTCGCTTTCCTGAGGGACAGGCGGCGTCACAAGCCGCCGGATCGCGCCATGGCGCGGCGTCTTTGATTATTTGTGATAAAGGAAAGAAGAAGGATTATGATTCGGGAAGATATTCGTAATATTGCCATTATTGCTCACGTTGACCACGGCAAGACCACGCTGGTCGACCAGATGCTGCGTCAGGGCGGCG
>CAZFUT010000021.1:0-33072 GCA_964522425.1 uncultured Oscillospiraceae bacterium
CTTTTTCGCATCCCATCCGAAAGCTGGTTTGAGGTGGATTTCGGGCGCTGGGGCAGCAGGGAGCAGGATAACGCCAAGTTTGAAACGCTCAAAAACGCGGCCATCAATCATAAAATCACGGAGATCGTGTATCTGTCTTCAAACGGACAGAAAACGCGAAGAAGCATCTATCCGTTAAAGCTCTGCTTCCGGGCGAAAGCATGGTACGTCAAAGCGTTTTGCGCCGAAAGGAAGGACTTTCGTTTGTTCAAACTGAATCGGATCCTGTCCTGCCGCCTGCTGGAAGAAACGTTTGCGCCCATGGAATACCCGGATGCCGGCAGCGCAGCGGCGCCGGCATACGGCGGCATCGTGCTGCGCTTTCCCAAGGAAATGGCCTACCGCGTCTATGATGAATTCGCCGGCGGCGAGATCACGCAGGCGGAAAACGGCGATATGGTGGTGAGGTCGCAGATGCCCGAAGACAGCTGGCTGATCGGATACCTGCTTTCCTTCGGCGCATCGGTGGAGGTGATTGAGCCAATACACTTGCGTCAGATTTTGGCAGACGAAGCGGAAAAAATACGCGCGCACCATAAAACATGACAAGGGGTGACAGGCTTTGCGTGGTATCGTATGGAAAAACAGACAAGGAGGGTTTGGGATGAGCAGAGCGGCAACCAAGGCGGATATGCTGGCGGACGCGGCGGGAAATTATGAAAAGCTTTGTGTGCTGATGGGGGAAATGACCGAAAAGGAACTGTCTGCCGAATTCGATTTTTCGGCGGATGCCAAGAAAAAAGAAGCGCATTGGAAGAGGGACAAAAACCTGCGCGACGTGCTGGTTCATCTGTATGAATGGCATCGGCTTATCCTTGAATGGGTCGATGCCAATCAAAGAGGGGAAGACAAACCCTTTCTTCCCGCGCCCTATTCATGGAAAACCTACGGCGATATGAACGTTGCTTTTTGGCGGAAGCATCAAAACACATCCTTGGAAGAGGCAAAAGCCATGCTGGCGCATTCCCATGCTGGGGTGCTGGCGCTGGCGGAAAAGTTTTCGGATGAAGAGCTGTTTTCAAAAGGCGTCTACCCGTGGGTAGGCGGCAGCACGCTGGGGGCTTATTTTGTGAGCACGACGGCCAGCCACTACGACTGGGCGATGAAAAAACTGAAAGCCCACAGAAAAAACTGCGGGGAATGATGGGCCTTTCATCGAAGGGGAATACGCCGTGCACTATGTAAAAGCAAAAGGCATTCTTTCGGCCCACAACGGTATGAATTTGTACCGCGGCTGTTTGCATGGCTGCATTTACTGCGATTCGAGAAGCCGCTGCTACGGCATGGAGCATCGCTTTGAGGATATCGAGATCAAGGAAAATGCCATAGAGCTGCTGGAAGCGGCGCTAAAGCGCAAACGCGTCAGGTGCATGATCGGCACCGGCTCCATGTCCGATCCCTATAACCCGATCGAAGAGGAACTGGGCTATATGCGCAAGTCCCTGAGGCTGGTGGAACAATACGGGTTCGGCGTGACGCTGATTACGAAGTCAGACAGGGTGCTCAGGGATATCGACCTGTTGAAGCGCATCAACGACCGGACAAAATGCGTTGTCCAGATGACGCTGACAACCTATGATGAAGCGCTGTGCAGAAAACTGGAACCCCATGTCAGCACGACAGAGGAACGGGTCAAAGCGCTGAAAGCACTGCACGCGGCAGGCATCCCGACGGTGGTATGGCTGTGTCCCATCCTTCCCTACATCAACGATACGCAGGAAAACCTGATGGGCATTCTCAATGCCTGCATCGATGCCGGGGTGCGCGGCATCATTTGCTTTGGTATGGGGCTGACGCTGAGGGAGGGCAACCGCGAGTATTTCTACCGGCAGCTGGACGACTTGTTTCCCGGCCTTAAAGAAAAGTATATCAAACAGTACGGAACCCAATACTATGTGAGCAGCCCCCATGAAGAAGCGCTGATGCGCGCGTTTCATAAGGTGTGCGAAGAAAACCATATCATGCACGATCACCGGATGATCTTTGCTTACCTGAACGCCTTTGAACAGAAACAGGAAGCCGTACAGCTGAACCTGTTGGATAGCATATAAAAACCAAAGCGAACGGGGCCGGAACCCCGTTCGCTTTGGTTTAAGACATCGGGCGCATGCCCGGGTGGGTTACGTCAGTACAGGGGATGCGCGGCGGTGAGGGCCAGCACGTCCTGTCTGACGGCGGGCACGGCGGCCTCTTTTTCACGCAGGATGCGGCCGATGAAGCGGGCGATCAGCGCCATGTCGCCTTCCTTCATGCCGCGGGTGGTGACGGCGGGGGTGCCGATGCGCAGGCCGCTGGTGACGGAGGGCTTGCGCTGGTCGCGCGGCACCATGTTTTTGTTGACGGTGATGTTGGCGCTGCCCAGCAGCGTTTCCATTTCAAGGCCGGTCACGTCGTTAATATCGGCGAAGTCAAGCAGCATCAGGTGGTTGTCGGTGCCGCCCGATACCATGCGGATGCCTTCTTCACGCAGGGCGTTTTCCATGGCCTTGGCATTGCTGATGATCTGCTGCTGATAGACCTTGAAGGCGGGCTCCAGCGCTTCGCCAAAGCAGACGGCCTTGGCCGCGATGACGTGCATGAGGGGACCGCCCTGAATGCCGGGGAAAATGGCCTTGTCGATGGCCTTGCCCAGTTCCTCTTTGCATAGGATGAGGCCGCCGCGCGGGCCGCGCAGCGTCTTATGCGTGGTGGAGGTCACGACGTCGGCATAGGGGACGGGCGAGGGATGAAGTCCCGCCGCCACAAGGCCCGCGATATGGGCCATATCCACCATCAGGCAGCAGCCCGCTTCATCGGCGATCTCGCGCATCCTTTTGAAGTCGATGATGCGCGGGTAGGCGGACGCGCCCGCCACGATCATTTTCGGCCGGACCTCGAGCGCTTTTTGACGCAGCGCTTCGTAATCGATGGTCTCCGTTTCGGGGCTTAAGCCGTAGGGCTCAAAATGGAAATACTTGCCCGAAATGTTGACGGCGCTGCCGTGCGTCAGATGGCCGCCATGGTTGAGGTTCATGCCCAGCACCGTGTCGCCGGGCTTCAGCAGCGCAAAATAGACGGCCATATTGGCCTGGCTGCCCGAGTGGGGCTGCACGTTGGCGTGTTCCGCGCCGAACAGCTTTTTGACCCGCTCGATGGCGATGGTTTCCGCCACGTCCACGAACTCGCAGCCGCCGTAGTAGCGGTGCCCCGGATAGCCTTCGGCGTACTTGTTGGTCAGCGGGGAACCCATGGCCGCCATCACGGCGGGGGAAACGAAGTTCTCCGAAGCGATCAGCTCGATATGGTCTTCCTGCCGCCGCGCTTCATCCAGCATGGCGCTCAGTATCTCGGGGTCACGTTTCAGTACATCAGGCGCGTTCCACATGGTCAGTCTCACTTTCTCTTATTTCTTTACCGCTGACAGGCGGCATGGTTCAGGGATAAACAAATACCGTATGACGATCAGGCGCTCCCGCAGCACATCCCAACTTGCGCTTACTGCTGCTTCCTTCCGGACCTGACAGGGTTCACGCCATGAAATCGCACAGGACCCAACCGCACATACGGCATACCTATCATACAGGAAGCGGCGCGAAAATGCAAGGCGGCGTTACGGCAGTTTTTTCAGCAGTTCCTCATAGGCGGTCTTCAGCTGCGGGTCATTCAGATCGCCCACCTCGGTGAAGGTGCCCGACAGTTCTTCGGGCATTTCGACCGTCACATCGGGCGTGACGCCGACCTTGTGCACCTTGCTGCCCTTGGGCGAAAAATACTGCGCGCTGGTAAACTGGAAGCCGCTCTTGCCGTCGCTGAGGCCCAGCACATACTGGATGACGCCCTTGCCGAAGGTGGTCGTGCCCACGATGGTGGCGCGCCCGTAATCCTTCATGGCGGCGGAGAATATTTCCGACGCGGAGGCGGAGTTTTCGTTGACCAGAATCACCAGCGGGATGTCGTCTTTGCCGTCTTTGGTGTAGGTCTTTTCCTGTTCGCCCGCGCGGTTTTCGGCATAGAACAAGAGGGCCTTGTCAAGGAAAAGGTCGGCGATGTGGATGCTCTGCTCCACCCAGCCGCCGGGGTTGTCACGCAAGTCGATGACCAGCCCCTTGGCCCCCTCGGATTTCAGGGCGTTGAGCGCTTTTTCAAACTCGTCGTCCATTTCGCCGGCGAACTCATAGGCGGCGATATAGCCCGCCTTGTCGTCCAGCATCGTATATTCGACCTGATTGGCCGTGATCTTGGCCTTGGTCAGCTCAAAGGGCAGCGTTTCATTGCCGCGCAGCACCTCCACATGCACGGTTTCGCCGGGCGTGCCGCGCATCACATTGACGCCGTCCTGCAGGGTGGCGGTGGTGATGTCGATATCCTCTACTTTGTAGAGGATATCGCCTTTTTTTATGCCGGCCTTTTCGGCGGGCGTATCGCGGAATACGCGCACGATGGTGACGGCGGAGGTTTCCGGGTCGCCCAGCAGCTGGATGCCGATGCCGGCATATTTGCCTTCATCGTCTTCCCACATCTTTTTCCAGGCTTCTTCGGGGTAATAGAAGGTATATCCGTCGCCGAGGCCGGAAAGCAGCCCCTGTATGGCGCCGTTCATCATGGCCTGATCGTCGGGCTTCTGATAATAGTAGGTGTCGATGTAGGAGCGCACCTCTTCCAGCAGCTTATAGCGCTGAAGGCTCTCGTATTCTTTGCGGGATATGGTAACCGTTTCGCCCTCCAGGGCGAGCGCGGCCATGGGGAACAGCATCAGGATGAGAAGCAGCAGGGCGATCAGTCTTTTGGGCATGGTCATTTCCTTTCTCGGGGGAGGATGTCGGGGTGCAGTTCAGCGCACTTTTTCATTTCGAAGAGCAGCTTGAAGGTCATCGCGTCGGCAAAATGCCGAAGGTCCAGCCCCAGCTGTTTTTGCACCTTATCCAAACGGTATACCAGCGTGTTGCGGTGGATGTACATCTGCCGGGCGGTATCGGACAGGTTCAGGTCTTTGCTTAAAAACATATTGACGGTTTCCAGCATCTCGTCGGAAAACAGCCGCGCCGTTTTGCGGTTGAACAGCATTTGGTGGTAGGCGGCGGCGATTTCGGGCGGGATATCATAGAGAAAACGCTCCAGCAGCATGGTACGGGAGAGAAACACGCTGTCCTTGGGGTGAAAGACGCAGCCGATCTCCATGGCGGTATGCGCCTGCCGGTAGCTTTTGGAAAGCTCGGCCGCCATATTCACCACGTCGCCGATGCCGATGGTGAGGGCGATGCCCTCTTCGCTCAGCGCCGTTTCCCGCATGGCGGCGGCATACTCGTATAATTCATCCGCCTGCGTAGCGCCGTCCACGCTTTTGATCAGCGCGGCGCTGTGCCTGCTGATGGGCACCAGCATGTCCTGCGTATCCAGAGGGAGGATGCCCTTTAGCGTGCTTTCGGCCGAAGGCTGCACGGGGGCTTTGATGCTCATCGCCATCACGCACCGCGGCGCTTCGCGGGGGAAGCGGTTTTCTGCGATCATCGCTTCGGCTTCGGAAAGGCTGAGTTCGCCCAGCAGCAGCTGCCTGAACCCTCTTTCTCTTTCTCCCGTCGTCTGCCGGGCTTCCCAGAGCGCCTTGATGAGGGCGGCCGCCATCAACAGGTTTTCGGCGGCGGCGGGGGAAGGGGGAGTCATCACCAAAAAGCCGTCGCCCGCATCGACGTTTACAAACATAGCCCCCTGCGAAAGCGTGGGCTGCATAAAGGCAAGGCCGAGCGGGGGCTGAACGGTCTGTCGCACGCTGCCCAGCAGCAGCTTCCCCTTGCCGTCAAAGAGCGTATAAGGGGCCGAAAGGGGAGCAAACGCATCGCTGAGACGCCGTATCAGCTGGCTGTCCATATTGCGCTCCTTTCCCATGGTTTCTACCCAATGGTCAAAGGCATTATAGCACAGGGCGGAAGCAAAGAAAACCTTGTGGCCGAAAAAACAAAATGGTATAGTGAGGGCTGCAAGGGAGGGAATATCGGAATGGAAAATATCGTGCTGCGCAATGCGCATTTGACGGTGCGGATTTCGCCGCTGGGGGCGCAGGTCGTGAGCGTCCGGGACGCCGGGGGGCGCGAAAGAATGTGGCGCGGGGACGCCGATGTCTGGGGATATCATGCCCCCGTGCTTTTTCCGGTGGCGGGCGGGTTTACGGACGATTACTATCTGTATCACGGCAGGCGCTACGATATGAAGCGCCATGGCTTTGCGCGCACCAGCCTGTTTCGCGTTGCGGAAAGCAAAATGGACAGGGCGGAGTTTGTGCTGGATGAAGCTAAGGAAAACTATCCCTTTGATTATTTGTTTTCCGTTGCCTACACGCTGGAAGAAAACCAGATTCAAGTAACCTATACCGCGCACAACCGCGGGGAAAACCCCATGTATTTCAGCGTAGGCTCCCACGAAGCCTTTGCCTGCGAAGGCGGCATTGAGCGCTATGCCCTTGTGTTTGACGAAGAAGAACGCCTGGAAGCGCACGAACTGAACGCGCGGGGACAGGTGGGGGACAGGACGCGCCTGTTCAGCGAGCACGCGCGCATACTGCCGTTGGAAGAATCGTATTTTGATTGCGATACGCTGGTGTTTATGTCCCTCCGGTCGCGCGGCGTGCGCCTGGTAAGCGGTGAAAACGAGCCCTCCGTACACATCAGCTTCCCCGGCATGGATTATCTGTTGCTATGGAAAAAGAAGGGCGCGCCCTTTTTGTGCATCGAGCCGTGGTGCAACCCGCCCGATCCCGAAACCGGCGATCACAGGATCGACCATAAGCCCGGTATGATCTGCCTTCGAGCCGGGGAGGAAGCATCGCGCACCCATGTGATACGGTTTGACTGAGGAACGGATATGAAACGTACCATGTCAAAGGCCATGGCCTTCATTGTGCTGCTGGGCGTGGTGAGCCTGTTTTCGGACATGACGCACGAGGGCGCGGCGGGCGTGCGCGGCGCGTACCTGTCGCTGCTGGGCGCTTCCGCCGCGACCATCGGCTTTGTGTCGGGCCTTGGGGAAATGATCGGCTATTCCCTTCGGCTGGTCTTCGGTATCTTTGCGGACAGGACGCGCAAGTATTGGCCGATGACCGTATTGGGGTACGCGATCGACGTTCTGGCGGTGCCCGCGCTGGCGCTGGTACACAGGGACGGGTGGCAGTGGGCATGCGCGCTGCTGCTGATTGAGCGCATGGGCAAGGCCATCAAAAAGCCCGCCAAGGATACCATCCTGTCCTTTGCCGCTTCTCAGGAAGGGGCGGGCAAGAGCTTTGCCATGCAGGAAGCGCTGGATCAGCTGGGCGCTTTTGCGGGCCCCATGCTGCTGTACGGCGTGATGCTGCTCAAAAACGGGACGCCGTTTGAAAACTACCGCGCGGGGCTGGCGGCGCTGGCGGTGCCGGCGCTGCTGACCATTGCCTTTCTGCTGCTGGCCATGCGGCGTTTTCCGCACCCCGAACAGTTTGAAAAGGAAACGGGGGGCAGGGAAAAGTTTGTGCTTCGTCCTTCCTTCATCCTGTTCATGGCGGCGGTGTGCCTGTTCGCCTTCGGCTTTGTCGATTTTTCGCTGATTTCGATGCACGTTGCGCGCAACGGGCTGTTTCATGAAAAACAGCTGCCGCTGCTGTATGCCGCCGCCATGGCGGTGGATGCGGCGGCCGCCCTGTATTTCGGCACCCGCTACGACAAAAAGGGCCTCGGCTCCCTTGCGCTGTCCACAGCCATATCGTCTCTGTTTGCCCCGTTCGTGTTTGGGGTGGGCACGCGGTGGGCGGTCATCGCGGGTACTGTGCTGTGGGGCGTCGGCATGGGCGCGCAGGAATCGGTGATGAAAGCCGCCGTTTCCTCCATGGTGTCAAAAAAGAGCCGGGCGGCCGGGTACGGCCTGTTTGAGTGCGGCTTCGGCCTGTTCTGGTTCCTCGGCAGCTGGCTGATGGGGGCGCTGTACGATGTGGATTTGACAGCGCTTATCGCCGTATCGGTGGGCGCGCAGTGGCTGGCCGCCGTACTGTACCGGGGCGCTCAGAAACGGCAAGGGGAAGAGAAAAAGCAGTTTTGTGTGTAAGAGTATCATAGATAGGTAACAGGAGGAGGGAAGCAAAAGGAGAACCAAGTGGTATAGTGAGAAGCGATGAAACCCACACTAAGCCAGGAGGATCTCCCATGAAGAAGGATACACAGGAAGCGGCCTATCGTCAACGGGTGTTGACGTATTGTGAAAAAGGTCATAGCGTCACGGAAACAGCGAACCGATACCACCTGTCAAGGAAGACGGTGTACAAGTGGCGAAGGAGGTGGGACGGGACGGCAGAAAGCCTGTTGGATAGAAGCCGAAGGCCGAAGAGCAGCCCGCGAGGGCAAACGGAAGAAGAGATCGCGCTGGTAAGACGGCTGGCCAAGAAACACCAGTGGCGGGATCACATCCTGGCGTATCAGGACGCGAGAGAGAAGGGATATACCCGTTCTTTCGGCTGCTTCACCAGGACGGTACGCAGGCTGCTGGGGCAGCAGCCCCGGAAGACTAAGAAGAAGCGGAAGAACAAGCCATACCAGCGAGCCGAATATCCGGGCCAGAAGGTGCAGGTGGATGTGAAATATGTGCCGAGGGAGAGTGTAACGGACGGTCAACAGTATTACCAGTATACAGCGGTGGACGAGTGTACGCGCTGGACATACAGGTACATGTATAACGAGCACAGCACGTACAGCTCCATTCAATTTCTCCACAGGCTGGTCAAGGCAGCGCCCTTTCAGATCAAGCGGATACAGACAGACAACGGGACGGAATGGACAAAACAGTTAGTGACCAACGATGTCAATGATCTGACACTGTTTGAGCATGGCCTCAAAGCCTACGGGATCGAATACCAGAGGATCCGGGTGGCAACGCCCCGGCATAACGGAAAGGTGGAAAGGCAGCACAGGATCGATCAGGACAGGTTCTACGATCACTTCAGGATGTACTCATTGGCTGACGGGCAGCGTCAGATGGCGGCATACCAGAAGAAATCGAATAACTACATCAAAGGATGCCTTGGCATGAGGTCGCCGAACCAAATGATAGCGCTGTATCAGGGCGTGATGTAAGGCAGCCAAGGCCGGCCCCGCCGGCCTTCCGGCAGTATATCACTTGGAAAGGGTCAAGGCCGGGTCGTATTTTTCCGGCATCCCTATCGCCGGAAAAATCTCCACCCTTTACCTTGACCCCCTTCCCCCACTCTTTTGTAACCTATGTTTGACAAACCTACAACATTTGATTAACCATGAACTTTACATTGCACTTGAAGAGATATGGAAAAAACGGTATACTATCCCGGTAGCGGGCCGTGAGCCGCGTATAGAAGGAGGAAAAAATGTATACCATTGTCCACAAGGACCGCCTGAACGATACGGTCGTGCGGATGGAGGTGCTGTCGCCGCTGGTAGCCGAAAAGGCCAAGGCGGGCCAGTTCATCATCCTGCGCGCGTTTGAAAACTCTGAACGCCTGCCGCTGACCGTGGCGGGTACAGATAAGAAAAAGGGCACCGTCACCATCATTTTCCAGATTGTCGGCGGCGGCACCATGGAACTGGACAGGCTGAACGAAGGCGACGCCATCCATGATTTTGTCGGCCCGCTTGGCAAACCCAGCGAGCTGGAAGGCATCCGCAAGGCCTGCGTGGTGGGCGGCGGCGTGGGCTGCGCCATCGCATGGCCCATCGCCAAGGCGCTGCACGAGCAGGGCGCTGTCGTCCACTCGGTGGTGGGCTTCCGCGAAAAGGGCTTGGTGATACTGGAGGACGAGTTCCGGGCGATCAGCGACGAACTGCGCGTCATGACGGACGACGGCAGCTACGGCGAAAAGGGACTTGTCACCGCGGCGCTGGAAAAGCTGATACAGGAAGGCAACCGGTATGACGAAGTGATCGCCATCGGCCCCCTTGTGATGATGAAATTTGTGGCCCAGCTTACCAAAAAATACGGCATCAAGACCACCGTGTCCATGAACCCCGTCATGGTGGACGGCACCGGCATGTGCGGCGGCTGCCGTTTGACCGTGGGCGGCAAAATGAAGTTTGCCTGCGTGGACGGGCCGGACTTTGACGGCCACGAGGTCGATTTTGACGAGGCCATCAGCCGCTCGACCATGTATAAGGGCCGCGAAGCGCACGACCGCGAGGCGGCCTGCAATCTGTTGAAGCAGGAGGTGCGGTGACATGGCCGGCAAAATGAGCATCCCGCGTACATCCATGCCCACCCAGCCGGCGGAGGAACGCATCCATAATTTCAGCGAAGTGGCGCTGGGCTACACCGAGGAAATGGCGAAGACCGAGGCGCAGCGCTGCATCCTGTGCAGGAACAGGCCCTGCGTGAAGGGCTGCCCCGTGGGCATCGACATCCCCGGCTTTATCGCCGAGATCGCCGATGGCAACTTTGAAGAAGCCTATCAGATCCTCAAAAAAGATACCGCGCTGCCCGCCGTCTGCGGCCGCGTCTGCCCGCAGGAAACGCAGTGCGAGGGCGTATGCACCCGCGGCATCAAGGGCGAAAGCGTGGCCATCGGGCGTTTGGAGCGCTTTGCCGCCGACTGGCATATGCAGCACGTCAAGGACGAGGTATCCCCCCCGCCGTCCAACGGCATCAGGGTGGCGGTGGTCGGCTCCGGCCCCAGCGGCCTCACCTGCGCGGGCGAAATGCGCAAGATGGGGTATGAGGTCACCGTGTTCGAAGCCCTGCACGAGGCGGGCGGCGTGCTGGTGTACGGCATTCCCGAGTTCCGTCTGCCCAAGGCCATCGTGCGCAGGGAAGTGGAAGGCCTGATCGCCCTGGGCGTCGATATCGAAAAGAACCATGTGGTGGGCCGCACCATCACCGTGGACGAGCTGTTTGAAAAGGGCTATCAGGCGGTGTATCTGGCAAGCGGCGCGGGGCTGCCCAAGTTTATGGGGATCCCCGGCGAAGCGCTCAAGGGCGTATACTCGGCCAACGAATACCTCACGCGCATCAACCTGATGAAGGCCTACAAAGAGGACAGCCATACCCCCATCATGCAGAGCAAGCGTGTCGCGGTGGTGGGCGGCGGCAACGTAGCGATGGACGCCGCGCGCTCGGCAAGGCGTCTCGGCGCGGAGGTATACATCATCTACCGCCGCAGCCGGCAGGAGCTGCCCGCAAGGCTTGAAGAAGTCGAGCATGCCGAGGAGGAAGGCATCATATTCAAATTCCTCACCAACCCCGTGCGCATACTGGGCGACGATACGGGTTGGGTCACGGGCGTTGAGTGTGTGGAGATGGAGCTGGGCGAACCCGACGCCTCCGGACGCCGCCGCCCCGTGGAAAAGAAGGGCAGCGAAAAGGTGCTGGACATCGATACCCTCATCATGGCCCTCGGCACTTCGGCCAACCCGCTGCTGACCATGACCACCAGCGGCCTTGACGCCAACAAGTGGGGCGGCATCATCACCGATGAGGAAACCGGCCTTACCAGCCGGGAGGGTGTGTACGCGGGCGGCGACGTGGTGACCGGCTCCGCCACCGTCATTCTGGCCATGGGCGCGGGCAAACAGGCCGCCAAGGCCATGGATGCCTACATCAAGGGCAAGCAGGCGCAAGCAAACAACTAAAGATCAGTTCCAGGCGGCACGGCTTCGGCTGTGCCGCTTTTCTGCGCGCCAAAAACAGCAAAAAGAGAGGCCCGGTTTTCACCGGGCCCCGGTAGGAAGCCAAATGGCATGGGTATCTTTCTTATTTCGCGGGCACGAAATCCGGCATGGCGCCCGTGGCGACATAGATACCGGAAATGTAACCGAAGCCGCAGGCATCGGCGTCGGCGTTGGAGCCCAGGCGGTTGGTGCCGTGCACGCCGCCCGTGACTTCGCCGGCAGCGAAGAGGCCGGGGATCACGTTGCCGTAGATGTCGTACACCTGGGTCTTTTCGTCGATGACCAGGCCGCCCATCGTGTGGTGCGTGGAGGGGAACTGCGGCACGACATAGTAGGGTCCCTTTTCCATTTTGACCATGGAGGCGGCCATCACTTTGCCAAATTGCTCGTCCACGCCGCCGTCGATGAAGCCGTTATGCTTTTCGATGGTGGCGGCGAGGTTCTCGGCAGTCACCTGCGGGAACTGGCCCTTGATGGCCTTTTCGTTCATGGCCTTGGCCAGGTCTTCCAGCGTTTCGCCCTTGAGGACGCGCCCGGAGGCGACGCCCGCTTCGAGCTCCTCGGGCTTGACGAAACCGGCGACCACCGGCTCGGTGAACAGCGCGTAGGTGGAAATGAAGCCGGAGTTGGCGGCGGCGTTGGCGCACACGTCGCGGCGCTCGCCTTCGTTGACGTAGCGGTTGCCCATGTAGTCAACATACACAACGCCGAAGGAGGGGCCGGTGAAGGGCCACACGGCGTATTTGTCCAGCACGCCGTCTTCGGGGTTGGCGAAGGGGTAACGCTGGATGTTGCTCATCTGGCAGGTATTCGCGCCGATGGCCTGGGCAAGATAGATGCCTTCGCCGGTGGACGCGGCCTTGATGTTGGTGGTGGGGATGTCGGCGTTCAGGTAGGGAACCTGGGTTTCGCGCATCTTCACGTTGGAAGAGAAGCCGCCGGTGGCCAGGATGAGGCCCTTTTTGGCCTCGATGGTTTTGTAGCCGTCCTTGGTGGCGACGCGGATGCCGACCACGCGGTTGGCTTCGTCGCGGGTACGGTAGATCTCGACCATCTTGGTTTCCAGCTGCAATTTGCAGTCGGTCTTTTTCAGCATTTCCAACTGCAGGTTGGTGATGTCGCTGCCTACCTGCTCCTTGGTGACGTAGGTGCGGTAGCCGTAGTGTCCGCCGGGACGGGCCAGCACGTCGCGGGTGACGAGGCCGTTATCCAGCAGCAGATCAAAATAGACGGGGCCGGCATGCACGAAGGCTTCCACGAGCGACCGCTTGCTCATCAGGTCGCCGCCCTTCATGGTGTCTTCGATATGCTTTTCGGCGGTGTCGGGCACAAGGTTCAGTTTTTCCTGCAGCTCCTTGGCGCGCTGGCTGGTCCAGGCCGCGTACTGGCCGCCGTTGATGGCGCTGTTGCCTCCGGTGGTGGACAGCTTTTCGACCAGCGTGGTGGAGGCGCCGTTCTGGGTGGCGCCGTAGGCGGCCGCCATACCGGCGAAGCCGCCGCCGACGACGACTACGTCGTAGCTCTCATCCCAGGCGGCGGGCACTTCAAAGGAACCCATCATGGGGAAATAGTCGGGCGCCTTGCTGTCTTCGTGCTGGGCGGCCTTGCCGAACACGGCCATGTCGGCGCCGGCTTCCTTCAGCGCTTCGGTCACGGCCTTGATGACGCCTTCGCTGGTGCGGGTCGCGCCGGAAACGGCGTCCACACCCACGGTCTGCGCGGCCAGAATGGCCTGCGGTATCTTTTCAAGGGCCGGCCAGCCGGGCGCGGTTTCCTTGTGATTGAGCACCTTAATGTCCTTGATTTCGTTTTCGGTTACGGTAACTTCGACTTCCAGGCCGTCAAACATGCCCTTCACCGTCTTGGTGTAGGTACCGGCCTTCATGCCCTCGGCATTGGCGAAGGCGCATACCGCCATCACCGTGACCAGCGACATGACCAACGCAATGATCTTTTTCATGCTGAGCCTCCTTATTTTGTTGCTTCCTACATAAAACATGTTATATGAAAGCCGGGCGCGGTGTCAATGCGGAAATCGAAGGTTTCGGCAGATTTTATAAAAGCGGGCGAAAAATGTCCAGCCTTGACAAAACGAAAAGAGGAGCGGTGAGATAATCAAGAAAAAATTATATGGATACGGCGGCGCGGACGGCATGCAAAAAGCGCCCGATATCCGGACGCTCTTTGTGGCAAGCAGCCTTTTGTCAAACGGGATTACTTCCGCATGGCGGCAAAGCACTCGCTGCAATAGATGGGACGGTCATTCTTGGGAACAAAGGGGACCTGCGTCTGCGCACCGCACTGCGCGCAGACGGCGCTGTGCATCTCGCGCGGGGCAGAGGCGTTCTGGCCGCGGCCGGCCTTGTGCGACTGGCGGCAGGTCTTGCAGCGGGTGGGCTCGTTCTGGAAACCTTTTTCGGCATAGAATTCCTGTTCACCGGCGGTGAAAACGAATTCCGCGCCGCAGTCTCTGCAAACGAGCGTCTTGTCTTGGTACATGGTTTAGCAACCCCCCCTGAATAATGTTTGATAGGCTGATCTCTTGCTGACCTGGTTTTTGCCCCCACACTCGCCGGCCGGAGCGTTGCTCTGCGCTGAGCGCCCTCACGCTGCTCTCTCGGCGTTTCCGCCGGCCGGACTTACCCCTAGACCGCACCATGCTCACGAAGGCTTTGCTTCGCTTACGTGGACCGTTTTGCCTGCGACTGGCATCGGCTTGCAACCACAGACCTCGATTTCAGCCGTGAATATTATAATTCCTGTTGAAGCTTAATACAAGCATTTTTTTGCCGGCGACGGAAATAATACAGCGCGCGGCGCGAAAACCCGGCTTTCCATCGCGCCGCACGGACCTGACTTGTGTTTAAGCTTTTTCAGCCCCTGACCAGCCCGGGCACCGTATGGACAAAGCCGATCAGCAGCAGCCCGCCCGGCCAGCGGAAGGAGCAGGAGAATTCACCCGTGACGGGGTCCCTCGCGGCGCGCGCGGAAAAACCGCTGAACTGGCTTCCGTGTTTCCTCAGCATACAGAGCCTTGTTTTGTGCCCGAGCATGTGCGGCGACCGATCTTTCATGTACCATCATCCACCGATCTTTCATGTACCATCATCCATTCATCCAAATAGGCGTTTGAAAAGGATTGCTGTTGCATTGGATAGGCTGCGCTGCAATATTTTACAAAATAATGACGCCCGCGCTATGCGGGCGTCACGGAACGGCGGGTGGATCAGTTGGCCTGGGTAGTGCCCTCCTGGGCGGCGCCGCCGTTCATCATCTGCAGGATGAGGCCGGCTTCGTCAGGCAGCGCCTTGCTGAGGTTTTCCATCAGCATCGGCAGGCCCTTTTCCTGAAGCGCCTGCATCAGCGGAGCCATGTCTTCTTCGGAAGCGTTCTCTTTGATTTCGACCACCTGAGCGCCTTCGGCGCTGACGGCTTCGGCCTTCTGATCGCTCTCGACCATGTGCGTGGTGATTTCCACCAGCGGGTCGGGGGAGAACAGGGAGAGGGCGACCTTGGCGTTGCTCTCATACGCGCCGGTCAGCGTTTCGTCACCGGCCACTGACAGCCCGATGGGCATACCGGAAGCGGACGCGTTCAGGGACAGCGCATAGGTGCTCTTATTGCCGTCCTGCGCGGTATTCAGCGCGAGATTGACCACGGTGGTGGAGAAGTCTTCGCCGGCGGCGATGGCTTCCTTCACCTTTGCCCAGTCGGTGGGCTCGGCGTCGGGCAGAACGGGCTTGACCAGCAGCGTCGCCTTGACATCGCTGCCGTTTTCCTTGGGCGCGTAAAGCAGGGAGAGATAGAACGCCGTATCGCCGGAAGCGGGCAGGCCGATGTTGATCAGCATCGCCTCGGTGGCTTTGTTCTGATAGGCGTCAAGGTGCAGCACCTTTTCTTCGCTGCCCGCTGCAATGGCTTCGTCCAGTTTTTTATCCAGCGCTTCAAACGCTTCGGCGGCGTTTTTGAAGGGGATGTCGGCGGGCTGGCTCTGGGCCGCCGCGGCTTTTTCGGCGTTCTGGACGCCGTTTTCAATGGCGGCGTCCAGAAGCTGCTTCAGATCTGCGTCTTCCTTGGCGACGGCCAGCACGGCCTTGACATATTTGGCGGCCATGACGGCGGTGACATCGCCTTCCAGATGGGTGTCAAATTCGCCCTCTTCCATGGCGAACTTGCCATCTTCCGCCTTCAGGGACGGCAGGACCTCCTTGGCAAAGGCATCTTCGACGGTTTTGCTATACGTTTCGCCCAGCTTCCGGAGCATGTCGGGATTCTGCTGGAACTGCAGGCCCGACTGCAGGGAAGCGGCCATTTGGGCCTGGTCCATTTTCAGCACGATGCCGGGCAGCACGCTGGCGGTGATGGCGTTTTCGCCCGTCGCCATGTCCACAGTGGCCTTTATATCCATGAGGGCGGCCTTGTCGGTGCCGAGGGAGAAGCTGGCGTGCTCTTTGGTTGCGTTTTCCATGCTGACCAGCGTTTTGATGACCAGCTTGTTGAGCGCGCCGATCAGGGTGGAGAACATCTCCATGCTTTCGGCGGACGATTCGCCCTGCATCTGAGAAATCAAGGCGCCCACCATTTCGGCGTTTACCTTCAGGGTCGTGGTGCCCTCGAGGGACTTGCCGCTTTTGATGATATCCATCTGACGGCTGGCCGAAGGCATTTGCTGTGCCGAAGCAAGCGACAGAGCAAACAGCATCACGAGGCCCAGCGCGAGGGCGACAATGCGTTTCAGGTTCATATGGGATCCTCCTTTTTGTTGGTGGTTTGGTTTACCTTGATACAGTATAGCATAACTGGTTCGAAAAAATGTTAAAACTTGGTTAAAATTCCAATTGATTTTTCAAAAACCTCGGTGTCAGGGCTGGCCCTGAGCGGGCAGAAGGCCCGAAAGGAGGGAAGCAAAGCCCGTTTGCAGCTGCGTTTGCAGGGTGGGCAGCAGGGCTTGCAGCTGCTCGGGCGTCATGCTGTCGATGCGCGTCACCTGATCGCCGTCGATGGCGGGGATGGACCACGGGGCGGCGGATGCGCCGGTGAGGGCGGCGGTCAGGCGGCGGTCGGTGCCCTCTTCCTGCCAGGAAAGCTTGCCCGCGATATTGGTGGCGGCGCGCACATTGCTGCCCGAAGACAGCGTTCCTTCAAGCTGTATCGCATGGGCGCTTTCGCCTGCGGGCTGCAGACGCACAGACAATGCAAAGGGCGCGGTGGCAAGGTCGGCGCTGCGGTCATAGGCGGTCGCGCCCATGGACCAGGTGACGGAGAAAGCGATCTCTTTGTTCTCAGCCGCGTCCGCGCCCTTTTCCGCCGTTACGGTGAGGACGCCTTCGGCCTCAAGGGCATTCTGCCCCTCCTCCCTGCGGGAAGAGGTGTAGGAAAGCGCGGTGACGCCGCCCTCGGCGGTCAGATCCTTGGGCGTCCTTTTCAGCGTGACGGTGGTCTTTTGCCTGCCGTCTTCCAGCGTATCCAACTGGTAATGGACCGATTGCAGTCCCTTCGCGCCCGCCATGGGCAGCAGCACGTTGTCTTTGGAAAGCGTCCCGTCGCGCCCGAAAACGCGGGAAATCACAATGTTTTCGGTCAGCGGCAGCGCGTCGATGGCGGCGGTAAACTGGTTCATCATCGCGGGGTCAAGGTAGGCGTTGGCTTCCCGCACCGTCATTTTTTCTTTCAACAGGGCCATCAGCGGCTGATCGCCGAAGAACTTTTGCACCAGCAGCTTCATTTCGGCCTTGACTTCCTCGGCGGGCAGGGTGATGTCGGTGCTGGTGCTGACGCCGTCCGCGCCCGTCTGCGTCTGAACCTGCGTAAAGCGCTGCAGCCAGGTGGTGAACTCGGTGGTGTACGGGGCGTACAGCGGCGCGGCCTTGGCCTTCCACTCGTTGTCGGCGGTGACGATGGCGGTCAGGAGGCGCTCGATGCCCGGCCACTGGCTGCCGCCCTCGGAGAGCAGGCCCAGAAAGAGGCTTTCGCCCGTGGCCGCCGCGTACTGCGTGCCGCCCAGCAGCGGGGAAGACAGCGCTTCCAGCGTGCCGTCGGAACGGTAGGTGAACCCTGCCGTCTCCGCCGTGCCCTTTACAAGGCGCAGCGCCGTTTCCTGCCGGCCCTTCTGGGCGCCGAAGGCGGCTTTCAGGTGTTCGATGCTCAGCGTGCTCTGGGGCAGCAGGGCCTGCAGCAGCGCCTGTGTCGCTTCGTCCGTGCCGAAACGGGGCAGCGTCGTGCCGCCGTCGATGGCCAGCGACAGCTTCAGCCCCGAACCGTTGTTCAGCTGCTTTTGAAGCTTGCTTTCCAGCGGCTCCGTTTCCGCGGCCCATGCCAGGGGCAGCGCCGTCAGCAGCGTCAGGGTAAGCAGCAGGGCGATGATTCTTTTCATGGGTTTTGTACCTCCTCCACAAGATAGCCTGGGTCTTTCGGGTCTTCTAAGGTTTGTATGGGCGGCAGCGTATCGCCGCTGGTGCGGCCGTGCCGCCCCAGTGCGTGCATGATGAGCATCCGCCTGTCTTCGGGCACGGTGTTGATGAGGGAAAGGACAACGGGGGCCAGCGCCTGCCGCAGCGCCTGCTCGGCCCTTTCAGGCTCGTCGTGAGCGGACAGCGTGGTAAGCGGCGAAAAGCCGGGCACGTCGCTTACCTTGCGCACATCGGCGTTCAGGGTAAAGGCGGCCTTGCGGCGGTCGCGCTGCATGGAAGCGCCGAGCGTGCCGTGCAGCGTATCGCCCTGCCATTCAAAGTTGGGGCGCAGGCGCCACTGGGTGGCGGGCGTACCGATGGGGGAAAGCGTAAAGGAAACGGTGCCCTTGTAACCCTTGCTTATATCCAGCTTGGCGTCCGCCTTGTACTGCTCGGTCTTTCCCGAATAGGTGCGCTTGATGGAGCCGTCCAGCGTCAGCTTCTGCTTTTTTACCACGGCGGACAGGCCGATGCGGCAGTCGTTGGCTCCCTGCGCGGCGGGGAAGCGCCCCTTTGCGTACAGCCCGCTTTCCGTACAGCCCACCGTGAGCGTCACGGTGCGCGCATCCTTGCCTTGTTGGGACACGGTGCCGGTAAACTGCCAGGCAATGTCGATTCCATCCTTGTTGATAAAGCGCTTGAGCGTGCCCTTCTTATCGAATTGCAGCCTGGAAAGCAACGCTTCCGTATGCTGAAGCATTGCGTCGTCCGCGCCGTTTCTTTGAAGCGCCTTGGCGGCTTCTTCCGCCATCAGCGGCCAGCAGAGCGCCCAGTCCTCCTTTTTTAAGGCGTAACTGATGCGCTTTGCGGCCCTGCCCACGTTTTTGACCTCGAAATTGACCTTTTCTTCCCGCGCGTAGGGCGCAAGGATGATGGGCACGGCCTTGGCCATATAGGCCGCGGTCATCACGAGGGCGGGCAGCCGTTTCAGGGAAACGAGCCACTGAGGCGGCGCGCCCAGCAGGCGCTGCCTTTCTTCCGCGCTGCCGGTGATGAACAGATTGCCCGGGAAAATGCCCATGCCCGCTTCCGCGTCATACAGTCCCAGTATTTTTTGTCCACGCAGCGTGAGCGCCGCGTCGGCGGCGTCTTCCGATACGGTGAGATGCAGCGCCGCGTCTTTGGCCCAGCCCCGAAAGACCTCCAGCACCGCATCGTCAAACGCGTTCCACGCGGTGAGGTCGCCCGTGATATCGGCGGCGTAGATTTCCTGCGCCACGGCGGTCAGCGGCATCATCAGCGCCAGCATCAAACAAAGGATACGTTTCAGCATGTTTCCTCCGATCCAGTGATTCAACGGTTGAGGGGCGCGTTTTCTTGCATCCCCGTTTCAGTTTTGTGCAGCGCCCGGTAGAGCGCCAGCGCGGCAGGCTCCGTCATGCCGCTGACGGCCTTCAAATCGTCCAGTCCGGCTTCCGAAATGGCCTTCATCGTGCGGAAGTGCGACAGCAGCGCGCGGCGGCGGCTCTTGCCGATGCCGGGCACATCCTCCAGCCTGCTGTGCAGGGCGTTCTTTTCGCGCAGCCCCCGGTGGTGGGTGATGGCGAAGCGGTGCGACTCGTCCCGGATAAACTGGATCAGGTGCAGGGCGGGGGAGCGGCGGTCAAGCAGGATGGGGCTTTCCCTGTCCGGCAGAAAAATCTCCTCCTGCTTTTTGGCAAGCCCGAACATGGGCACATTGGCCCCGGCTGCCAGCATGGCGCGGCGGGCGAAGGCCAGCTGTTCCGGCCCGCCGTCCACCAGCACCAGATCGGGCAAAGGCCAGCGGTCTTCCTCTTTTTCGGCCCTGGCGCGCAGGAACCGGCGAGACAGCACCTCGTTCATCGAGGCAAAGTCGTTGGCGCCTTCCACCGTTTTGATGCGGAAGTGCCGGTAATCCTTTTTGCTGGGTTCGCCGTCGATGAAGACCACCATGGAGGCCACGCTCTGCTGGCCCTGCGTGTTGGAAATATCAAAGCCCTCGATGCGCCGGGGGGCTTCCTGAAGGCCCAGCGCTTTGGCCAGTTCCCGCGCCGCGCCCACCGTGCGCTCTTCTTTGATCTGCTGGCGCGCGTTGCGCTTGGCCAGCGCGTCCAGCGCGTTCTTTTTGGCCATATCCACCAGCTCTTTTTTGCTGCCGCGCCGGGGAACGATCACATCCACCGCGTGACCCGCCCTTTCGCGCAGCCAGCCCTCAAGCGTTTCGACATCGCTGACGGCGCTCACCAGCACCTCGCGCGCGGGCTTGCGGCTTTCGTAAAACTGCAACAGAAAGCCGTCCAGCACGTCCTTTTCGTCTTCCCTTCCCTCTCTCGGCAGGGTAAAAGCGTCGCCGCCGATCATTTTGCCGCCGCGTATAAAGAGAACCTGCGCCATGGCGTCCAGCCCGTCCTGCGCAAGGGCGATGATGTCGCGCTCTCCGCCTCTGGTGCTGAGCACGTTCTGTTGTTCCATCAGCCCTTCAATGTCGCGCATGGCGTCGCGCAGTTCGGCCGCGCGCTCAAACTGCATGCCAGCGGCGGCTGCACGCATCCCGTCTTCCAGTTTCTGCATGATGGGCTTATACTGCCCCTTCAAAAAGGAAATCACCTGTCCGGCGACGGCCGCGTATTCTTCCTCGGTGCATTTGTGCGCGCAGGGGCCGAGGCACTGGCCGATCTCGTAGTAGGCGCAGGGGCGCACCGGCTTTTGCACGGGCAGCTTCATCGAGCAGGTGCGCAGCGGATAGATCTTGCGCAGCAAAAGCAGCACCTGCCGGACGGAAGATGCACCGATGTAGGGGCCGAAGTAGGCGGCCCCGTCGTTTTCCACCCGCCGGGTGACGGTGAGGCGGGGGAAGGGCTCTTTTGAGGGAAAACGGAGGTAGGGGTAATGCTTGTCGTCCTTGAGCAGGATATTATAGTAAGGCCTGTGCAGCTTGATTAAGTTGCATTCCAGCATCAGCGCTTCCAGATTGCTGGCGCAGAGCATGATATCAAAATCATCCACGCGGGCGACCATGGCGGATACCTTGGGCGTGTGCTCCTGCTTGATAAAATAGCTGCGCACGCGGTTTTTCAGGTTCACCGCCTTGCCGACGTAGATGATTTCGCCCTTCTCCCTCATCAGGTAGCAGCCGGGGCTGTCGGGTAAAAGGGAAAGCTTCAGCTTGATATTCTCGTTCATCGGGAAAGGTGTCAGGCCTCTTCTTCGGGCTGAACGCCGATTTCGTCTTCGGTGTACCGGATGCTGACGGCCTGGATCAGGCTTTCCATCAGATCCTCCTCGACCGGCAGGAAGTCTTCCACCGCTTCGCCGTCCTCGTCCGCAGACACTTCGACCTTCATCACATAGAGGGCATCGTCCCCATTTTCGGCCCCTTCATCGGGCAGCGTGCGCAGCAGAACATACTCTTCCCCGTTGTAGAAAAAGTATTTTTCCACCGACAGCATCAGGCGGTTGCCGTCCGCATCCGTTCCTTCTATGACGTCCAGGCGCTCCGGATCACTCATGGAGATCCCTCCTTTCGTTGCTGTGCATATTATACCGCTTCGGGGGGCAAAACGCAAAGCCCTGTTTGACGGGAGGGCAAGGCCATTGTATAATCACTCCGTTAAGGGGGATGAGGGATGCAGGCCGCAAAAAAGAACGACAAAAAGATGGTATTCGTCATCGCCGCCATCGTCATCGTGCTGGCGCTGATTCTCTATATGGCGGGTGTGTTCGGCGGCCGCGCGCGGCAATTGAGCGCGTGGCAATTGCGCTGCGTCACCTCCCAGCAGCCCACCCCCTTTGGCGACCGCGTGCTGTACTATGACGGCACCACGCTGTTCTGCCTTTCCGCCTCGGGCGGCGAACTGTGGAACTATGCCTTGGGCGGCGGCGCGGGCTTTGACGTGGAAGAGCGCCATGCCGTGGCGTGGGCAGGGGCCAACCTGCACATCCTCGACCGCAACGGCCGCGCCACCTATAACGACAGGCTGACCGACGACATCCAGTTTGCAAGGGTCGGCCCCCGGTATGTGGCGGCGGTGGTCGGCCCCAACATCAGCCCCACCCTGGTCATCAAGGACATGGCGGGCCTTGGCGTCGATACCGAAACGCTGGCGTACAATGGCCGCGTCATTCTCGACATGGGCTTTTTTGAAAACGGTGAATACATCTGGGTCACGTCGCTGGACGTGTACGGCGTCGTGCCGTCCACCGCCATGAACATCTACCGCGTGGGCTCGATGAACACCGGCACGGTGGAGCTGGGGGAGGAGCTGAGCTATAAGGTGCTGTATTCCGGGGGGCTGCTCAATGTGGTGAACACCCGGGAAGTCAACCTGTACGACTATCGCGGCACGCCGCAGGGCACGGGGACAAGGCGGCTGGTATACGGCTGGCAGTTGATCGACTGGGGCCTTGGCGAGGGCGATGCCAAAATGCTCTTCGCCCCCGTTTTCCAGACGGCCTTTGACGCCCAGATCACCGAACTGCGCGTATTGCAGGGCAGCCGCAGCAGCCGCTATACCCTGCCCGATACCTGCGTGGGGGCGGCCATACGCGGCAACACGCTCTACGCCTTTTCGGCCGACAGCCTGTACAGGGCCGATGTGGGCGCGCAGCGCTTTACCGCGGCCAAAATGCCCGCGCCCGTCAGCCAGCCGGTGACGGGCTATATCGGCAAACTGACCAACGGCGTGGCGCTGGTCAGCTGCGGGCAGGATGTTTTCGCCCTGACCCTACCCTGAGGATAGAAAGGAGCGGCCCGTGAACGTACTGGATATCATCATCGGCGGCGTGCTGGCCATCAGCGTGATCTACGGCATATACCACGGTTTTTTGCAGACCGTGTTTTCGGTGGGCGGCGCGCTGCTGTCCGGCTTTGTGGCCTTTACCTTCGGCCCCAGGGCGGCGGCCTTTCTGCGTGCGCTGCCGGGCGTAAAGGACACGCTGGCCACCTACACCGACGCCATTGCCCGCGTGGGCGATTTTGACCTTGCCAACACCGAGGTGCGCAGCCTGTCTTCGGGCGTTATCGACACGGTGCTGAAATCCGTTTCGCTGCCGGAGCCCCTGGCCAGGCTTCTTCAGGGCAATCTTTCCACCCAGGCCTTTGCGCAGGCGAACGTTACAACCATCAACGACTATGTGACCAATACCATCGTGTCCACGGCCATTGATGTGCTGTGTTTCCTTGTGGTATTTGCCATAAGCTATGCCGCCGTCAGCCTGATCCTGAGCCTTGTGCGCCATGTGGTGCATTATCCCATTTTGCGGCAGCTCGACTGGCTGGCGGGCGCGGCCTTCGGCCTTGTGCGCGGCGGGCTGATCGTGTACCTGCTTCTTCTGCTGCTGCCGCTACTGCAAACCGTCGTGCCCGACAAGGGGCTGGATCCTTTGATTTCTTCCAGCAAGCTGCTGCCTTTGTTTAACAGTATTCCGCTGTTCCTGAAGGTGGCAGCGGGCAAATAGTTTCAGGGACGCGGGGACTTTGCCGGCGGGTAAGGTTCGTCTTGCAACGGACGGTGTTTCTTGCTATAATGGCAGCGAAAATTTGAAAGGTAGGAAAAACTGAATGTTCGATTGGATGTTGGGACTGACCACAGCCTTTGCGGAGACCGCGCCGGCTGCCGATGCCGCCGCAGGAGCCGCCGCGGAAGCGCCCAGCGGCATTGCCGCGCTGGTAAGCACCATGGTGCCCATGCTGCTGATTCTGGCGGTGTTTTACTTCATGATGATCCGCCCGCAGCGCAAAAAGGATAAGCAGATCAAAGAAATGCTGAACAACCTCAAGGTGGGCGACCGCATCTGCACCATTGGCGGCATCTACGGCACCGTGTCCGGCCTGCGTGACGACACCGTGTACCTGAAGGTCGGCGAGCAGGACACCCCCATGGTGATCGCGCGCTGGGCCGTGCGCAACGTGGAGGCAATCAAGGTGGAGAACGAGGGCGACATCATCGTCTGATGTGCGGCCACAGGAGGCGCGGCATTGTCCGCGCCTCTTTTCATGATGGGTTATTATGATTTATCAGCAAAGGAGCATACCATGGCCCGCACAGATCACAGAAAAGAAGACGAAATGCGTTTGGTGCGCATCACCCCCAACTTTGTAGGCTCGGCCTTTGGCAGCTGCCTGATGGAAACGGGCGGGACCCGCGTGATCTGCACCGCCTCGGTGGAAGCGGGCGTGCCGCCCTTCCTCAGCGGAAAAGGCGAAGGGTGGCTGACGGCGGAATACGCCATGCTGCCCGCTTCGACGGGCAGGCGCAAGCAGCGCGACGGACTTAAAAAGGATGGTCGGGGCGTCGAGATCAGCCGCCTGATCGGCCGCGCGCTGCGCGAAGCGGTGGACAGGAAGCGCATGGGCGAATACACCGTGACCATCGACTGCGACGTGCTGGAGGCTGACGGCGGCACGCGCACCGCGTCCATCACCGGCGGCTTTGTGGCGCTGTGCCTTGCCGTTCAGCGGATGATACGGGAAGGGATGCTCAAAGAATCGCCCATCGTGCGGCAGGTGGCCTCCGTCAGCTGCGGCATTGCGGGCGGCGTGCCCTGCCTTGACCTTGACTATCTGGAGGACAGCGCGGCGCAGGTGGATATGAATTTTGTCATGGACGACGCGGGCTGCTATATCGAAGTGCAGGGGACGGGCGAAGGCCGCCCCTTTACGGGCAAAGAGCTGGACGCCCTGCGCGCGCTGGCTGAAAAGGGCACTTATGAACTGATGGAAAAACAGCGCGAGGCGCTGGGCGATGCGCAAAGCCTTATCAAACAAAAGCAGACGCTGGTATTGGCCAGCAACAACGCGCACAAGGTGGCCGAGCTTACCCGGATGCTGGGCGGCCGGTTCAACGTCATTCCCATGCAGGCGGCGGGCTTTGACGCGGACATCGCCGAAACGGGCGCGACCTTTGCGGAAAACGCCGTCATCAAGGCCGAACAGGTGCGGGACGCCACGGGCTATCTGACCCTTGCGGACGACAGCGGGCTGATGGTGGACGCGCTGTCCGGCGCGCCGGGCGTGCACAGCGCGCGCTACTGCGGCCGGCATGGCGACGACGCGGCCAACAACGCCCTTTTGATCGAAAATATGAAGAATGTGAAAGAAGAACAGCGCACGGCGCGGTTTGTCAGCTGCCTTGCGCTGGCGTCGCCCTTTGGAAAAACCGTAACGTTTGAAGGCGTCTGCCCCGGGCGCATCCTCTTTGAGCCGCGGGGAACGGGCGGCTTTGGGTACGACCCCTATTTTATCTACGAAACGGGCAAAACCTTTGCCGAAATGACGGAAGAAGAAAAGAACGCCGTCAGCCACCGCGCGCGCGCCATGGAAAAACTGAAGGAGTACCTTAAATGAGATGGCTGGTCGCTTCCGACAGCCATGGCGACCGGGAGAGCCTTAAGCGGGCGGTGGAGAGGGAAAATGCCCTCTCCCCGCTGGACGGCCTGCTGTACCTGGGCGACGGGCTGTACGATTTGAAGGCCGTTCAAGAGCTTGTCCCTTTGATTCACAGCGCGCGCGGCAACTGCGACCTGTTCGGCGCGCCGGACGAGGTAACGGTTCATCTTTCCGGCATCCCCATCCTTTTGTGCCACGGCCACCGCTGGTATGTAAAATCGGGCGTAGACCGCCTTGCGTATCGGGCGCGGGAGCTGGGCGCGCGCGCCGCCCTGTACGGCCATACCCATATCCCCAAATGCGAATGGGCGCACGGCATCCTGCTGTTAAACCCCGGCGCGATGAACGTGGGAAGCTACGCCGTGCTGACGGTCGGGCCGGAGGGTGGGATCCAAGCGCAGCAGCGTACGCTTGCCTGAATACCTTCCTGAAACCATGCCCCAAGACCCGGTTTGATGATGCGTTGACGTTTTGAATTGGCATCAATGGAAATGGAAACAGAAATCAGGGCCCTTGCGGCGATCGGCAGCAAGGGCCCTTGTGGTATGAGAGGCTTCTGGTGTGCCCCGATAGGTACTGATGCGGTTATTTCTCCGCCCTGGTTTCGCAGTAGATGCAGCGGTACACGCCGTTTTTGCGCTCGGTCAGCTTGAACACCTGCGGCAGCTCCTGCTCCACGCTGGTGATGCAGCGCGGGTTCTTGCAGCGCAGCACATCGGTGATGGTTTCAGGCAGGGCGGGGTGCAGCTTTTCCACCCGCTCGTGGTTGCGGATGACGTTGACCGTGATGTGGGGGTCGATGAAGCCCAAGATGTCGAAGTTCAGCTCCATCAGCTCGCCGATCTTGATGATGTCCTTTTTGCCGCGCTTTACGGAGGGGGCGTTTTTGATCAGCGCCACTTCGCACTCGAGGCCTTCAAGGTTCAGGTACCGATACAGGTCCATGCCGCGGCCGGCGGGGATATGGTCGATTACATAGCCGTTTACGATGCTGCCGATGATCATGCGATTATACCTCCAAGAGCTTTAAGATAAGGGCCATACGGATGTATTTGCCGTTGAGCACCTGACGGAAGTAGGCGGCGCGGGGATCTTTGTCTACGGTGACGGAGATTTCGTTCACCCGGGGCAGAGGATGCAGCACGCGCATGCTGTCCTTGGCCAATTTCATTTTGTCGCTCGTCAGGATGTAGCTATCCTTCAAGCGCACATAGTCCGCCTCGTTAAAGAAGCGCTCGCGCTGCACGCGGGTCATGTACAGGATGTCCAGCTCGGGCATCGCGTTTTCCAAAGAGGCCGTTTCCGCAAAGGGAATGCCGGGGCGCTCAAGGATGTCGGTGCGCACATGCTCGGGTATTTTCAGTTCTTCCGGCGAAATCAGCACAAACCTGACGCCTGTGTACCGCGACATGGCGGTGATGAGGGAGTGAACGGTGCGGCCGAATTTCAGGTCGCCGCAGCAGCCGACGGTGAGCCCGTCCAATTTGCCGAGCTCCCGTCTGATGGTCAAAAGATCGGTCAGCGTCTGGGTGGGATGGTTGTGTCCGCCGTCGCCCGCGTTGATCACGGGAATGCCGACGCTCTGGGAGGCCACCAGCGGCGCTCCCTCCTTGGGATGCCGCATGGCGATGATGTCGGCAAAGCATTCGACGGTGCGGGCGGTGTCGGCCACGCTTTCGCCCTTGGCGGCGGAGGAAGAGTCGGCGGAGGAAAAGCCCAGCACGCTGCCGCCCAGCTCCAGCATCGCGCTTTCAAAGCTCAGCCGTGTGCGGGTGGACGGCTCGTAAAACAGGGTGGCAATCTTCTTGTGCAGACACTTGCCGCGGTAAGCCTCCGGGCGCGCGATGATGTCGAGAGCCGTTTCAATCAGCTGGTCGATCTCCTGTGTGCTCAGGTCCTGAATGTCAATTAAGTGGCGCATCGATCATTCCTCCATCCATGATTGATCCTGTGGATTATCGCGAAAGCGCTTCAAACGCGCTTTGTCGCCCGGTGCAATATGGCCCATGCCGGCAGCTACGTCGATCACGGTGTCAAAATCGGTCAGGCTGTGGTTGACGGTGCGCGCGCTGTCCAGCCTGTCCGCCGCTTTTTTCATGCCGTAGGTGTGGATGCTGGCGATGCCCAGCACCTCGGCCCCCGCCTGCCTCAGAATCTCCACCACTTCCAGCACGCTGCCTGCGGTAGAGATCAGGTCTTCCACCACCACCACCCTGCTGCCGGGCACAAGCTTCCCTTCGATCTGATTCTCGCGGCCGTGGTCCTTTTTGCCGGCGCGCACATAGCCCATCGGCAGGTTCAGCCGCTCAGCCGCCATGGCCGCATGGGGGATGCCCGCAGTGCTGGTGCCAAACAGCGCTTCACAGCCCGGGTATTGAGCCTTAATCAAGTCAGCCAGCGCATCCTCCACCAGCGTGCGTACGTCGGGGGCGGACAGGATGAGGCGGTTGTCGCAGTACACGGGGCTTTTGATGCCGCTGGCCCAGGTGAAGGGGTCGCTGGGGCGAAGGAAAACCGCGCCGATCCTGAGCAGGCCCTCGGCTACTTGCTGTTTGATGCTCATGATTGATGCCCTCCTAAAAAGTCGTTCATGCACTGGTTGTACGCGGCCACCGGGTCTTCGCTTCTTGTGATGGGGCGGCCCACGACGATGTAGCTGCTGCCAAGCTTCCGCGCCATTTGGGGCGTGGTCACCCGCTGCTGGTCGCCCGCGCTGCCGCCTTGGAAGCGCACGCCGGGCGTTACGGTGATGAAGCCCGCCCCCAGCTTTTCGTGGATGACGGGGGATTCAAGGGGCGAGCAGACCACGCCGTCCAGCCCCGCCTGCTTGGCCAAATCCGCGTAGTGCAGCACCACGTCGTTTAAGCCGCCGGGAATCAGCAGCTCCCTGTGCATGGCTTCCTCGCTGGTGCTGGTCAGCTGGGTCACGGCGATCAGCAGCGGCCTTGTGCCGTCTGGGCGCGTCAGCCCCTCGAGGGCGGCCCGCATCATGGCGGTCATGCCGGCGGCATGGAGGTTTACCATGTCCGCGCCCAGGTCGCGCAGCACCCGCATGGCGGAGGATACCGTGTTGGGGATGTCGTGCAGCTTCAGATCCAGAAAGATTTCGTGGCCCCTGTCCTTGATGGCTTTTACGATGGACGGGCCCGCGCCGTAGAAAAGCTCCATGCCGATCTTCACAAAGGGCTTTTTCTCTTTGAACAGGTCGAGGAAGGAAAGGCAATCTTCGCGCGATGGAAAATCGCAGGCAATGATGACATCCCGGTTCATGTGCATACCTCCTATCATGCCCTCAGGCTGCAAGATGCTCTGTTTCTTCATGGGGCGGCAAAGAATGCATGCGCTCTTTGCGGCCGAAAAAAAACGGGAAGGGAAGACCTCGCTTTTCTATGATCTTTCCATGCCGCGATAAAAAGAAAAACCCGGCTCACGGAGATGTGCATAAACATCTGTGAAGCCGGGAAAAGCGATACGGCCGCCAAAGCTTAAAAATCGGGGAGAAGCAGCGTCCCCGGCGCCGAGGGGGATACCGTGCGCCCCCTCCCGTCCGGGGTTCTTAAGCCCTTGCAACCGGTACTGCATTGGACGCCTCCTGCCGTTCTTGTTCGGTTTTTAAACCATCGCGGGATATTTTAGCGGGATATGTGCCAAAAGTCAACAGCAAAATGTGAACTTTTCAGGGGAAAACCACATTCATTGTTCTATTTGTGATGTTTAGGCTTTTCTTTTTCCACGGCCTTGGCTGCGATGGACAAAAAAAGGGGATTATGATAGGATAGGCTGTAATTCTATGGAGTGAGGGAAGAAGTATTTGAACCTTGACATGAACAGGCGCATCGAGAAACTGCTGGACGAGGTCGAGAAGCCTGCGCGCTATCTGGGCGGTGAAATGAACGCCATTGTGAAGGAGAAGCAGCCGGGCGACCTGCGCTTCGCCTTTTGTTTTCCCGATACCTATGAAGTGGCCATGAGCCACCTGGGCATGAAGATACTGTACAGTGTGCTGAACGCCAGAGAGCATCTGATCTGCGAGCGCGTCTGCATGCCCTGGGTGGACATGATCGACGGCATGAAGCGCGAAAACGTAAAGCTGTTTTCTCTGGAAACAAGAACGCCGCTGGATGCTTTTGACATCGTGGGCTTTACCCTGCAGTATGAGATGAGCTTTACCAACATCCTGGAGATGCTGTCCTTGGGCGGCGTTACCGTAAAAAGCGCCGGGCGCGGCGAACAGGAACCCATTGTGCTGGCGGGCGGGCCCTGCGCCTCCAACCCTGAGCCGATGAGCCCCTTCATCGACGCTTTTTTGATGGGCGACGGCGAAACCAGCGTGGTGGAGGTGGCGGAAACCATCCGTGCCATGCGGGCCGAGGGCAAAACGCGGGCGGACATTTTGTTTGCGCTCACCCAAATCGAAGGCACCTATGTGCCGCGGTTCTACGACGCCGCGTACAACGAAGACGGCACGCTGAAACGCTTTGCGCCCAATCGGGAGGGCGTGCCCCCGGTAGTCGTAAAGCGCATCGAGCGCAGCCTTGAAAACGCGCCCTATCCAGAAAAGATCCCCGTGCCGTACACGCAGATCGTGCACGACCGGATGGTGCTGGAGATCATGCGCGGCTGCACGCGCGGCTGCCGCTTCTGTCAGGCGGGCATGCTGTACCGCCCCGTCAGGGAGCGCAGCCCAGAAAGGCTGTACGCGCTGGCCGAGAGCATGGTCAAAAACACCGGGTATGAGGAGCTGTCGCTTTCCTCCCTGTCCAGCGGTGATTACCCCTGTCTGGCCGAGGTGATACGGGGCCTTATGGACAGGTTTAAGGAAAAGCGCGTCAGCGTGTCCCTGCCCTCCATGCGCCTTGACAGTCTGGTCAAGCAGTCGCTGGAAGAAACGGGCGAAGTCAAAAAGAGCGGCCTTACCCTTGCACCCGAAGCGGGCACACAAAGGCTGCGCGACGTCATCAACAAGGGCGTCACCGAGGACGATTTAAAGCGCGCCGTCACCGACGCCTTTCAGAGCGGGTGGAGCGCCGTGAAGCTCTATTTCATGATCGGCCTGCCCACCGAAACGGACGACGACCTGCGGGGTATTGCGGAGCTGGCCAAAGAAGTGGTGGCCTGCTATTTTGCCATTCCCAAGCAGCAGCGTTCGCCGGGCCTGCGCGTCACCTGCAGCGCGTCTACCTTTGTGCCCAAGCCCTTTACGCCCTTCCAGTGGGCGGGGCAGGACAGTTTGGACGAGATACACCGCAAGCAGGCTCTTCTGCGCGAGGTGCTGCGCATCAAGGGCGTCAACTTCAACTGGCACGACGCCGAACTGTCCACCATGGAGGCCTGCGTGGCGCGCGGCGACCGCAGGATGGGCAGCGTCATCTACCGCGCGTGGCGGCGCGGCTGCCGGTTGGATTCGTGGAACGAGCATTTCAAGTTTGACCAGTGGCTGGCAGCCTTTAAGGATGAGGGACTGGATCCCGCTTTCTACGCCTGCCGCGAGCGCGGCTACGACGAGCTGCTGCCGTGGGCGTTCATCGATATCGGCGTGACGCAGGCGTATCTCAAAATGGAAAACGAGCGCGCCCATGCCGAAACCACCACGCGGGACTGCCGGAAGGGCTGCACGGGCTGCGGCCTCAAGCGCTTTGAGGGGGTGTGCGTGCCATGAAAATGTGGGTCGTGTTCAGCATTGCCGAGCGGCTGCGCCACATCGGCCACCTCGATCTGATGCGCGCCATGCAGCGCGCGCTGCGCAGGAGCGGCCTCCCCGTGCGCTATTCGCAGGGGTTTAACCCGCACATCCTTTTGTCTCTGGCCGCCCCCCTTTCGGTGGGCATGGCGGGGGACAGGGAAGTGATGGAAGTGCCCTTGTTTTCTTCCGCTGAGCCGGAAAGCTTCATGCAGGCGCTCAACCTTGCGCTGCCGCCCGAAATACGGTGCAGGGAGTGCAGGCTAAAGGCCGACGAAATCGCGCCGCCCATGGCGCAGCTGAGCGCCGCGCAGTATGTCGCCGCCTTTCAGGATGAGGCGGCGGGGCTGTTGGCCGCCGTGCCCGCGTTTCTGCAACAAGAAACGTGGATGGCCACCAAACGCACCAAAAAGGGCGACAAGCAGTTTGATTTGCGCCCGCTGGTGTACAATCTGCTGGTGAAGGAAGGTCGTTTGTACATGACGCTGGCGCTGCGCGAAAGCGGGACGGCCAAGCCCGAACTGGTGCTGCAGGCACTGGCACAGCTCGCCGAAGCCCCCGTGCCCCGCGCCATTGTGACCAGGGGCGCCCTGCTGACTGAAAACTTCGCGCCGCTTGAAAACGCATGAACACGCTGATCTATCGGCAAAAAGAGGGAACGCCCTGCGCCGCGCTGATGATCGACGGGGCGCTGTATGAGTACCGCTCGGGCGAAAACAGCGCGGTGGAAAGCCTGTATCTGGGCAAGGTCAACCGCGTGATGAAAGACCTGAACGCCGTTTTTGTGCGCTTGACGGGCAGGCAGGAAGGCTTTCTGCCCTTTGAAAAGGGCGAGCCGCTCCCGCGGCCGGGCGATACGATGTATGTTGAGATCAAAAAGCCGTCCATCGGCGGCAAAGCGCCCTATTTGACGCGCGACATTGCCCTGACGGGCCGGTATCTTGTGTACCTGCCCTTTGCAAAGCGCGATGCGGTGTCCCAGCGCATACAGGATACCGGGGAGCGGGCGCAGGTAAAAGCCAAAGTACAGGCGCTGCCGCGGCCGGAAGGCGGATTCATCGCGCGGTCATCGTTTTTGCCGGGGCAGGGCGCAGAGATTATCAAGGAAGCGGCAGAGCTGACCGAAAAATGGCAGCGCATTGTCACAAGCGGCGTACCGGCCCCCAACCTTGTGATGGAGCCGCCCCGGATGCTGCACAAGCTGCTGCGCGATATCCGGGAACAGGTGGACGAAATCGTGACCGACGCGCCGGAAAGCGTGGGCCGCCTCTCCATTCCCGTGCGCGAAAGCCCGCACCCGCTGACGCTGTACAAGGTGCAGGACAAATTCCGAGAGGCGCTGCGCCGCAGGATACTCCTAAAATCGGGCGCGCAGATCGTGATCGACCCCTGCGAAGCGATGACGGTGATCGACGTCAATTCGTCGGGCGGCAGCTTTAAGCGGGACAAGGACACGATGGCGCTGAACGTCAATGTGGAAGCGGCGAAAGAGATCGCGCGCATCCTGCGCCTGCGCGGCACGGGCGGCATCATCGTGATCGACTTTATCGACATGGCTCTTGAAGAAGACCGCGGCGCGGTGCAAAAAGCGCTGGAGGACAGCCTGAGGATGGACAGGGTCAAAACGACCGTCCACGGTTTTACGGCTTTGGGGCTCATGGAGATCACCAGAATGCGCTCCGACGAAAAAAACGAGGCGGAGCGCGGCGTGTGCCCCCACTGCCAGGGCAGCGGCATATTGGCAGGCGACAAGGAGGAAACAGCCCGTGCGTGAGGACATCCGTCCCATTCCCATGGAAGAAATTGAAAAACAAAAAGCGTTTGCTTTGCAGGTGCAGGCGCTGGAAACACGCCCGCGCAGCTATCATATCGTTACCTACGGCTGCCAGATGAACGCCCACGATTCGGAAAAGCTGTCGGGCATGATGGAAGAGA
>CAZFUT010000022.1:0-32301 GCA_964522425.1 uncultured Oscillospiraceae bacterium
CGTTTCTGCAGCAACGGTGTAGCTCATCCAATCACCTCCTCACCATTATAGACGGAATTTTTGCATGGTTTGTTCGACGCTGTCGCAGGAAAATTTCATCACGCGCACGCTATGCGCCGACCATGCTCTTTTTCAGTCCTTCTCATGACTAAAAAACTGACCGCCTTTTTTCGGCAGTCAGTCTTTCTTTCTGTTCCGTTATCTGAATGACATTGCGCTTAGGCGCCCCGGCTTTCAAGTCCGTCTCCCGCGCCTTGCTTTCGGCGGGGATACGGGTTAGGAGGGATTACTCCGCCTGTTCGATCCTGGCGCCGGGCGCGTTCTTTTTCACCGATTCGATGCCGTTCATGCAGCTGTTGAGGGCCTTGTACCCTTCGCCCGCCGCGATGATCCGGCCGTTGGCGGCCTTCAGGCGGAAACGGAACTCGCCGCCCTTATCGGTATACACTTCAAACTTGGGATGCTTTTCCACCTTATAGCCTTCTGCCGTCTGGTTTTCAACGTTCGCCTTGGGGACGTTCTTCTGCACGCTGGCGATGCCCGCCCTGCAGGAGGCTTCGGACGCATAGACTTCGGACGTAGCGATGATTTCGCCGTTTGAGGCCTTCAAATCGAATTTGATGCCGGTGCCGGTTTTCCTGATCACAAACTTACCCATCTTTTCTGCCTCCATGATAATCTGTAGGGATATGGATACCATTGCCCATACTATACTATAAAACATAGATATATACAAGCATTTCTCGAAAAGCAGGCGTCTCCGTTTCTTCTCCCGCCCGTTTCTTGGGACACAATCCGCCCGCTTTCCCATAAACAGGCAATGTATACAAAACCCCGGTTGACTTGCTTTTGATACATGCTACAATCGGGGCGGTTAGGGAAAAAAACGTACGGAGGTATCACATGCGTAGCAAGAAACTGCTTGCCTTTGCGCTCGCGCTGATCATGGCGCTGGCTGTCATGGGCACGACCATGGCCGAAGGAATGAAGGCCGGAACCTACACCAAGACCGTCAACGGCATGATGGGCGCAATGACGCTTGAAATGACCGTGACCGAAGACAAAATCGAATCCTTCAAAGTGACCGAGAACGTCGAAACCCCCGGCATCGGCGGCTATGCCGCCACCGTGATCCCCGAAAGGATCGTGGAACAGCAGACCTGCAAGGTGGACGCCGTAGCTGGCGCTACCGTGACCAGCAAAGCGGTCATGAAAGCCGCCGAAGCGCTGCTGACGGAAGCCGGCGCGGACATGGCGAAATTTGGCAAGGAAGCCGAAAAGGCGGCCGCCAAGGATGAAGAACTCACGGCGGACGTCATCGTCGTGGGCGGCGGCGGCGCGGGCCTTGCCGCCGCGGTTTCGGCCGCGGGCAAGGGCGCCAGCGTCATCCTGATCGAAAAGATGGGCTTTCTCGGCGGCAACTCCATCGTCGCGGGCGGCATCTACAACTGCCCCGATCCCGAATTGCAGGACAAGGCCGAAGTGGCGGGCGATCCGCACGCGCTGGTTGAAAGCGCCATCGCCGAAGCGCCGGTGAGCGACGAGCACAAGGCCCTGATGGAAGCCGTCAAAAACGACTTCGAGGCCTTCAAAAAGACCGACAAGACCCTCTTTGACAGCGCCAACTGGTTTGCCCTGCAGACATGGAACGGCGGCGACAAGATAGCCAACCTGACCATGGTCAAAACGCTGACCGCCAACGCCTACGATGCTCTCAACTGGCTGAAAGCCATGGGCGTAGAGTTCGAAGACAAAATCAGCCATGGCGCGGGCTCCCTCTATCCCCGCACCCATCAGGGCGTGAAGCCCAACGGCACCGGCTACATTGATGCCTTCACCCAGGCGCTGGCCAATAACGACAAGTATACCTGCCTGATGAACACCGAGGGCAAGAGCCTGATCCTGGACAACGGCCGCGTGGTGGGCGTCAACGCCGAAAAGCGCGACGGCTCCAAGGTCGTCCTCCATGCGACCAAGGGCGTCATCCTGGCCACCGGCGGCTTTGCGGGCAACGTGAAGCTGCGCGAGCAGTACTGCCAGGGCGAAAAGTGGCCCTACCTCGGCGCGAAGCTCCCCACCTCCAACGTGGCGGGCGTTACCGGCGACGGCATCATCATGGCGCAGGAAGCGGGCGCGAAGCTGGTCAATATGGAACAGATCCAGCTGCTGCACATGTGCAACCCCAAGACCGGCGCGACCTATGACATCAACCGCTCCTACAGCAACGCCATCTTCGTCAACAAGAACGGCGAGCGCTTCGTGCGTGAAGACGGCCGCCGCGACGATATGAGCAAGGCCATCATCGCTCAGCCCGACAGCATCATGTACATGCTGCTGAGCGCCGATTCCATCCCCGATCCCGCCACCTCCATCACGCTGGGCGGACAGAGCATCCAGTACCTGGTAGAAAACAAGGTGTCCGGCTACGTCAAGGCCGATACCATCGAAGAAATGGCGAAAACGCTCGACGTGCCGGCGGACGCGCTGAAGGCGACGGTTGAAAAGTACAACGCCTCCGTCGATTCCGCCGCGGCGGACGAGTTTGGCCGCGTCAGCTACGGCAACAAGCTGATGACGCCGCCCTTCTATGCCTATCCCCGCAGCCCCGCCGCGCACCACACCATGGGCGGCGTGGACGTCGACCCCGCCTGCCGCGCCCTCGACAAGGACGGCAACGCGATCCCCGGCCTCTACTGCGCGGGTGAGATCACCGGCAACCTGCACGGCGGCAACCGCCTGGGCGGCAACGCCATCGTTGACTTCACCGTCTTCGGCCGCATCGCGGGCGAAAGCGTAGTCAGCGACGCCAAGTAATTCCATCGGTCTCCTATCGGCCGGGGCGCATGCCCCGGCTTTTTGTTGACATTTCATCTTTTTACAGGCTACAATAAACATCATCCATCGAAAGGAAAAAGCCATGATCGTTGCAAAATTCGGCGGCTCTTCTCTGGCGGACGCAGGGCAGATCGAAAAGGTGGTTTCCATCATCAAGAGCGACGCAAAGCGGCGCTTCATCGTGCCCAGCGCGCCCGGCAAGCGCTTTGACGAGGATGACAAGGTCACCGATTTACTGCTTCTCTGCCATGAAAAGGCGGCTGGAAGCGAAGATTTTTCCGCCCCGCTGGCCGCCATCCGCGCCCGGTTTGCGGGCATTCTGCAGCGTCTGGCGCTGGATGCCGATCCCATCCTTCAGGAGATCGCTCTTTTGGAAACAGCGCTTGCAAGCGGCGCGACCCGCGATTTTGTGGCCAGCCGCGGCGAATACCTGTGCGCCATGATGCTGGCGCAGGCGCTGGACTTGCCCTTGGTCGACGCGAAGGATGTGATCCGTTTCCATCAGGACGGCAGGCTGAACCCCAAAGAAACCAACCGGCTGCTTCACGAAACGCTGTCGGCGCTGCACGCCGCCGTCATCCCCGGCTTTTACGGCGCGGACGAAGACGGCAATATCCACGTGTTTTCCCGCGGCGGCTCGGATGTGTCGGGCGCGCTGGTGGCCCGCGCCGTCAACGCCGACCTGTATGAAAACTGGACGGATGTATGCGGCTTCCGCTCGGCCGACCCGCGCATCGTGCCCGACGCCACCTTCATACGGGATATGACCTACCGCGAATTGCGCGAGCTTTCCTATATGGGCGCTTCGGTGCTGCATGAGGACGCGGTGTTCCCCGTCCGCTCCGCCGGCATCCCCACCCGCGTCTGCAACACCAACGATCCCCTGCACCCCGGCACCATGATACACGGCAGCCCCCTTTTCAGCGCGCAGGGCCCCATCGTGACCGGCATCGCGGGGCGCAAGGGGTTTTCCACCGTGATGCTGGAAAAAGACCGCATGAACGCCGAGATCGGCTTCGGGCGCAAGGTGCTGCAGGTGTTTGAAGAGTATGGGCTGAACTTTGAGCATCTGCCCACCGGCATTGACGCCATGTGCGTGATTCTGCCCACCGCGGCGCTTGAGCCCAAGCGGCAGCAGGTGCTGGATAAGATCGCCGCCGAGGTGTCGCCCGACCGCCTGATCGTGCAGGATCATCTGGCCATGCTGGCCATCGTGGGCTACGGCATGTCCAAGCGCTTCGGCGTGGCCGCCCGGCTGTTCACCGCCATTGCCGAGCAGGGCATCAGCGTCAAAACCATGCTGATGGCCCCCAGCGAACTGAGCGTGCTGATCGGCATCCACGAGGATGATCTTCCCAAATCCATCGCTACCCTGTATGACGCATTCATCCGCACCTGAAGGAGGTTTGAGCATGAAAAAATCAGGCATCCTTTCCCTTCTGCTGGCGGCCATGCTGGTGTTCCCCTTCTTTTCAGCCTGCGCAGCGTCAGCCGTGCCTGCCGACCGCTTAAGCGGTCTTACCCACAACGCGCCCAATACCGGCATCATGCTGCCCGAACGCTTCGACCCCTACCAGACCACCTACCTGCTGACGGTGGCCAGCTGGGTCAGCCGCGTCAAATTGACGCCCACCTGTTCCTCGCCCGATTCCGTCATCACCGTCAACGGGCAGGTGGTCAAAAGCGGCCAGCCCTCCCCCGTCATCCAGATGACCAACGAGCCGCAGGCCGTCACCGTCACGGTGAGCAGCTACGACGGCAGCCGCCAGCTGGCCGGGCAGACCACCTACACCGTCTATCTCCAGCGGCGGCCCAGCGAGCGGCGCACCCGCGTTTCGGCGGGCTATATTTCCGATATCTTTATCAAGGACGGCGCCTGTACCATTTCGGCCGATCTGATCACCCTGACCTATCAGGGCATTTCCAACATATCCACCTTCACCAACGATTCGGGTTACATTTACAAAGACTACCGCTGCACCGACAACTGCCTGTATTATTACGGCACAATGGATCATCCCATCCGCGCCCGCAACGCCGAGGAGTTTATCAGCCATTACAGCGAGAGCGGCAGCACGCTGTATTATCTGGTCTATATCGAGGATAAGATCGTTGCCGTGCTGCCCTACGGCGAGGGCTGATATGTCCTTTCCCGTTTCGGCAGACGGCCATGCGTTCAGCCTGAAAGCGCCGCACGATTTTCGCTTTTTGCGGCGTTTCGGCCGCGTGTTCCGCGTGTTTGACCGCTTGATCTCCGGCAATATCTGTTTCGGCGTCGAAAACGAAACGGGGCGGTATTTCATCAAGTATGCGGGCGCGCTGCCCGAAAACTATCTGGGCAGCGGCGTACAGGCTGTGGCGCGCTTACGGCACGCCGCCTTTCTGTACCGTTCCATAAAACATCCCGCCCTGCCGCCGCTTCTGTATGAAGAACAGATAGGCGACGGCTATCTGTGCGTGTTCCCCTGGCTGGACGCCTACCCCATCGGCCCGCTGCCTAACAGCTTCCAGAGGATGCGCGCCCTGCCGTTTATCCAGCGCTGCGCCATGCTGGACTCGTTTTTTTCGCTGCTCACCGAGGCCGCGCGGATGGACTATATTGCTTCCGGCCTTGCGGACAGCCATATCCTGATCGATTTTGAGCGCGCCAGGCTGTTCCTTTGCAGCGTGGACGATTTTATCCGTATGCCCGCCATCAACGTGCGCGGGCGGCTGCCCGGCTCCCCCTATTACCTTGCGCCCGAAGCCTACCATACCGGGGCCGACCTTGGGGAGCCAATCAGCGTATACGCCATGGGGGCGCTGGCCATGGCCATGCTGGGCGACCGGCACACGATGGCTGTCTCCCAATGGGAAGCCTCCAGAACATTGCTGAACCTTACGCTGTCCGCCCTGTCGGAGGACGAAAAAAAGCGTCCCCCCACGGCGGAAAGCTTTCTTTCCGCGTGGCGGGACGGCATCCGCGCCCTGTCGTTTCACCATTGAATTAAGAAACCACGCCGTTCTTCACCTGCAAAATGCACGACGGCTGCGCGCCGCGCAGCTCCTTTTCATCCGTACAGGTAATCAGCGCCTGTACGGATTGTATTTGCGCGATCAAGCGCGTCCTGCGGCTTACATCCAGTTCGCTCAGCACATCGTCCAGCAAAAGAAGCGGCGGTTCGTCCTGCTGCGCGGTCAATATATCCATTTCCGACAGCCTGAGCGCCAACGCCGCCGTGCGGATCTGGCCCTGAGAGCCGAAGGCTTTGATATCCCGGCCGCTGAGGAGAATACTCAGATCGTCCCTGTGCGGGCCGACGCCCGTGGTCTGGCGGCGGATATCGTCCTCCCGCCCCTTCAAAAGCAGCCGCGTCATGTCTTCTTCGGGGGCGGCGCTGTCCGCCATCTGGCTGACAAAGCGCACCGACATCACCTCGTCCGCCCGGCCGCCGATGGCAAAATAGTGTTTCCTGGCCAGCGCATCCAGCTTTTCCGCCGTCTGCCTGCGCAAGCGTATCACCTGCACGCCGCGCAGGGCAAGCTGCTCGTCCCACACATCCAGCTGCCTGGGGTTTGCGCCCTTCAGGATCATTCTAAGCAGCGCATTGCGCTGTTTGAGGGTGCTCATATAGCTTTGCAGGGCGTAAAAATAGGCGGGCTGGCACTGCGACAGCAGCATATCCAGATACCGGCGGCGCAGCTGCGGGCCGCCCTTTACGATATCCAAGTCCTCTGGCGAAAACATCACGCAGGTCATATGGCCCATCATTTCGCCGAGCCGCCCTACGATCTTGCCGTTGACATAGATCAGCTTCTGGCTGCGCTGCTTTAAGTACAGCCGCACGCCCACTTCATCGATACCCACATTGCGCTGCACCCTGCAGTGCACGCCGCAGGTGTCGCTGCCCTCGCGGATCATATCGCGGTCGTTGTTGGTGCGGTGGCTCTTGCCCAGACAGCACAGGTGGATGGCCTCCAAAAGGTTGGTCTTGCCCGCGCCGTTTTCGCCCACAAAAACCGTGACGCCGGGGGGCGGCGTCAGCGACAGATTGCCGTAGCTGCGAAAATCGTGCAGGCGAAGCTGTTTGAGCAGCATTACTTGTGATACCTCTCGTTGGCGTTGATCTTGCAGGCCCTGTACACCTGTTCCAGCAGCATCACGCGGGCCAGCTGGTGCGGAAACGTCATCGGCGAAAAGGAAAGGCGGCGCTGCGCGCGCTTCAGCACATTGTCCCCCAATCCGTTGGAGCCGCCGACCACAAACACGCAGCGCTGCGACCTGAGTTTAAGCCCTTCCAGTTCCACGGCAAAGGCTTCGCTGCCCAGCGCCTTTCCGTCAATGCACAGCGCCCACACATGGTCTTCGGGCTTGATATGGGCGAGTATCCTTTCCCCCTCCGCCTCCGTCACGCGCCGTATATCGTTTTCCCCCGCGTTTTGCGGTTCGGGGATGTCGGCAATCTCCGTCACCCACACCTTATCGTACCTCGTCAGGCGCTTCAAATATTCCTCAGCGGCCATGCGGTGGCCCTTTTCCTTCATGGCGCCCACGGCAATGATATGGATCGGCATCATTCCCCTCCAAGCTCACAGAGCGCTTCGCCCAGGTGACGGAACACCCGGTCGGTAAAGGGCGCAAATTCCGGTTGATAGGGGATCTGGTCGGGCACCATGCAGGAAAGCATCCCCGCCGCGCGCGCGGCTTTAAGGCCGTTGGGCGAATCCTCCAGCACCATGCAGTGTTGCGGCATCACGCTCAGCCTGCGCGCCGCCAGCAGATACATGTCCGGCGCGGGCTTGGACTTTGCGCCGTCATCCCCGCTGACCGTCGCGTCAAAAAAGCCGCCGATGCCGGTGGACGCCATATAGCGCGCAATGCGTTCCATGGGGCTGGAAGAGCATAGCCCGATCCTGATGCTTCTTTTTTTGAGGGCCGTCAGTGTTTCCAATGCCTGCGGCATCAGCTTCGGCGGCGTCCTGCCCGTGGTATCGCGCATCCACGCGCCGAAATCCGCCCAGAAACGTTCCGCTTCAAACGCGGGGTAGTGCCGCCTGTACGTCGCATTGGAAAAAGGCTCCGTCTGCCCCAGCGTCGAAAGCACGACGTCCACGTCGATCGACAGCCCCTGCCGCCTGCCCGCGTAGAGGCAGGCCTCGATGCCCAGCGTTTCCGTATCCAGCAGCAGCCCGTCCATGTCAAAAATAACCGCCTCGATCGCCATGCCTTCCCCCTCTTTTCCGATGACAGTATACGGGAAACCCCGTTGATTTGCAATCAAGCGGCGGCAGATCGGATTGGTTTTCGTTTCTCGCTACGCGCGAAAAAAAAACAAGAAGCGGAAGGGCGTGAATAGAATGTTCTGCTGGAACAAGAAAAAGCCCTCGCGCACCTCCGCGAGCAGGGGCTCCACTTGCCCAAGCTGACGGAAGTGCCCAATGGTTTCATTTATCGTATAACAGAGGATGGCTTATTTGTCAAGAAACGATCGAAAGCATTGTACCAAACAGCGGAAGCGCGTCGCGCTTCCGCTTGGTACAATCATGCTTACGGCATCAGGGGGGCTTTGGCCAGTTCAAACTCCAGCGTTACCGTGGCGCTCAGGGATACGTCGCCCGTTACAATGGCCGCGCCGGCCTCCTTCTCACTCATCATATCCAGGCTGTTGCTGGCGGCATACTGGCCGCGGTAGACGCCGCCGTCTTCCACCCGGATGATGGCGCCCAGCTTCTTGCCCGTCGCCGCGGCCAGCGTTTCGGCGTTCTTTTTCGCCTTTTCCACCGCCAGCGTCATCACGCGGTCATAGGCTTCTTCGCCCTTGCTGCTGGAAAACTCCAGGCCGTAGATGCTGTTTGCCCCCGCCTTGGTGGCTTCATCCACCACTTTGGCCAAGAGGTCAAGATTCTTCACCGTCACAAACAGCATGCTGTTCACACGGTAGGTGGTCTTGCCGCCACCGCCGGACATATATCCGTATCCGTCATTGGATACGCCGACATCGTACTGGTTGGTGATGATATCGCTTTTTGGGATACCCGCATCTTCAATGGCCTTGAGCACCTTGTCCATGGTGACGGCGTTCTTTTCCTGCGCCTCCTGCACGGACTCGCCATTGGTATTCGCGCCGATGTATACCGTGGCCCTGTCGGCGGCGAGGGATAAGGTGGCAGAACCGGTTACGCGCAGCGTGTTTTCGCTTTCCGCCAGCACGGGAACGGCCAACAGCATCAGCAGCGCCAATAGGATAACAAAGAGCTTTTTCATGCTTTCTTTCTCCTTTTACAAATCACTTTGATGACAATGAGGACGATGAGGATGAGCAGGATAAAGGGCAGCGCCGTCACCAGGAACACCAGCATGTCCTCGGCGAAGGTCCTGATGCCGTTCAGCATCGCGCCAAAGGCGCTCCTGATGCGTTCAGCCAGCGTTTCTTCCTTGACCTGCGCGGTGTCCTGCTGCCTTTCTTCCTTCAGGTTGATGGTCACGGTAGAGTAATCCACCTTGCTGTCCATCCCCTTGAGGGAGCCTGTCAGGCTGTCCACCTGGTACTGGGTATCGGCGATAGAAGATTCGATTTTCAGCAGTTCCTCCACCGACACGGCCTTCCTGAGCATTTCCTGCAGGCGCTGCAGCTTGGCCTTCTGGGTATCAAGGCGCAGCTGAATATCGGCATACTGTTCGCTTACATCTTCCGCCGTTTCGCTCACATCCAGCGCGCGGCCGATGCCCTTAAGCTCTGCGGTAAAGGCGTCCACGGCGTCTTTGGGAACGCGCACCCGCATATAGGCGGTGCGGCGCGCGCCGTAGTCGGAAGAGAGCCTGGATTCTTCCACATATCCCTCATGGGCGTTCAGCGCCGTGCGGATGGCGGCCAGATCCTGCTCAAACTGCCGGGTCGAAAGCGTAAAGGAGAACGTGCGAATGACCTTGCTGGCCTTTTCCTTGCTTCCGGCGGCACGGTTCATATCCATGCCCCCCTCGGGCATTTCCATGGGCGCAGGAGCATACATCTGGTCCGACATGCCGTAATCCGCCGCAGCGCTTTCCTCGCGTTCCCTGGTACTTGGGGCGTTAAGGCACACGGTCAGCGCGCCTGCAACCAGAACAACCGCCACGGCCACCAGCGCCAGCGCGCGGAGCCAATTCCTTTTAGGCCGCCTTACAGCGGCAGGCGCCGTGCCGTTCTGATTTTTCCCTTCTAAACCGAACATGGTATTTCCCCCTTTCGATGATATAACGCACCGAAAGGGGGAAACATTGCACGATATTTTCGATCAGTTTGTAAACAGCTTTTGAATGCGGGCCATGAGGCCTTCCTCCGCTTTGCCCGCTTCATCCTCTGTCTTTTTTTCCGCCGGGCTGTCCGGGATACCCTCCGTCATCATCACAAACTGCAGGCGCTCGATGCTGCCGTTGCGCGCGTCGGCAAAGGATTCGGGCCGCGCCTGCGGGCGGCCGAACATATTGTCCATCATGTTGCCCGCGACCGCGGCGAGAGGGGAACCCACCAGCATTCTTTCGGTATACTGCTTATACATTGCCCCGTCCATCGCCATCTGCACGCCCGCCACGCTGACGGCGGGCAGATAAAAGCCCTCGGCCCGCATGGTCGCGGTATAGTCCGCCGCGATGCCCGGCAGAACGACATAGGAAAGCGTCCTGTCGCCGCCCGCCGCCGCCACCGTCGCGCCCGGCGCGTCGATGCCAAGGCATCGGTCGCTGTCCAGGGTCAAAGAAACCTGCAGCGTCATCAGCGACGTCAGCTTTTCCCAGCGCTCCTTCGGGGTCACAAGCAAACGGATGCCCACCCTGCCCGCCGCACCGGAAAGCGTTTCGGGAGATACTTCCTGCCCGTCCAAGGTATAGGAAAGAGCGATATCCCACGGCAGATCCGCCTTTACGGGGTTGCCCTGATAGCGGAACCGCCCCTTTTCAAGCGGCAGCTGCGCCTTTTCGCCGTCATAGGCGATGGGGTCAAGACCGCTTAGATTCTCGATTTTGTCATACGCCCCGTAGTCTGAAACCCGCTCTTCCCGCTCCGTCTCAAACTCGTTGACGATGTAGACGCCCTTCACCTGCCCCGCGTTGTCCAGTTTGGCGTACACCACCTCGGTTTTCGTCGCCGCCAGCGCGCCGCCCATCGGCAGCGCCATCAGCAGGCAGAGCATCAGTGCGGCCGCACCTTTTTTCATATTCTTTCCGGCCTCCTTGGGCTTTAATGTCGTGTGGGAGATCAGCCTGTCGGCAAACATCAGCACATGGGGCAATACCACCAGCACCATGCCGGCGGAGATGGCCGCGCCGCGCCCCAGCACCAGCCCCATCTGGCTGATGACGCCGTTGGTGGAAATAAAGCCCAGCAGCAGGCCGGCCGCCGTCAGAATCAGCGCGGGCGGCAGGATGGAGCCGGTGCTGTACCTGAGCGCCTGCTCCGCCGCCTGTTTCTTATCCTTGCCCTTCCTCGCTTCCATGTACCGCTGCGTCAGCAGGATGCCGTAATCCACCGTTGCGCCCAGCTGCACGGACGACACGATCTGGTAGCCGATATAGTTCATATCGATGCCCTGGAAATACGGCAGGCTGAGGTTGATCCAGATCGCGCCCTCAATGATGATCAGCAGCACCGCCGGAATGGTCAGGCTACGGAAGGTGAGCAGCAGGATAAGGCCGATGGACAGGATGCCGCCCCACAGCACCCTGGCGCTGTCGGACAGGATGCTGTCCTTGATGTCCAGATTGGCCGCGCACTCGCCCGCCAGATGACAGCCCTCGCCATAGTATCGTTGCGCCGCAAGGCGTATATCCTCTACGAGGCGAAAGGCCGTTTCGCCCTCCTCCGGCACGTCGGCGTAGAGAATGATGCGGTCGTACCCGCCGCTGCGCAGCTGCTTTAGCCGGTCCCCGGGCACGATATCGGGCGGAATGCCCAGCCCCACCATGGTGGGGTAGGAAACCACCGCCGTTATTCCGGGCAGCGCCCGCAAATCTTTGCTGAGGGCGTCCACGCGGGCAAGATCGCCCTCGGGCACCATCAGCAGCATCTGCTGGCTGCGGCCGAACAAACGGTCGATTTGTTTCGCTTCTATTTTAACGGGCGAAGATTCCGCGTGCATGCCCGACGAGCCGTACAGGAAATGATTGCTCTTTTGTCCCATATACGCGGGCAGAAGAAGCAACAGCAATATCAGCGCCAGCGGCGCGCCGCGCTGCACGATGGCGCGGCTGGTGCGGCGGAAAGTGGGCATAAAGGAGCGGTGGGCCGTTTTGTCGATCCATTTGGTCATCGAAATGGCGGCGGCAGGAAGGAAGAACATCACCGTCAGGTAGCTGACCAGCACGCCTTTGGCCAGCACCCGGCCCATATCGCTGCCCAGGCGGAAGCCCATCAGCATCAGGGCGAGAAAACCGAACACCGTCGTCATGGCGCTGGCCGCAATGGAGGAAGCGGAGCGCACCATGGCTTCGGCCATGGCCGTTTCGTTGTCCATGCCCTGCTCGCGGCACTCGGCAAACCGGTGCAGCAGGAACACGGCATAGTCGATGGATACGGCCAATTGCAGCACCGCCGCCGAGGAGCGCGTGACAAAGGACACGCTGCCCAGAAAATAGTTGCTGCCTTCGTTGAGCAAAATGGCGACGCCGATGGCCAGCAAAAACAGCAGGGGCTCAAAGTAGTGGCGGGTCGACACCAAAAGGATGAGCAGCACGATGGGCAACACGAAGGGGATGATGGCCCCAATCTCCTTCATGGATACGGAAATCACCCGCGCCTGATTGGCCGCGTTGCCCGCCGTCAGGCTTTCGGGGTACAGCTTCCTGATTTCACCGAACCCGGCGGCATAGTCGTCCGGGTCTACCGTTACCTGAAACAGCGCGCCGCCGCCCCTGTACCATGCGGACAGGGTGCTTTCGTCCAGCGTTTCCTGCGGCGTCGCGCGAAGGTCGACCACGTCATCCAGCCAGAGCACGCCGCGCACATGGGCGCAGCCAAGCAGCTTCCGCTTGGCTTCCAGCGCCTCTCGCATGCTGACGCCGGGCAAAAACAGCTTCATGTTGGGCACATCGTCGCCCACCGCCTTCAACGCCTGCGCCGTCGGCGCGTCGTCGGGCAGGTAGGACGACATATCATAGTTGACCCTGACACGCAGCATCCCCCAAAGGCTCACCGCGCACAACAGCACGGTCAGCCAGAGGATGAGCTTTCTTTTTTTCAGGACAAACCGGGCAAAAACAAGCATGAGCGCCTCCTTATACCACACAGACGCGGGACGAACCGCACGCCGTATGATATAATGATTATATCATATCCGCATGGAGGATGCCATGAGAAAAGGGACTTGCTATGTGGTCGGCGCCGGAGATTTTACCCCACGTGACTTTGTACCGGCGCAGGGGGATCTGGTCATCGCGGCCGACGGCGGCGCGGACAGCTTGGCCGCCCATGGCCTGCGCCCGCATCTGCTGCTGGGCGATATGGACTCCGTGCGGCGCCCTCCGTCCGTCCCCCGCATCGTTTTTCCAAAGGTCAAAAACGATACCGATCTGTCCCTCGCCGTCAAAGCCGGCATCAAAATGGGCTATCGTTTTTTTAAGCTTTATGGCGTCGGCGGCGGGCGGCCCGATCATTTTTACGCCAATATTCAGTTGATCGCCTTCTTTTCCGCCAAAGGAGCGAACGTACATGCCCTGCTGCCGGAGGGCGATATTTGGGCCGTGACCGACGGGAGTCTTTCCCTTCCCGCCGCTCCGCGCCAGACCGTTTCCATATTCTGCCCCGACGGGCGCGCAGAGGGCGTCACGGCAAGCGGATTATTCTATCCGTTGGATCATGCCGCGCTGAGCGCGCGCTTTCCCCTTGGCGTCAGCAATGAGGCACTGGCCAGACAAATAAAAATCAGCGTCCGAAAGGGCACGCTGATCGTGTTCGTATTAAAGCAACCGCATTAAACCAGCTTACGGATGAATTCCTCCGTCATGCGCTGCATCTCGTCTTCATGTCGCTCGATATCTTTCAGCAGCGCGATCTGCGCACGCGCGCGCACCAGGTTGTGCTCCGGCGAATTGACTTTGAAATACAGGTCGCCGTCAATATAGTCCGTAAGAAACCGCATGGCCAGCTCCGCCGTCAGCACCTTGACGCCCAGCGGCAGGCGCGTAAGCTCTTCATCGCTCAGAAACCCGTTGGTTTCGGCAATGAAGCCCTTGGTAAATGCGCGCGTTTTTTCCATGTCCAGCTTGATCCGGGACGTATCTTCCTCGTCCTCCGCCGCCGTCGACGCGCCAAAGCGGATGGCGTCGCCGTAATCGTACAGGGCCGAGCCCGGCATGACGGTGTCCAGATCGATCACGCACAGCGCTTTGCCCGTGGCGCTGTCCAGCAGCACGTTGTTGGCCTTGGTGTCGTTATGGGTGACGCGCACCGGCAGCACGCCCTTATCCAGCAAGCGAACGATCTCACCCATCATGCGCCGGTGATCAAACAGAAATTCCACCTCCTCCTCAACGTCCCTGACGCGGCCCGCCTTGTCTTCGTCCAGCGACCGCACAAAGCGATAGAAGCGCTTGGTCGTATGGTGAAAATTGGGGATGGTGACAAACAGACGGTTGACGTCGAAATCGGTGAGCATCCTCTGGAAATTGCCAAACGCGCGGCCCACTTCCTCCATCTGCCCGTGGGTATATACGATGTCCAGCGCGTCGGCATTCTCGATGAACGTATAGGCGCGCCAGAACTCGCCATCGTCATCTATATAAACAAATTTCCCATCTGTCGTGGGAATCAGCTCCAGCACCCGGCGGTTGGGGTCTTCCCGCCGCTCGATCATTTTATTGCGGATATGGTCGGTCACGCAGACGATGTTGCCCACCACCTCCTTGGGGTTTTTGAACACATACTGGTTGATATGCTGAAGCGTAAACAGACGGTATGCGCCGTTTACTTCGTATTCAAGGCGATAGGTGTTGTTGACGTTGCCGCTCTGTATTTCGCTCGCGCGCAGATACCTGCCACGGAATTGAAAATGCGGAATGATGCTCTTGATCTCGTTATAGATCATGCCGGTTCCCCTCTCAAAATGGTAGCGCTATTGTATATTTGTTATGCTGCACTGTCAAGTTTCAAACAAGCAGCTTGATCGCATACAGGATCAAAAAGTGCCCCGGATAGGCGGCATAGATCCACCGCTTGCTGATTTTAAGGCCGCTATGTGTCGGGATCAGCATAAAGGGCAGGGCGAGCAGGGCGAAGGTTTGCAGGCGCAGAAACGCGAGGACAACGCCCAGCATATTGCCAACCAGCGCGCTGCTTGCGCGCGCCTGCATCCCAAACAAATAAGAAACATCGGCCGACTGCGTGCCCCAATAGAGGCAGAACGCCACCGTTACCGCCGCAAAGCCGCCCCGCGTCCCCCTTGCAAGATAGAGCAAAAGAATAAACAGCACGCCTTTCCAGCCGTAATCCATGCGGATGGCGGCGGCGACCAGCAGGCATACGGCCGGCCCCCATATTTCGGACCCGTACCGCTTTTTCTGCACGCTGACAATGGCCATCAGCCCCACCAGCAAGGTGAAAATGACATTCAGTTCCTTCCATGTGTGGCCGGCAGCCGCCATGTACGGCACCTGCGATATCAGGGCGCCCGAAAGCAGGCGCAGCGCGTACTTTTTCCAATCGTGGGTGGCGACAGCGCCCACGACGATCCCATAGCAAAACAGCGGAAAAGCGATGCGCCCGATCACACGCAGCACCATAAGCTGCGGGAAAAAAATGACGCCCACATGATCCACCGCCATGCACAGAATGGCAAGCAGCCGGATAAACCCGGTATCCGTATTGAAACCGGCCTTTTTTAACGATTCGATCCCGTTGCGCTGCATCATCGCACCCCTTATTCTACAGTTTATCGTGCCGCCCGGCATGGCGGTACAGCAGCCGGTATACGGCATCCACGCCGCCTTCCGGCAGCAGTTCCAGCAGCGACAGCACAGCCCCCGACCCGATGCGGTACTGACGCCTGGGCTTCCTGTCCTCCAAGGCGCGCAGCACCACGCGCGCCAGCGCATCCGGTTTGCCGGGCTTGGCCAGCGTAGTATCCATCAGCGGCTTCATGGTTTTCAATAAGCCTTTGTAGAATACGCTGCTTTTCATGGCGCGTTCAAAGCCGCCTATGATATCGCCCATCATATCCGTTTGAAAAGCGCCGGGCTGCAATTTGATGACCGGTATGCCAAGATACATGGCCTCCCTGCGCAGGCTGTCATTGTACGCTTCAACGGCGTATTTGGTTAGTCCGTATGCGCCCGCAAAGGGCTGGGGCGTCATCCACCCCGCCGAAGAGGAACAGTTGAGGATGCGGCCCTTGCCTCCGACAAGCAAATCAAAAAACATCCTGTTAACGCGCACCATGCCCAGCACGTTGACTTTAAGCAGCCTTTCGCATACGGTGACCGCGTCGCCCTCCGTCAGCGCGCCAAAGGATGTCCTGCCGGCAAAATTGACCACCGCATCCAGCCGGCCGGTATGCTTTGCCACCACATCATGCGCATGCCTAACCGATTCATCGCTGGTCACATCCGCCCTTACGGGGATCACATGGGGAATTTCCCCCAACATTTTCAGCTTGTCCTCGTTGGTGCCCGCGGCAAACACCAGCCAGCCGTTTTTTGACAGCAGGCGCACGCAGGCCGTGCCCAGCCCGCCGGTCGCCCCCGTAAAAAAGACCGTCTTCATGCCTGTCCTCCGCGCCGCGTTGCAGCTTCGAATGATAAAGACATTATACAGGAAGAACCTCAAACCTACAACGCCTCTTTCTTTACGCGAAAAGCAAAATATGATATTGTATGCTGGGTGAAGGGGGGCGAGCGCTTGCAGCAGTATGAAACGGCCATGGACGCGGCGATGCTGGCCGCCCAGACCATTCTGGAAAGCAGCGGGGAAACCTACCGGGCGGAGGATACCGCCCGCCGCATGAGCGCAGCGTTCGGCTTTGACAGGGCCGAGATCCTCGCTTTTCCCACCGGCTTTTCGATCTCCTTCCATTTGCCGGACGGCAAAGTCGAAACGCGGGTGCTGCGCATCAACGACCGCGCCATCTCCCTTGGCGCCATCAACAACGTCAACATCATTTCGCGCAAAGCCGCGCACGGCGAAATGACCGCGCAGCAGGCGTACGACGCCCTTGCGGCGCTGCGCGAAAGCCCCAAGCCGCCGCCGGGGCGTTCCATCCTTGCGTTCAGCCTGTCCGCCGGTTTTTTTGCCGTGATGTTCGGCGGCCGGGTCGTCGAGTTTCTGTTCAGCTTCCTGATCGGCCTGATGCTGCAGGCGCTGATGCCGCTGTACCGGCGCATTCACGCCCCCGGCCCCGTCGTTTCGCTGTTTTCAGGCGCGATCGCCGCCCTTGGCGCTGTTTCGCTGATCGCCATCGCCGGCGGCAATCAGGAAGCCATCATTGCGGGCAGCATCATGCCGCTTTTACCCGGCATCGCCATGACCAACGCCATCAGGGACACCCTGCGGGGCGATCTGATCTCCGGCCTTGCAAGAGGCGCGGATGCGCTGCTGAGCGCCATCATGCTGGCCAGCGGCGTTGCCATTATTATGATGCTGTAGGAGGCGCGCATGGCTCTTGTGATCGAGTATCTCGCCTGTATGGCGGCCACGGTGTTTTTTGCCTTGCTTTTAGAGCAGCCCAAAAACACGCTGTTCCACACGGCGCTGATATCCAGCAGCGGATACATCGTTTACATCCTGCTGGGGAAAGAAGGGATGCCGGCGTTCTTCCTAAGCGGCCTCACGGTGGGCGTGCTGTGCGAAATCACGGCGCGGCTCAAAAAGAAAACGACCACGCTCTACCTTGTGTCCGGCATCATTCCTCTGGTACCCGGCCTCGGGCTGTACCGCTCGGTGATCTTCCTCGCCCAGAAGGATTACGACAGCGCCATCCGCACAGCCGTCGATACCCTGGGCGGCATCGGCGCCATCGCTTTGGCCATCACGCTGTCGGCCATGGTGTTCAGCAACATACGTTTTAAGCAGCAGAAAGGAAATTCAAATGCACCTCTTACTCTCCAATGACGACGGTTATCAGGCCACCGGCATCCGCACGCTGGCCAAGGAGGCCGCAAGGCGCGGCCATAAAGTGTTCGTTTCAGCACCGCTGACCGAAAAAAGCGCCGCCAGCCATTGCCTGACGCTGACGCAGCCCCTGCTTGCGCGCCCCGTGCCCTTTGACGGCATCGAGGCCTATGCGGTGGACGGTTCACCCGTTGACTGCGTGCGCGTTGCCAAATATCTGACCGATACGCCCTTTGATTTTTGCATCACCGGCATCAATCACGGCGAAAACGTCGGCACGGGCATCATCTACAGCGGCACGGACGCGGCCGCGCGCGAAGCGGTGATGGGCTACCTCCCCGCCATCGCCGTATCGGTCGAATACCACGCCACGCAGGAAATGTACCGGAAAGCGGCGGAAACGGCGCTGGACATGCTGGAGCATCTGGCCCAAAACCCCATGCCCCGCTTTACCTTCTGCAACATCAACGTGCCCGCCATTGATCCCAGTCTGATCAAAGGCGTCCGCCTCTCCACGATCGCCGAGAGCTTCTATACCGATGGGTATGTTGAGCGCCGCGATCCTTTGGGCCGCCCCTATTTCTGGATGGAGCTGGGCGGCGGCATCGAGGACGCTGAGGAAGGCACCGACCTGTATAACCTGAAAAACGGCTATACCACCGTAACGTTCGTAGGCGGGTACGCCGACCGCAACGCCGCCTGTCCCGCCCTGCCCTTTTAACGGAGGTTCCCATGGAAAGCGCAGCCATCATCGAAAAACTCAACCTGAAAGGCGGACGCCTCAGCAAGAGCCACCGCAAGCTGGCCGCCTTCATTGCCGAGCACTATGATATCGCCGTGTTCATGACGGCCGCCAGGCTGGCCAAGGTGGTGGATATCAGCGAAAGCACCGTGGTGCGCTTCGCAACCGCCCTCGGCTATGACGGATACCCCGAAATGCAGGCCACCCTCAAAGAGATCGTGCGCCACCGCCTCACCAGCACCCAGCGGCTGCAGATGCGCGCCGAAATGAGCATCGAAGAAAGCGTCAACATGGCCCTGTCCAGCGACATCCGCAACATTCGCAACACGCTGGACCAGCTGGACATGGAGGTGTTCAAGCAGGTGGTCGAAGCGCTGTCCAAGGCCCGCACCATCTATGTGCTGGGCATGCGCTCCGCCGCCCCGCTGGCCAGCTTTTTTGCGCACTATCTGCACTATATCTTCAACGATGTTCGCTTCATCAACCCTGTCACCAACGATGTGTTCGAGACCATCAGCCGCATTTCGTCCGAGGATACGCTGTTCGCCATCAGCTACCCGCGCTATTCCAACCGCACGCTGGAATCCATGGCCTTCGCGCGCAGCCGCGGCGCAAAGGTGCTGGGGCTGACCGACGGGCCGCTGAGCCCCCTCATCGACGCGTCCGACCTGTGCCTTGTCGCGCAGACCGAAATGGCCTCCTTTGCCGATTCCATGGCGGCGCCGATGAGCCTGATCAACGCCCTTTTGACGGCGCTTGGCGCGCGCAACCGCGATATGCTGAACAAGAATTTCAGCGATCTGGAAGAAATCTGGGATAAATTCCGTATCTATGCAAACAAAGAGTAACCGCGTGCTGGTGGTGGGCGGCGGCCCCGCCGGCATGATCGCGGCCATATACGCCGTAAAAGGCGGCGCCGAAACGGTGCTGCTGGAAAAAAACGAAAAGACGGGCAAAAAGCTCTACATCACCGGCAAAGGGCGCTGCAACCTGTGCAACGCCTGCGACCGGGATACCTTTATGGCCAATATTCCCCGCAACCCCCGTTTTCTGTATGCGGCGCTTCGTTTTCTGCCGCCCGAAAAGCTGGTGCGGGAGATAGAGCTCCTCGGCTGCCCCACCAAGGTGGAGCGCGGGCACAGGGTATACCCCGTCAGCGAAAAAGCCTCGGATGTTACGCGCGCGCTGATGCGCGGGCTGGAAAAGGCCGACGTTCTGCTGAATACCGAGGTCAGCGCGCTGATCGAAGGAGACGGCGCTGTGCAGGGCGTGCTGCTGAAGGACGGGCGGCGGCTTTTCGGCGACGCCGTCATCATCTCTACCGGCGGCCTCAGCTACCCCGTCACCGGCTCCACCGGCGACGGTTACCTGTTCGCCGCCCAGTCGGGCCACAGCCTGGCGCCGCGCTGGCCCTCCCTCGTTCCCGTCAACATTCGGGAAGATTGGGTCAAAAGCCTGCAGGGGCTGTCATTGAAAAACGTCGCGCTCACCATGTGGGCAAATGGCAAAAAGAAGTACAGCGGACAGGGCGAAATGCTGTTCACTCATTTCGGCATTTCCGGTCCGCTGGCACTGTCCCTGTCCGCCCATCTGGGCGGATTAGAAAGCGTCCGCATCGAAATTGACATGAAGCCTGCGCTCACCGAGGAAACGCTGGACGCGCGCCTGGTGCGCGATTTCGGGCAGGAAAGCCGCAAGCAGCTTGCCACCGTGATGGGCGGCTATCTGCCCTCGGCCATGGCCGCCGTTTTTCCGGCGCTGGCTGATATCAGCCCCCAAAAGCCCGCCGGCCAGGTCACCGCGCAGGAACGGCGCAGGATCGCCCATCTGTTCAAGCACCTTCCGCTCACCTATGCGGGGCTGCGTCCCTATACCGAGGCTGTGGTCACACGCGGCGGCGTCAGCGTCAAGGAGATCGATCCCTCCACCATGGCGTCCCGAAAGATCAGGGGCCTGTATTTTGCCGGGGAGGTGCTGGATGTGGACGGCTACACGGGCGGCTTCAACCTTCAGATCGCCTTTTCGACCGGGGCGCTGGCCGGCGCTTCGGCGGCGGAATATGTACAACACAGGAAAGAAGAATAAGACATGCACTATATCGTGATGGATCTTGAGTGGAATCAGCCCCTCAGCTACGCCAGCATGCCCTTTAAGCGCGTGGGCGATAAGCTGATGTTCGAAATGATTCAGATCGGCGCGGTCAAGCTGGATGAAAACCGCCGTTTTGTCGGATCCTTCAACCGTTTCATCCGTCCCGCGCATTATCAGAAGCTGCATCCGCGCATCCGCAGGATCACCGGCATTTCACAGGATGATCTGTCTGCGTCGCCCGCTTTTCGGGATGCCATGGCCCAGTTTTTAGCATGGTGCGGCGACGACTATGTGCTGCTCACCTGGGGATGCGACGATATTTCCATCCTTGCGCAAAACATGGCGTTTTTCAAGGTAGAAAACAGCCTGCCGCCCGTGTACGACCTGCAGCTTTTGTTCAGCAGGCTGACTTTGTCGGGCGCAAACCGCCACAGCCTGCGCAAGGCCATGGCGCACTACGGCATCTCCGCCTCCGCCGACCATCCCTTCCACTCCGCGGTGGACGACGCCTACTATACGGCGCTCGTGTTTCAAAAGTGCCCCGACGCGAAAGAAGTGACGGCGTTTCCCGAAACGCCCAAGCTCCTTGGCACAGCCGGCGAAAAAGCGTCCAAGAAGGCCGCGGAGCGGCGGGTTAAAAGCATTGCGGGCGGGCTGCGCACCAACACGGCCAAATATCCCCCCTGCCCTGTGTGCGGCCGCAAAACGCAGCCGCCCGAAGGATATGTGGCGCAGAAGGAGGAAGGCGTCTACCTCGCGCTGGCCGACTGCAAACAGCACGGCCTTCTGTACGCCGAGCTGAGCTTTATCAGGGAGGCGGGCGGATGCTACAAAATGAGCAGCCGCGTCTGGCTGTCGGACGAACAGAACCCCGCCTACGTCCGCACCAAGCACCTGCAATGGGCCAACAAGGTTGCCCATGCAAAGCAACATAAAATGGAGGGAAAATGATATGCCGCTGATTGCCATAGACGGAAAAGAACACGTGTTCGGCGATTCCGTTTCCGTGCTGCAGGCCGTAAAAACCATCTGGCCCGAAAAAGACGGCGCCGTGTTCGGCTGCTTTGAGGGCGGCAAAGTGCTGGAATTAAGCGACGTGCTGTGCAAGGACGCCCGCCTTACGGCCATCACCTACGCCAACGAAGAAGGGCGGCGCATCTATGAGCGTTCGCTCAGGTTCGTGTTTCTGATCGCGGCGGCGCGCTGCTTCCCCGGCGAAAAGGTGCGCATTGAGCACTCCGTCGGCGGCGGCATCTATCTGGTGCTGGAAGGCCGCCGCATCTATCCCGGCGACGTACAGACGCTGGAGGAAGCCATGCGGGATATCGTGGCCGAAAACCTGCCCTTTCAAAAGGAGCGCTGGACGCGCGAACAGGCCATTGAACGGTTTCAGCGGCAGGGCGACAGCGAAACGGCGCGCCTGCTCGCCTACCGTCCGTATGACTATTTCAATGTTTACTTAGCCGACGGGCTGGCCGAGTATTTTTACGGGGCCATGCTGCCCTCTACCGGCTGGACAAGCGTGTTTTCCCTGCATCTGCGCACGCCGGGGCTGGTGCTGCTGGCTCCCGACAGGCGCGATCCCTCAAAGCCCGCGCCCTTTATCAACATGCCCAAGCAGATGGCCACCTTCCGCCAGAGCAACTACTGGTGCAGGGTGCTGGAATGCACCGACGCGGCCGACATCAACGATCTGGTGCGCGAAGGCAGGCTGCGCGATTTCATCCGCGTCAACGAGGCCCTGCACGATAAATCCATTGCCGAAATCGCCGACGAGGCCATCAGCCGCGGCGCGCGCGTGCTGCTGATCGCCGGGCCTTCCTCTTCGGGCAAAACCACCTTCGCCAATCGCCTCAACATCCACCTGCGCGTCAACGGCCTTCGTCCCATCATCATCTCCATGGACGATTTTTATCGCAACCGCACCGACCTGCCGCTGGAGGAAGACGGGCAGGCCGACCTTGAAGCGCTGACGGCGCTGGACGTGCCGCTTTTCCGCCAGTGCATCGGCAGCCTGCTCGCCGGGCAGGAAACCATGATGCCGCAATTTAACTTTACCACCCAGCGCAGGGAAGAGAAGCCTTACCCCATGAAGCTTTCGCATGACCAGCCGCTGATCATCGAAGGCATCCACGGGCTGAACCCCGCGTTGCACGAAGGGTTCGATCCAAAGCTGCTGTTTAAGATTTACATCAGCGAATTAACCTGCCTTAACCTTGACGGCCACAACCGCATCCGCACCACCGACGCACGGCTTTTGCGGCGTATCGTGCGCGACCATCAGTTCCGCAACACGCCGCCCATCGACACGCTGGCCATGTGGGACAAGGTGCGGCGCGGCGAAGAAAAGTGGATATTCCCCTATCAGGAAAACGCCGACGTCATGTTCAACTCCGCCCTGCATTATGAGCTGCCCATTTTCCGCGGCATCGCCTACGACCTTCTGCGCTCCATCCCGCGTGAAAACGACCAGTACCACAAATGCAACCGCATCGTGAAAATACTCAATTATCTCCTGCCCGCGCCCGAAAACATCCTCGACGAGATCCCGCCGCTTTCTATCCTGCGCGAATTCATCGGCGGCAACACCCTCTACATCAACCACGAGAACAACTGATCTATGAAAAACGCTCTGTTCATCCGCAGCGCCTATTTGAACACCCCGGCCTTCGATCATATCGAAAACGAGCTGTGCGCCGCCGCCGTCCGGCAGGGCATTCGCCTTACGGTCAAACGAAACGACGCTTTTTTAGAGGCGGGGGCGCTGGAATCTCTGCCCAAGGCAGGCATTTTCTGGGATAAGGATATACGCCTCGCCCATTTGATCGAGCAGGAGGGCGTGCGGCTGATGAACGCCGCCCGCGCCGTGGCGCTGTGCGACGATAAAACGCTCACCTACCTCGCCCTGCGCGGCCGCATCGCCATGCCCGAAACGCTGCTCTGCCCCCTTTCCTATGAGGGGGCGGGCACAGCGGAATGCGGCTATGCCGACGCCGTTGCCCGGCGCCTCGGCTTTCCCTTTGTCATCAAGGAAGGGCGCGGCTCCTTCGGCCAGCAGGTGTATCTGGTTCATAACATCATGGAGGCGCGCGATACGCTTCAAAAAATCGGCCCCCGGCCCGCCCTCTGCCAGCAGTTCATCGCAGAAAGCGCCGGGCGCGATGTGCGGGCCTATGTGGTGGGCGGCCGAGTGATCGCCGCCATGCAGCGCATGAGCCTCACCGGCGATTTTCGCGCCAACATCGGCGCGGGGGGCACGGCAAAGCAGCATGTTTTATCCAAAGAAGCGGAAGCCATGTGCCTCAAGGCCTGCGAACTGCTGGGGCTTGATTTTGCGGGCGTCGATCTCTTATTCTCCAAGGACGGCCCGCTTTTGTGCGAAGTCAATTCCAACGCGCATTTTGCCGCGCTGGAAAAGGTAACGGGCATAAGCCCCGCCCCCTTCATCATCGAAAGGCTGAAAGCAGCGCTATGAAAACTGGCTGGCTCATCTACCGCCCGGAGGAAGTGACGCGCAACCGGGTATTCATCGGCAAATGGATGGACGCCGCAAAGAAGCTGAGCGTCCATATCCGCCTTGTCACCACCGACCGGCTGCTGTACGGCATCCGGAACGGCCGCGCTTTCGTGCGTGCCGTCTCGGAGGAAAGCACGCCCGACTTTGCCGTGATGCGCCTGAACGACCCGGTGCTCACCGAAACAATCGAGCGGGCAGGCGTCCCCTGTTTCAACAACAGCCATGTGGCCCGCGTCTGCAACGACAAGCAGCGCACCCACCTGATGTTCAGCACCCTCCTGCCCATGATGGACACCGTATTTCTGGAGGGCCACGCCATGCCGCCCTTCCCCTACCCGTTCGTCGTCAAGGCCGCCCACAGCTGCGGCGGACAAAAGGTGTTTCTGTGCCAAAATGACGGTGAGTTTTCAAGCGCCGTCGCCGCCTGTCAGCCCGATACCATGCTGGCACAGCCCTTCTGCGACACGCCGGGCAGGGATGTCCGGGTCTATGTGGTGGGCAACCGCATCGTCACCGCCATGCAGCGTTTTTCCACCGACGGGGATTTCCGAAGCAACCTGCATCAGGGCGGCAGCGCGGAACAGTGGACGCTGGACACACAAACCCGAAAGTATGTGGACACCGTGCTGGAAAAATTCGATTTCGGCCTTGCGGGCATCGATTTCATTTTCCATAAAGGCCGGCTTCTGTTTAATGAAATCGAAGACGCGGTGGGCACAAGAATGCTGTACATCCATACCGAACTGGACATCGTAACACTCTACCTCAACGATATCCTGTCGCGCCTGCCCGGGTAATTTGTTACAGAAGATTCATAGATTCAGTTGATGTCCGGCCGCTGTTTCGGTATAATAGGCATGCATCAGAAGACGGAGGCTTGCATGGAGATCGATCTGCACGGTAAAAACCTCTATCAGGCGCGCGTCATGCTGATGGGCGCGCTGAAGAAATCCACGGCCGCCGATTACCGCCTGCGCGTCATCCACGGCTATCACGGCGGCGAAACGCTGCGCGCCATGGTGCAGGAAACCGCCGCTTCCCACCCCAAGGTGCTGCGCGTCGAACGAACCCCCAATGAGGGTGAAACGGTGCTGGTGCTCAGGGAGTATCTGTAAGGAGAACGATATGCGTTCAAACGCCCCGAGAAGGGCCCCCAGAAGATCACGCTCCGGCGAACAGCGCCTGGGGCTGATGATATTTTGCGGCGTCATGCTGCTGCTGTTTTTGATATTCGCCCCTAAAAAACCGCTTCAGCGGGCGCTGAATGTCGATGCCCAGGGGCGTTCCGCCGTATCGCACGAGGGGCTCGTCATCAGCGAACTGATGAGCGATAACGGCTCCGCTTTGCCGGATGAAAACGGCAATTTTCCCGACTGGGTGGAACTGTGGAATGCCACGCAGGCCGATATGGACCTTGACGGGCTGACGCTGTCCAACCGGTCGGATAAGGCCAAATTTCTCTTTCCCAAAATGACGCTCAAGGCCGATGAACGGGTGATCGTTTTTTGCGACAACACCAACCAGAACCAGGCGGGAAAGCCCCTGCACGCCAAGTTTAAGCTAAGCTCCCTCACCTGCTCGGTGTACCTGTTCGAGCAGAACGGCCATGTGCTTTCCGCTGTCGAAAAGGCGCCCACCCTCAACGTCAACGAAACCTATTATCTGGATGAAAACGGCAGCTTTGTAAAGGGCGAAAACATCTTTTCCCCGGGCTACCCCAATACCCTGGAGGGGCACAACGCCTATATGGAAAGCTATCGCATGGAGGGCGGGGCGCTGGTGCTCAACGAGATCATGGCCGCCCCTCGCAGCGGGCTTAGGGATGAAGACGGCGACCTCAGCGACTGGGTGGAAATCAAAAACAACACCGACCAGACGATCGACCTGAGCCATTACGCGCTCAGCGACAACGAGCAGCGCCCCGTCAAATGGCTGTTTCCCGAGGGCGCGTACGTCGCCCCGCACAGCACCTTCCTGGTGTTCTGCTCCGGCAAAAACCGGCCCAATGCGGGCGGCTATCCGCACACCAGTTTTTCCATATCCGCCGAGGGCGAAACGATCACCCTCAGCACCAGGCAGGGGCAGCTGGTGGATCGCATCGTATTTGATAATCTGCCCGCCGATTGCAGCTATGGCCGCAACGCCGCGACGGGCGCCTGGCAGGTGTTTACCACGGCGACGCCGGGGGCGGAAAACGACAAGGCGGGCGAAGCGCTGGCCGACCGCTTCCTGCGCTCCCTAAACACCAGCAAGGTCTATATTTCCGAAGCCATGAGCAGCAATAACTCCGTTTCCCTGGGCGATCAGCAGCCCTTTGCCGACTGGGTGGAGATCGTCAACTACGGCGATCAGCCCTTCGACCTGTCGGGCTACGGCCTGTCCGACAACATCGGCTGGCCGCGCAAGTGGCAGTTCCCGGCCGGCGTTTCGATATGGCCGGGCGAGCATAAGGTCATCATGCTGGATAAGAGCAAGTTAACCGGCACCAACGCCGCCAACCTCCATGCCTCCTACGCCCTTGCCCGCGGGGGCGGCGAAACGCTGACGCTGTCGGATCCTGAGGGCAACGTGCTGGATAAAATGCGTATGCCCGCCCTCCCGGCCGACGTTTCCTACGGGCGCGCCGCTGACCGCGAAGGCTTTTTTTATTTTAACGCGCCTACGCCGGGCGCCGCCAATGTAGGCGGTTTCCCGGGCTTTGCCGCGACGCCCGTTCTTTCCCGGCCGGGCGGCCTGTATGCGGACGATATAACGCTTGCTTTGTCCGCGGCAAACGGCGCGTCCATCCGCTATACGACGGACGGATCCACCCCTTCCATCGACAACGGCATCAACTATACCGGCCCCATCACCATCAGGGAAACGGCCGTCATCAGGGCGCGCGCGTTTGAACCGGGCCTTCAGCCCTCCCAGGTCGTCACCGCCAGCTACATCATGAAAACCTACTATTCCATGCCGGTGGTCAGCCTGGTCACGGACCCGGACGAACTATGGAATCAGGAAAAGGGCATGTACGCATCCGGCATCGGCGTTGACCTTGCCAGCTATAAGGACATCCCCTTCAAAAACCCGACGCCCACCTACCGCACCTACGGCAAGATCTTCCGCCCCGGCTTTGCCGAGATGTTCGATTCCAGCGACCGGACGGTCATTTTCAGCCAGGGGATCGAGTTTGGCCTCATCGGGCAATACTCGCTGGACATGCCGCAGAAATCCTTCAAGGTAAAGGCCAAGGCGTCGCTGGGCGAACGCTATTTTAAAGCCAAGCTGTTTGAAGACCGCCCGTTTGAAGAGTACAAATCCTTCGTGCTGCGCGTCAGCGGCAACGACTGCGTTTGGACGCGCATGGTGGACGGCGTGCAGTCGCTGCTTATCGATCAGGTGCCCGATACCACCGTCATCCATCAGGCTTGGAAGCCCGTCATCGTCTACTTAAACGGCCAGTACTGGGGCCACTACAATATGCGCGAGCGCGTGGGCCGCTATTTTGTCGCCCAGCATGAAGGCATCCCCATGGAGCAGGCGGACGACATGACCATACTGGAAGCCAGCTGGAAAAGCTATTACGGCAGCAACAAAGAATACCGCGCCATGATCGACAGGATCAAAAAGAGCGATCCCGCGCATAACCCGGATGATCTGCAATACATTCTGGACAACGTGGATGTCGATAACCTGTTTGACTTCCTCGCCTATCAGATGTTCTTTGCCAATACCGACTCCGGCAACATCCGCTTCTACAGGGTGCCGGGCGGCAAATGGCGCTGGATCATATTCGATATGGACTACGGCCTCTTTAAGGCCTCCAACAACGGCATCCGCAACATGATGGACCCCAAAGGCCACGGTTCGCACGACAACATCGACAACACCATCTGGCTGAAACTGCTCGAAAACCCCGAGATGCTGGACAAGTTCCTGACCCGCTTCGGCGAACTGTTTCGCATCTTTACTACCGACCGGATGCTGAGTCAGATCGACGACTGCTACCGGCAGATCGCCCCCGAAATGAACATGCACTTTGAGCGCTGGGCCGCGCTGAACCTCAAAAGCATCTCCATGGAGCAGCCCCAGACGGTGGACGGCTGTATGCGCTACTGGAACAGCCGCGTAGACCGCCTGCGCAACGTGGTGCGCCTGCGCCCCCGCCACTGCTGGGTGCAGGTCAAAGACTGGTTTAAGCTGACCGACCAGCAGATGGCGCAGTATTTCGGCCCCAAGCCCGAATACCCCGAAGGAACCATAACCGATAAAGAGGACCAGATTTAAGGAGGGTTTTCCATGCCGATCACACTGCCTGACGGGCGAAGCATTTCCCCCGTCGCGCTGGGCTGTATGCGCATCGCCAAAATGGGCGCTGCGCAGGTGCTGAGCCTTGCCGAAGCCGCGCTGGACAGCGGCATCAGCTTTTTTGACCATGCCGACATCTACGGCGACGGGCAGTCGGAGGCGGTATTCGGCGACGCGCTGCAAAAGAATCCGGCGCTGCGCCGCCAAATGATCCTGCAATCCAAATGCGGCATCCGCAAGGGCTGCTGCTATGATTCTTCCAAAGAGCATATTCTCCGCTCCGTGGACGGCAGCCTCAAACGCCTGAAAACCGACCATCTGGACGTCCTCTTGATCCACCGGCCCGACATCCTGGCAGATCCTTATGAGATCGCCGACGCCTTTGATACCCTGCGCGCCGAAGGCAAGGTGCTGTACTTTGGCGTCAGCAACCATTCGGCCGCGCAGATGCGCCTGCTGCAATCGGCATGCAAGGCCCCGCTTTTGTTTAACCAGATGCAGATGAGCCTTATGCACACGCCGCTGATCGATCAGGGCATCAACGTAAACCTCTACAACGATGCCGCCTGCGACCGCGGCGGCGATCTGATGGCTTATATGGCCGAAAGGGGCGTCATCCTGCAAACATGGTCGCCCTTCCAGTACGGGTTCATGAAGGGCGTATTCCTCGACAGCCCAGATTTTCCGGAGATCAACGGCGCGCTGAATGCCATGGCGCCCAAGTACGGCCTGTCCCCCGCCGCCCTGTGTGTGGCCTGGCTGCTGCGGCTGCCGCTTCAGACGCAGGTGATCCTCGGCACCACCAAGATCGAGCGCGTGAAAGACGCGGCCCAAGCCGCGGATGTTGCGCTCGCCCGCGAAGACTGGTACGCGCTGTACCGCGCCGCCGGAAAAGTATTGCCCTAAAAAAAGGCATGGACACAAAAAACCGGCAGCTTCCTCACCCGAAGCTGCCGGTTTTTGGCGCGGTAAACGATACGGGGCTTATTCTCCGCAGGGAGAATTCACCAGTATCTCGGTATCGTTGACGCGGCAGATCTTCTGCACGCCATGCTTACCCTTGGTCTGCTCGACGATCACGACACGGGCTTCCTGCAAAAGCTTCATGTGCGTCGTGATAGCGCCGCCCGTAATGTTCAGCTTTTCAGCGATGGCCGTCATGCGCATGGGGCCTTCCACGGCCAGCAGCTCTACAATCGCAATACGGGTTTCCGAGCCAAGGGCCTTAAAGATCGGCAGCCCATCGCGCAGTTTCTTTACATGAATCAAGAAAAAATCCCTCCCTCTCTGGTATCGCGTCGTTCCTTTACAAAGGTTCCGCAATGGAATGATTATAGCATATTTTTATAGTTTTGCATAGATTTTTTATAGTCAATCTTATATTTTTTTTACAATTCCAGCGTTTTCATAGAAAAAAACTCACAAATTCTTTCTTATCATGTTTTTCTTTGCGAATGATTTGTCCGTTTTGTACATCCGTCGAAAATTCGCCGCGGTTTTTAAAATGTTTTTTTATACGGGGAAAAATCGACCCGGTCTTTCGTGGACAAAATAGGTTTACCGCCAGCAAAAAGGCAGAAGTTTTTTTCACGATGACCGGCCGTTGACAATGAGCCGCACAAGCGGGTATACTGTATCCGTTCTCTTTCTGAGAGAAAGGACATGTCTACCCGCACCACCCGCAAAGAGAGGCGCAGCCGCGGCTGAAAGCGCGCCCGGGCAGCCGGAGTAGGTACCGCCTTTTGAGAAAGACGCCCTGCGCCCGTTATCGCGCACATGAGCGGCGCATACGCGCAACGAGGGTGGAACCGCGGATACACATCCGTCCCGATCGGTCGGGACGGGTGTTTTTTTATGGATAAGAGGAGGAAGAAACATGGTCATCACAGTAAACGGCGAACAGAAGACATTTGAAAACGGCACAAGCGCGCTGGATATCCTGAGCGCGATGGACGGCGACATCAAAAAATCGGCTCTTTGCGCCAAAGTGAACGGCGAAGTATACGAGCTGGCGCGCCCCATCGAAAAAGACGCCACGGTAGAGTTTTTAACCTTCGAAAGCGAGGAAGGCCGCCGCACGCTGCGGCACACGGCGTCGCACGTTCTGGCCGCCGCCGTCAAAAAGCTTTTTCCCAAGGCCAAGCTGGCCATCGGCCCGGCCATCGAAAGCGGCTTTTATTACGATTTCGATATGGATGAGAGCTTCACGCCCGAGGACCTCGAAAAGATCGAAAAAGAGATGAAGCATATCATCAAAAAGAACGAACGCGAGGTGCGCTTTACCCTGCCCCGCAGCGAGGCCATTGCGCTTATGGAAGAAAAGGGCGAGCCTTACAAGGTGGAACTGATCCGCGACCTGCCGGATGACGAAGAAATCTCCCTCTACAAGCAGGGGGATGATTTCCTCGATCTGTGCGCCGGACCCCACCTGCCCTCAACCGGCAAGATCAAGGCATTCAAGCTCACCAGCATTGCGGGCGCCTACTGGCGCGGCAGCGAAAAGAACAAGATGCTGCAGCGCATTTACGGCACGGCCTTTGACAACAAGGAAGCGCTGGACGAATACTTAAAGCAGCTGGAGGAAGCCAAGAAGCGCGACCACAGAAGGCTGGGCCGCGAGCTGGAGCTGTTTGACGTGCTGGACGAAGGCCCCGGCTTCCCCTTCTTTTACCCCAAGGGCATGGTGCTGCGCAACATACTGGAGGACTACTGGCGCATGATCCACCGCGAAGCCGGGTACGAGGAGATCAAAACGCCCATCATCCTCTCCCGTTCCCTGTGGGAGCGCAGCGGCCACTGGGATCACTACCGCGAAAACATGTACACCACCAAAATAGACGATCAGGACTTTGCCATCAAGCCCATGAACTGCCCCGGCGGCATGCTGGCCTACAAGCGCCGCCTGTGGAGCTACCGCGACCTGCCCATCCGGGCGGGCGAACTGGGCCTTGTGCACCGCCATGAGAAGAGCGGCACGCTGCACGGCCTGATGCGCGTGCGCTGCTTCACGCAGGACGACGCCCACATTTTTATGGCGCCCGAACAGATCAAGGATGAAATCATCGGTGTGTACAAGCTGACCGACATGGTGTACCGCCTGTTCGGCTTCTCCTACACGGTGGAGCTGTCCACGCGCCCCGAAAACAGCATCGGTACCGATGAAATGTGGGAACTGGCCACCAACGGCTTAAAAGGCGCGCTGGACGAACTGCATGTGCCCTACCAGATCAATGAGGGCGACGGGGCCTTTTATGGCCCCAAGATCGACTTCCATCTCAAGGACAGCATCGGCCGTACCTGGCAGTGCGGCACCATCCAGCTGGATATGAACCTGCCCGAACGGTTTGACTTGACTTACATCGGCGCGGACGGCGAAAAGCACCGCCCCGTCATGATCCATCGGGTGGTCTTCGGCTCCATCGAGCGCTTCATGGCCATACTGGTCGAACATTTCGGCGGCGCCTTCCCGCTGTGGCTGGCCCCCATTCAGGCCCGCGTCATGACCATCACCGAACGCGCGGACGAAGCCGCCAAGGCGCTGAAAAACAGCATGGTCAAAAACGGCCTGCGCGCCGAATGCGACCTGCGCAATGAAAAGATCGGCTTTAAGGTACGCGAAGCGCAGATGCAGAGGATCCCCTACATGCTGGTGCTGGGCGACCGCGAGGCCGAGGAAGGCACGGTATCGGTGCGCACCCGCGGCGGCGAAACGCTGGGCGCCATCAGGCAGGAAGACCTCATCAACGCCCTGAAAAAAGAAAACGACGCGCGTG
>CAZFUT010000023.1:0-31770 GCA_964522425.1 uncultured Oscillospiraceae bacterium
GCTCTGCACCGGCCCGATCACCTCGGGCGGGATCAGCTTGGTGGCCTTGGGGATGCCGGCCAAGCGCTTGACGGCGTTGAGCAGCAGCGCAGCGGAAGTGCCCAGCAGCGCGCTGGTCTTGGAGGTGATGATCTCCCCGTCCGGCAGCTGGATGGCGGCGGCGGGCGCGCCCGTCTGCTGGGCGCGCTTGCGGGCGGCGGCCAGCACAGGCCGGTCATCGTCGGAAAGCTCCAGCTGCTGCATGATCAGCTTCAGCTTGGATACTTCCTCTTCGCCCGTGTGGCCGCGGCGCTGCTCGCACAGCGCGGCGTACAGGCGGCGGATGATCTCCTGCTTGGCGGCTTCGGCGCATACATTCTCATCCACCATGCCCTCCGCCACCATGTTGACGCCCATGTCGGTAGGCGACTTATAGGGGGATTTGCCCCAGATGCGCTCAAAAATGGTGTTGAGGATGGGAAACACTTCGATATCGCGGTTATAGTTGACGGCCGTCACGTGATAGGCTTCCAGATGGTAGGGGTCGATCATGTTGACATCGCCCAGGTCCACCGTGGCCGCCTCATACGCCATGTTGACGGGGTGGCGCAGCGGCAGGTTCCAGGTGGGGAAGGTTTCAAACTTGGCGTAGCCCGCCTTGACGCCGCGCTGATGCTCCTGATAGAGCTGGCTTAAACACACTGCCATCTTGCCCGAGCCGGGGCCGGGCGCGGTCACCAGCACCAGCGGGTGATCGGTTTCGATAAAATCGTTCCTGCCGTACCCTTTTTCGCTGACGACAAGGGCCACATCCACCGGATAGCCGGGGATGGGATAGTGCAGATACACCTTGACGCCCTGCGCGCGCAGGCGGCGGCGGAACTGGTTGGCATGCGCCTGCCCCGCGTACTGGGTGATGACGACGCTGCCCACGTACAGCCCGCAGGCGCGGAAGGCATCGATGAGGCGCAGCACATCGGCGTCATAGGTGATGCCAAGATCGCCCCGCACCTTGTTTTTCTCGATATCATCGGCATTGATGGCAACCACGATCTCGATCTGATCCTTCATCGTCAGCAGCATTTCGATCTTGCTGTCGGGATGGAAGCCCGGCAGCACCCGCGCCGCGTGGAAATCGTCAAACAGCTTGCCGCCCAGCTCCATGTACAGCTTGCCGCCGAACTCCCTGATGCGCTTTTTGATCTGTTCCGATTGCATCGCCGTATACCGGTCGTGATCAAACCCTATCCGCATGATACCCTCCTGTAGCGATATTCCCAAAAGCAAATCGGAGGCTCTCGCGCTCCGATGCCTTTTGGATTCTACACGGTTTTTGCCGAAAATGCAACGAGCAAATGTGTATGTTTCCTGTATATCTACTGCTGCGGCCCGATATCGCGCAAATAGTCCCCGAAGTACCGCTGCATGTCCGCGTCATTCAGACGGCAGCCTTTCTGCAGATACCGTACAACAAGCTGCGGACGCCTGATGAGCATTTTATCAAAGGTGGCAACCGATTTTTCCCACCTGTCCATGGTCATGGCGGGCCATCTGCCCACATGCTTTTCCACCAGCGGCCTGTACGTTTCCTTCCAGTCCAGCAGCCGCGCGTGGATGGTGTCGGGCGCAAAGCGTTCGTGCAGTATGCGGCCCATCAGCATCAGAAACTTTTCGCGCATGGCGGGCACGCGCATCAGGGAGGTAAACAGCTCGCCGTAAAAATACCTTGTCTGCAAACGGCTGTTTGAAAGATAAAAGTCCAGCGGTTCTTCATTGCTGTGAAAAAATGTCAGATCAAGGTCAAACAGCATCACTTTCCACTTGCCGCCCGGCACGCGGTAATAGCGCATGTTTTCAAGGTCCTGATTGCCGCAGATGATCTGAAAGGCCGTATGCGCAAACAGGCTGTTGATGTCCAGCCGGGACTGCACGTGGCGAAGGTTCTTTTCGTCGTTCAGATCGTTCTGGCGGCAGAAGGCGGCCAGGTCATCCAGTTCTTTCCTGCTCCCCTGCACCTCCACGCCGCGGTTCTTGATGATGGTGATGTTTTCGATCGTTTCTTCGTCGGTGATGCCTTCCCACTGGGCAATGGCGCGCTGGTTGGCGCGCTCCCTTAGGTTCATGTGCCCCCAGTACTGCCCGTTGATGTAGACGCTGGCAGGCCGCGACGCCAGGTACATCACGCCATAGCCTCTGGCAAGCGAACACAGAAACGCGTCGCGGAAACGCCCGCGCTGATAGTCCTGCCCGGCGCCGCGCAGCGTCAGGCTGGCAAAAGTGGCGTATTCCCTGTCTTCAAAGGGAGAAAACATGAAATCCCCGTCCCCCACGCCGGGACGCGCGTAGAACGTAAAGGTGCGCGGCAGATAGCTTAGCGACGTCCCCCCTGTCAGGTGCAGGCCGACGCCCCGGTTAAGGACATACTGCCCGTTTTCCCATATCTCCATGTTGCCGGCCACCTCCAGCTTCAGCCCTTCCCGCCCGCGTTCAAAGAGGCCATGGCCGCCAAAGAAGCACTCCGCTTTGCCCGAAAGGCATACCGTTAATTCGGGCAGCATGGTATCAAACAGATAGCTTTGGGTGGCGACGGGCGCGTCGATATAGCCGTTTTTCCGCGCGACGGCCCGCACCGATACCCCTTTTTCTATGGGGATGGGGGCCGTGTAGCGCGCGGACAGGGCCGTCGGTTCGCTGCCATCCAGCGTATAGTAAATATCCGCCCCTTCCGCGCTTTCCAGCGCAAGCGAAAAAGGCGTTTCACAAAAACCGCCCGCTTTGGAAAACGCCGCCGGGCTCAGCCTGCCGAAGCACCCCTGTGGCGGGTTGGGCGCTTGAAGCGTCTGCTCGTTCAGATATTGAAACGCGCCCCTGTCCCCCGGCCGCCCATAGCTGACGCCGCCCCACTGGCGAGGCCACGATACGGCGTCCAGCGGCTTTTCGCCGTCGGACAGTATCAGCGCGCCGCCGCTTTTATCCAGCGTAAAGGCGGTGCAGAGATAGGTGTCCCGTCCGCTGACGCCGACCCCTTCATCGCTGAAATAGACCACCGCCCGCGCGCCCTTTTTCAGCGTCGAGCGAAGGGGGAAGGCCCATTTTTTAAGGTGCCCGCGGTCATCCGTCAGCCACAGGCCGTGCAGCGGCAGGGTGCTTTCGCCGCCGTTGTATATTTCCGCCCAGTCCAGCGGCTTATGGGGTTTGCCAAAGGCGTCGCTGGCCGTCATGATCTCCGTCAGCCAGAAACCGGCGGCTTTGGCTTCCTCAAACGCCGCGTCCCCCTGCTCCAGCCGGCTGAGAAACCGGTTTGATTCCCCCGGCGTCGGGCAGAAGGTGGTGAGCCACAGACTGCCCTGGCGCATCAGGGCCGCGTCGGCGGGCAGGGCGGTATAGGCCGCCCGGTCGCACGGCGTTTGCGTTTGATCGGTCAGATACAGCGTTCCCTGTTCGGGTTTGAGCGCGATGCCCGTATCCTCCCCAAGGGGAACGCACAGGTACTCGCCCGCCTTGATGGTGCCGGAAAGCCTGATAAGCCAAGGCAGGGTCTCCCTGTCGGATAATCCCCATCCATGAAGGTCTATATCCGTCTTTCCCCTGTTCCATATTTCCGCCCAGGCGGAGGTTTCCCCTTCCACCGGCAGCAGGCGGTTTTGCACCATGATCTCGCTGATGACCACCGGCGTTTCTTCCGCTGCCGAGGGCCAAAAAGGGAACAGCAGACACAGGCACCACAGCGCCCATGCCTGCCAGGCCACGTTTCGCCGCGCCATCAGCGATCCTTATTGGGGTCGAAGCCCAGCCGTTTGAGCGTTTCCACCACATAGCTTTCGCGGTATTCCTGCCCTTCTTCACGGCCCATATAGCTCTTGAAGAATTCCTCGCAGGCCTTTTCATAGGGAATGTCCGCCAGGTTGGCGATGATGCGCACGCTGCGGTCGATGAGTTTCTTGTTGGTGGGCAGCACCTGGATCATCCAGTTGCCCCACACGCGGCCCATCTTGGCCATCGTGGCGGTGGACAGCACGTTGAAGGCCAGCTTCACCATCAAATGCGTCATCAATTCCATGCCGGTGCGCGGCACGGAAACGGGTACGCGGATCTCATCCCCCGCCATCTTCCGCTGCGGGATATCGCCCAAACGCAGCACGGTGCCCGCGTCAAACTCGTCCACATTGTCGTTAAACCACCGGTGGGGTTTGCCATGGGCGGACGCGTGGATATCCACCAGTACCAGCCTTGCGGGGCGGCGCTCCCAGCGGCTTTCATCCAGAGAGCTGCCGATATCGTATTTCAGCACCTCCTGCCCGCTCACCCTGGGCGGGTTGTCAATGATGCTCTGCGCCGCGCCCATGTCCGCATAATCCTGCTTTGTCCACTCAAGGCCCTTGATGGGGCGCAGGAAAACGTGCTGCCACGCCACGTCGCTGGGGTAACACGGGTCTTTGACGTACGCCCAGCTGACAGGGCCGCCCATCCCCTTGCGGCGGAAGGGCGGCAGGGTAAAGGTGGGCTGGCGCTCGGTGGTGTCGGTCATAATGTCCAGAAGATAATCGTGCGTCAGATAGGTTACCAGCCCCTTATCCTCATAGGTGGCCGCCTCCATATCCACGGCGGCGGCAAGGCCCTGCAGGGCTTCGCCGGTCTGCAAATCATGGCTCAAATTTTCAAACGCCTCGGCATATTGTTCGCCGGTCAACGCTACCTGCCCCAGCGCGCCGTATTCTGCATCGGAAAGGTGCTTTTGAAGCCAGCTGTCCGCCGCGATCTCCAGCGCGGCGCCCGCCACCAGCAGCTCCACCGTGGTCACCTGCATACGGGTGGAGCCGGACACCGCCATATTGCCCACAAACAGCGGCATCTGGATGATATCGGGGCGCGCGAACACCTTGCGGCAGCGCTCCAGATGGTTTTCCAATACGTCCTTGGGGTTGCAGAACAGATAGTAGGTGGTGCAGCCGCGCTCGTCCGCCTCGATGGCCGAACCGTTGATGGACGCCGAAAGGCCGCACTCGGCCAGCGCCACCACCACGTCGCCCCGGCCCACGCCCGCTTCCTGTATCTGGCGCGCGCCAAAGGTCATATAGTCCTCAAAGTTTTCCACCGACTGCACCAGCGCGCGGTCGCCGCCGGTGGTCAGGCTGTTGGTCACTTCCATCAGCCGCAGCCATGTTTCGCGCCGGGCGGGCAGACGCTCCGCAAGGCTCAAGAAATAGCGCCGCCACGCCGCGTCCAGCTGCAATGCCATGCGCCCCGACGCGCCGACGGAAGAAAACAGCACCGTCTTCCCCTCGTCCATGCAGCGCTCGATATCCCTGACCAGGCGCCGGAACGTCTCGGTGCGGAACGCGCCGCCCGCTACCCTGGCAATGTTGACATCCGCTTCCAGTATGGTTTTGACGCCCGCCGCCGTATCCTTAAAAATGGCTGCGCTCAGATTTCTGGTGATGGGGTTGGATTGTTCCGTCGGGATCACGCCCAAATGGAATTGCTTCTCATTCTCGCAGAAATCGCGCGCGGCTTCTATATAGCCCATATTGCTTTCTCCTTTTGTTTGTTCGCGTTCATTGTACCGTTTGCCCCGTGTATTTGCAACCGGAAAACATAAGTTTCTTCACTTTATTCTTTTTCTCCAAAAATATTTGTTTTTTTCCTGCAAAACGGGTACAATATCGAAGATATAAAATTGAGGAGGCGCGATGATGGTCATAAAAGAATCCGCAGAAATGTATCTTGAAACGATCCTGATCCTCTCCCAGTACGGGCCGGTTCGCTCCATCGACATCGCCAACAAAACGGGTTTTTCCCGTCCCACCATCAGCGAACAGATGAAGAAGTTCCGCCAGAACGATCTGATTGAAATGGATCAAAGCAACCTGATCACTTTAACCGAAAAAGGCAGGAAAATTGCCGAAAGCACCTACGAAAAGCATAAGGTGCTCACCGATATGCTGATGCGCATGGGCGTAGACGAAAGCACCGCCGCCATCGACGCGTGCCGGATGGAGCACTATATTTCGGAAATTTCGTTTGAGAAGATCAAAAGCTTTTTAAAGGAACATTTTAAGGCGTAATTTTTCTGTGGCAGGGCGGAAGGAGGGCGCAAGCCCTCCGCCTTTCCCGTCGCGCCGTATCTGCCGGTCCGGTTTGCGGCGCCGCACCGTAACATGGCTGCAAGCATTGCTCGGGCAGTATGCAGGAGGGGGCTGTCGCAAAACGCAGTCCGCAAGCAAGAGGTAAATAAGGCAAAAAAGCCGAAGAAAACGGAGCCCTGGACGCGCGAAAGCGGTTCTGAGGCTCCGTTTCCGGTAGAATGAAGGTACGAAAAAACAATCCGCTTCAGTATGAAGGAAGCCCATGCCTGGTTCTCTCGGGCTTTTCATCCCCTTTTCATCCTTCGTGCGTAAGCCGTGTGACTGATAGGGCCATCCTTGCATCCGCCCCCGTTTTCGACTATAATGGAAAACAATACAAGCACTACCATAATAAGGGAGGCATCTGAATGAAGATCGTCAGGGACGCGGTTGCCGGCACGCTGGAAAGCAACGACGTGCTGGTCAGCGTCACGCCCGGCAAGGGCCGGCTCGAAGTGGAGGTAGATTCCATCGTGCTGGAGCAGTTTGGAGAAAAAATACGGGAAGCGGCCCTCGCCGCCGCCCATGAAACAGGCGTAACGGACGCGCATATCGCCCTTCAGGACAGGGGCGCGCTCGACTGCACCATCCGCGCCCGGGTGGAAACCGCGCTGCGCCGCGCGGGGGAGGCCGCTCAATGAGAAGAACCATGCTCTTTATCCCCGGCAACAGCCCGGCCATGCTGCTCAACGCCGACATCCACCTTTCCGACGCCATCATACTGGATCTGGAAGACGCCGTTTCCCCCTCCGAAAAGGACGCGGCGCGCCTGCTGGTGAAGGGCGCCGTCAGGACCCTTCAATACCGCGGGGCGGAAATCATTGTGCGCGTCAACCCCCTCGATACCGAATACATCAGGGATGATTTACAAACCATCGTGCCCTTAAGGCCCTCCCTCATCATGCCCACCAAGGTATCGGGGGCGGACTATGTGCTGGCCGTGTCCAAAATGATCGCGGACATCGAAAAAGAGCACGGCATGGCCGAAAACACCGTGGGGCTGATCCCGCTTTTGGAAACGGCGGAGGGCATTGAAAACGCCTACCAGATCGCCAAATGCGACAGGCGCGTGAAGGCGCTGTTCCTCGGCGCGGAGGATCTGACGAGCGACCTGCAGGCCATCCGCTCCAAGCCGTCGGAGGAGATCCTCTACGCGCGCGGCCGCATCGTGATGGCCGCCCGCGCCGCCGGTGTCGATGTGTACGATACGCCCTTTACCGACGTCAACGACGACGAGGGACTTTTGAAGGACGCCGCCTTCGCCCGCTCCCTCGGCTTTACCGGCAAGGCGTCCATATCGCCGCGCCATGTGCCCATCATCAACGAAGTGTTCAGCCCCTCCGAAAAGGACATCGCCTACGCCCGCGAGGTCATGGCCGTTATCGAGGAAGCCAAGCGGCTTGGCAAGGGCGCCATTTCGCTGCACGGCAAAATGGTGGACAAGCCCATCGTGGACAGGGCGCGCCGCGTGCTGGAAGCCGCCGAAGCGCTGGGCCTTACAGGAGGAGAATACAATGAATAAAATGGTCGCTTCCTTAAGGGAAGCCATCAAAGCCGCAGGGCTTCAGGACGGGATGACGGTGTCGTTTCACCACCACCTGCGCAACGGCGATTATGTTTTGAACATGGTGATGGCCGAAATCGCCGCTATGGGCATCAAAAACCTCACCTTGCAGGCAAGCTCCATGTTTGACTGCCATTCCCCCGTGATCGACCACATCAAGTCCGGCGTCGTCACGGGCATCGAGACCGACTATATGAACGGGCAGATCGCCCGCGCGGTATCGGAGGGCATTCTTCAAAAGCCCGTCGTCTTCCGCAGCCACGGCGGCCGCCCCGCCGCCATCGATTCGGGCCGCGTGCATGTGGACGTCGCCTTCGTCGCCGCCCCCGCCAGCGACTGCATGGGCAACGCCAACGGCGTATCGGGCCCCGCGGCCTGCGGTTCCCTCGGCTATGCCATGCCCGACAGCCGCCACGCCGACAAGGTGATCGTGATCACCGACCATATGGAAGAGTACCCGCTCGCCCCCGCCTCCATCGAAGAGGTGGATGTGGACTATGTGGTGAAGGTGGACTGCATCGGCGACCCCAAGGGCATCGTGTCGGGCACCACGCGCATGACGCGCGACCCCGTGGCGCTGACCATCGCCCGCTATGCGGCCGAGGTCATCCGCCACAGCGGCCTGCTCAAAGACGGTTTCTCCTTCCAGACCGGCGCGGGCGGCGCGTCGCTGGCCGTGACGCAGTACTTAAAGCCCATCATGAAAAGCCTTGGCGTTACCGGCAGCTTCGGCCTCGGCGGCATCACGGGGTATCTGGTGGACATGCTAGAAGAAGGCTATTTCAAGTGCCTGATGGACGTGCAGTGCTTCGACCTAAAGGCCGTGGAGTCCATCAAAAACAATCCCCTGCACCGCGAGGTATCGGCCACCCGTTACGCAAGCCCCCTGGCCCGCAGCGCGGCGGTAGACTCTCTGGACGTGGTGGTGCTGGGCGCGACGCAGATCGACACTGGGTTCAACGTCAACGTGCATACCGATTCCAGCGGCTATATCACCGGCGGCTCGGGCGGGCACTCCGACACCGCGGCCGGCGCGAAGCTGTCCATGATCGTCGCCCCGCTGTTCAGGGCGCGCCTGCCCATCGTGGTGGACAAGGTGCTGTGCGTCTCCACCCCCGGCAGCACGGTGGATGTGCTGGTGACCCAGCGCGGCATCGCCGTCAACCCCGCTAAGGCCGAGCTTCAAAAGCAGCTCAAGGCGGGCGGCCTGCCCGTGATGGAAATAGAAGAACTGAAGGCGCTGGCCGAGCGCTACACCGGCAGCCCCCAGCCCACCCGTCCCTTCGGCCGCGTGGTCGCCGATGTGGAATACCGCGACGGTTCCGTCATCGACCATATCGGCTGCGTGCGGCGCTGACCTACCAAGCGCAAAAAGGTGTCTGCGGACACTTTTTTGCATTCTATGAAAAGGATTATTTCTATGGATACGAGCAAAGCGTCTTTTTCGGACGATTCCCTGAAATACCTCTCCCTGCTGTCGGAAAGCTATCCCACCGCGCAGTCGCTGTACGCCGAAATCACCTCCCTGCAGGCCATGATGGGGCTGCCCAAGGGCACCGAGCATTTCATCAGCGACCTGCACGGCGAGTACGAGGCGGTGGAGCACATCCTCAACAACTGTTCGGGCGTCATCCGCGAAAAGGCGGCCATGCTTCTTGGAGGCGAGCTAACCGAAAGCGAGCTTCAGGAGCTGTGCGCCGTCATCTATTACCCGCACCAGAAGCTTCAATGGATGGACAGGGAACGCAAAACGGATACCGCATGGTACCGCCGCACCCTGACCGCGCTGATGCGCCTTGCGCGCCTGATGAGCAGCAAATATACGCGTCAGGAGGTGCGGCGCGCCATCCCCGACGCCTATGCGTTTGTCTTAGATGAACTGCTGCATTCGCAGGAGGACGAGGATCAGAACCGGCACTTTTACCACGCGCGCATCGTCGATACGCTGCTGGAAGTAAACGCCCAGCGGGAGTTTATTTCGGCGCTGGCCTTTTTAATCAAGCGCCTTGCGGTGGACAGGCTGCACGTGCTGGGCGATATCTTCGACCGGGGCGGCGCGCCCGATAAGATACTGGATATGCTGATGCGCCACCCCTCGGTGGATTTCACCTGGGGCAACCATGACGCGCTATGGATGGGCGCGGCGGCAGGCTCCAAGGCGTGTCAGACGGCGGCGGTGCGCAACAGTTTGAATTACGGGCACACGCGGCTCTTGGAAAGCGCCTACGGCATCAGCCTGCGGCCGCTGTACGACCTTGCGCAGAAGAACTATCCCGCGCTCAATCCCGATGAAGCGGCGCTGAAAACAGCGACCATCCTGATGTTCAAGTTGGAGGGACAGCTCATCATGCGCCACCCCGAATACGGCATGGACGACAGGCTGTACCTGCACCTCATCGACAAAAAAACGGCGCGCATCGACATAGGCGGCAAAGTTTGGCCGCTCATCCATCAGGCCTTCCCGACGCTCGATCCCGCAGCGCCCTATGCGCTTTCCAGCGGCGAACAGCAGGTGACGGACGCCTTTCAGGCCGCGTTTGAAAAAAGCGAAAAGCTGCACCGCCATGTGCGCTTCCTCTACGATCAGGGCGGGCTGTACCGCATCGCCAACGGCAACCTCCTTCTGCACGGGTGCATACCGCTGGATGAACAGGGCGCGCCGCGCAGCGTACAGATGGGCGGGCAGTCCTTGTCCGGCCGCGCCTTTCTTGATTTCTGCGATCAAACGGCCCGCCGGGCATACCTGCTCAGGCAGGAAAACGATACCGACTTTTTGTGGTTCCTCTGGTGCGGCGATTTTTCGCCGCTGTGCGGGCGCAAGATGGGCACCTTCGCCCATCTGATGATCGCCGACAAGGCCGCCTGGCAGGAGCCGCGCGACCCCTACTATGTGTTCAGCCGCGAGGAAACGGTGTGCGGGCGCCTGCTCAGCCTGTTTGGCCTTGACCCCAGGCAGGGCCGCATCATCAACGGCCACACACCCGTCCTAAAGGGCGAAAGCCCGGTGCGCGCGGGGGGGCGGCTGCTGGTCATCGACGGCGGCTTCTGCAAAGCCTACCAGACCAAGACGGGCATCGCGGGGTATACGCTGATTTCCAACTCCCACGGCCTGCGCCTGGTAGCGCACCAGCCCTTTGCAGGCGTTGCGGAGGCGGTGCGCATGAACAGCGACATCCTGTCCACGCAGGCGCTGTCCCTGCCCTTTGAAAAACGCTTCATGGCCGAAGACACCGACGAGGGGCGGAAACTAAAAGAGCGGGTGGAGAGCCTGAAAGCGCTGCTTTCCGCCTACCGCTCAGGCCTTCTGCCCGCGCGGTTCAGCGCGGCGGAGCAGGAGGGCGAGTACTGACTGTTTAGTGTTCAAACAATCGGGGTATAACATTGCACATACGATTGGAGGGATTGAATCTATGCAAAAAAAGATCGGCATCATCGCCGGCAGCCTGAGAAAAAAAGCCTATTCCCGCATGATGGCCGCAGAAATGGCATCCATGCTGAAAGAGCAGTTTGATATAAGCCTGACGGACATCAGCGAACTGCCCATGTACAACCAGGATTACGATGCCGAGGGTTCGCCCGCAAGCTATGAAGCGTTCCGCCATCAGGTGGAAAGCATGGACGGCATCATCTTCATCACCCCCGAATACAACCGGAGCCTGCCCGCGGTGCTGAAAAACGCGCTGGACGTGGCCTCCCGCCCTTGGGGGCAGAGCAAGTGGGGCGGCAAAAAAGCCATGGTGATAGGCATTACGCCGGGCACGCTGGGCGCGGCGGGCGCGGCGTTTGACCTGCGCAAGGTGCTGGCCTTCCTGAACATGGACGTGATGGGCCAGCCCGAAGCCTACCTGAGCCGCGCCGACCAGATGTTTGACGAAAGCGGCGCGCTGAACGCGGAATCCCGCGCTTTCGTCGCCTCCCTGGCCGAATCCTTTGCAGGCTTTATGAACCGCTGAGCTTTGACGCCGGAGCGCGTTTTCCCGCCGGGTCTTGCCGACTTCACGGGAACGCGCCCCGGCATGATTATTTTGCTTAATGGCCCCGTTTTGCGTTGCAATGGCGCTTTCCTTTGATATAGAATGGCGAGGTATCACAGACAGGGGAGGGGACTCATATGGCACTGAGCTTCTGGTCCTACGCATTGGTATGCGCTCTGGTGTTTCTGGCCGGTTTTATCGATTCCATCGCGGGCGGCGGCGGTCTTATTTCTTTGCCCGCCTACTACGCCGTGGGGCTTCCCCCGGCGCTGGCCGCAGGCACCAACAAAATGGGCGCCTTCTGGGGTACGGCGGTGGCGACCGCCAATTTTGCCCGCAAAAAGCATATCCCCTGGCATTTGGGGATTGCGGCGCTGCTGGGCTCCTTCCCCGGCAGCTGGCTGGGCGCGCAGCTGTTTAAGTACATTCCCGAAAATACGGTGCGCCTGATCGTGCTGGTGGCCCTGCCCATCATCGCCGTGTTCGTGCTGTCCAACAAGGACAGCTTAAAGCCCCGGCAGCTGGTGAGCAACGAAAAGCTGACCCTTGCCTGCTTCGGCATCGGTTTGGCCGTCGGCATCTATGACGGCCTTGTCGGCCCCGGCACCGGCACCTTTTTGCAGCTGCTGTTCGTATCGGTGATCGGGATGCAGGTGCTGGACGCTTCGGGCGCGGCGCGGCTGGTCAACCTTGGCTCCAACGTGGGCGCGCTCGTTTCCTTCATCGCGCAGGGCAAGATCCTCTATTCCCTCGCGCTGCCCGCCGCCGCCTTCGGTATGCTGGGCAATTTCCTTGGTTCCAGTTTGGCGCTTAAAAAGGGCTCTTCCGTCATCCGCACCCTGCTGATCGCGGTGCTGATGCTGCTGATGGCCAAAATGGGCTACGACCTGCTGCACAGTCTGAACGTGCTGTAAACACACACAGAAGGAGCGACCGATGAAACTGATTTCCTGGAACGTCAACGGCTTTCGTGCCGTACTGCAAAAGAATTTCCGCGACGTGTTCGAGCAGATGGACGCGGACTTTTTCTGCCTGCAGGAAACCAAGATGCAGCCCGGTCAGGCCGATTTTTCGCCCGAGGGCTATCACGCCTATTATCACAGCGCCGAAAAGAAAGGCTACGCCGGCACGGCGGTGTTTGCGAAGAAAGAGCCGGACAGCATCGTGTTCGGCGTCGACGGCGCGCACACCGACGAGGGCCGCGTGATGACGCTGCGCTATCCCGCCTTTACCCTTGTCAACTGCTATGTGCCCAACGCCCAGCCGGAACTAAAGCGGCTTGACTACCGGATGCGGTTTGAAAACGACATGCGCGCGTACCTAAGCAAGCTCTCCAGGGAAAACCCGGTGCTTTACTGCGGCGACCTGAACGTGGCGCATGAGGAGATCGACCTGAAGAACCCCAGGAGCAACGTGGGCAACCCCGGCTTCTCCAACGAGGAAAGGGCGAAAATGACCGAGCTGCTTTCCGCGGGCTTTGTGGACAGCTACCGCAGCCTGTACCCTGAAAAAATACAGTATTCCTGGTGGTCGTACCGCTTCAACGCGCGCAGGAACAACACGGGCTGGCGCATCGACTACTTCCTTGTGTCCGAACGCGCCAAGGGCCGCATACAGGACGCCCTGATCCATGATGATATCCTTGGTTCCGACCACTGCCCGGTGGAACTGACCATCGGCCTGTAAACCAGCCCTCTCAGAAAAGCGCTCAACGCGCTTTTTTTGTTTTCTTTCCAAGCAGCGGGGTATATTGAAACAATGCCGGTACACGGCAAAGAAAGGCGTGATTGATATCTCACAACTTGATTTTCACCCCATTACCATGGCAGACAAAGGCTGGATGACCGAGCTTTTGAAAAGCGGCCATCGCGGCGCGTTGGAGTACAATTTTACCTCCAACTTTATCTGGCGCGAAATCTATCAGCTGCGCGCCGCACGGTTTGACGATCGTTTGATTATCCTCTCCGACCCCAGGAACCCGAGCTTTATTTTTCCTTCAGGCGCGGGCAATCCCGAAAGCGCCGTGCGGGCATTGGCCGCCTATACGCAGGAAATGGGCAAGCCCCTGATTTTTAACACCATGCTCAATCAGGACAAAGAGCGGCTGGAAGCCCTTTTCCCCGGGCAGTTTTCCTTTACGGCCCTGCGCGACAATTACGACTATGTGTACGACGCCGAAAGCCTCATCACTTTACGGGGCAAAAAGCTCAGCAGCAAGCGCAACCATGTCAACCACTTCCTCTCCGCCGTGCCCGATTGGCAGTATGAGCCTTTAACCAAAGACAACTTATCCGACGCGCATGCAATGAGCCTTAAATGGTGCGAAGCCGCGGGCTGTACGGAAGGCGATAGCAGCCTGTTTGAAGAATCCTGCGCGGTGGAACAGGCCTTCCGGCACTTTGAAGCGCTGGGCCTTGAAGGCGGCCTCATCCGCGCCAACGGGCAGGTGATCGCCTTCACCATGGGCGAACCGCTGAACGACGACACCTATGTTGTCCACATCGAAAAAGCCTTTTACGACATACAGGGCGCTTATCAGATGATCAACCAGCAGTTTGCCGAAAAGACCTTTGCCCCCTTCCGTTTCGTCAACCGCGAGGACGACGCCGGGGACGAGGGCTTAAGAAAGGCCAAGCTTTCTTACAGGCCCGTCCTGCTGGTTGAAAAATCCTCGGCGCAGCTGACGGGGCATCTATGATCCGCTTCGCGCAGGACGGCGACCTTAAGGCCCTGTCCCCTCTCTGGCAGGAGGCCTTTGAAGCGGATGCGCAGGAAGCCGACCATTACTTCCGCCACCGCCACCTGCATGAAAACATGCTGGTAGCGCTTGAGGACGGCGAAGTTGCGGGCATGCTCACCATGCTGCCCGCTGATTTGGTCACAGCCCGCGCAGTGCTGCCCATCCGCTATGTGTTCGCCGTGGCGACGTTCAAGGCCTTCCGCAGGCGGGGCGTCAGCACCCGGCTGCTGAACGCGGCGCACAGCCAGATGAAACAGGCGGGCATAGCGGCCTCTGTATTGGTGCCCGCCACGCCTTCGCTGTTCGGTTTTTATGAAAAGCGCGGGTATGCGCCGTATTTTTATATCGACAGCCTGCGGGTGGACGCAGGCGATATCGCGCCGCCCGACGCCGCCATACGGATCGCCCCTTGCGAAGCGGACGCCTACCTTGCCCTGCGCGACGCCGCCCTGTCGGCCCATACGCCCTATGTGCGCTGGGATGAAGACGCCCTGCGCTACATGATCGCCGGGTTCCGTCTGGAAGACGGCGGGGCGCTGCGCATGGCTAACGAAGGGGGGCAGGCCGCCTGCCTGTATGAAAGGCGGGACGGCGGCATCCGCATCACCGAGCTTTTGTTAAGCGGCCTTTCCCCCGAAAGCGCCCTGTCCGCCCTTCACGGCTATCTGCACAGCAAACACTATGTGCTGAGAACGCCCGCAGGCACGCTAGAAAGCGCGGACACCCTGTCCTTTGGCATGGTCAAATGGTTCGTGCCCCCGCCCCAAACGCAGGGCAGCATCCCCTATATTTCGCTGGCCAAAGACTAACCGCCGCTGGCAAAGTACACCAAAAACGAGGAACGTCCGAAGACGCCCCTCGTTTTTTATTTTTCACACTTTCAACGCTACCGTTTCGGCCTTGCCCGTTTGGGTATCGTACAGCACCGCCTCGTTCCACAGGCAGCGGATGGAGCCGTCGGCATGGGCCGCGTCCCTGTGATGGTGTCCAAAGTACCAGTAGCTGTAGAGGTCGTGCCGCGGATACAGGCGGTTGAGCAGCAGCGCGGGATGGGCGCGGCTGTTTTCTTTTTCCCCAAAAAGCTGCCAGTAGCCCGGGGGCGGCGGCTGGATGCGGTAGCCGAAGGTTTCCCGGACAAACTGTTCCGGCCCGTCGTGCGAAAGCACGAAGTCGACGGGCTTTCGCTTTAAAAAGCGCGCCACCATGGCTTCCGCCTCCCGCACGGGCACCAGTTCCTCCCGATAGATGGAAAAACCCGGCGTGCGGAAAAAGAAGTCAATGGAAAAGCCGCCGGGATAGAACCAGAGGCTCCTGCCGCCAATGCGCGCCGTCTGCCCCGCCAGCGGCGCAAACACACGGCCGCCAAGGTCTTTGCCCGTACAGCCGTAGCGCCGCACAGTGGGCTGCGCCGCCATCCAACGGTAGTTTTCATGGTTGCCCAGGCACACCAGCACCTTGCAGGGCAGGGAACGCCAGAATGCAAGCGCCTCGTCCTCTTCCCCCATCCACGCGACGCCGATATCCCCGAGGTGGATCACCGCATCCTCTTTTTGAAGGCCGATGTGGGGCAGGCTGCGGCGCACCTTGTCAAGGTCCTGTGCGCCGTGGGTGTCGCCCGCAAAAAGGAAACGCATATCATTCCCCGTCCTTTAGCAGCAGGGCGCGGCATTCCTCCATCTGCGCCCTGACGCTTTCGGGCAGCTCGGGGAATTGGGGATCCAGTTCTTTCATTTTTTGCAGAATGATTTCGCTCACCAGAAAGCGCGTATACCATTTGCTGTCGGCGGGCAGCACATACCACGGCGCTTCCTCGGTGGAGGTGTTTTCCAGCATGGCCTCGTAGGCCTGCATATAGCTGTCCCAATACTGGCGCTCGCGCGTATCGCCGGGGGAGAACTTCCAGTGCTTCTCCTTGTTGTCGATGCGCTTGAGCAGGCGGTCGCGCTGTTCTTCCTTCGACACATGCAGGAAGAATTTCAGGATTACGGTGCCGTTTTCCGTCAGATGCTTTTCAAAATTGCGGATCTGGCGGTAGCGCCTGTCCCAGATGTCTTTGGTTTTCTGTTCGTCGGGCAGCTGGGACGTTTCCACCAGGTCGTGCACCCGCGCCACAATGACATCCTCATAGTGCGAGCGGTTGAAAATGCCAATCTCGCCGCGCCGCGGGCACTGCCTGTGGATGCGCCACAGATAGTCGTGGTCGTTTTCCTCGCCGGAGGGCACCTTGAAGGAGGTCACCGACACGCCCTGCGGGTTGAACCCCGTCATCACATGCTTGATGGTGCCGTCCTTGCCCGCCGCGTCCATGGCCTGAAACACGAGCAGGATGGACGTCGTATCCTCGGCGTAGAGCTTTTCCTGCAATTCCGCCATTTTTTTGATGTTGGCGGGCATCCACTCTTTTTCCACCTCGTCCCTATCAAGCTCCACATCCCGTTTGGTGGAAAACTCCTTAAGATCGACCTTTTGGCTTTCCCCGACCCGATACCTTGAAATGTCCATGTTTCCGCCTCCTTATGATTGTTCATTCCGGCAGCGCTCGATCAGCTGCTGCACGTTCATATTTTCCTTGCGCCGCGTTTTCTGGCTGAGCAGCGGGTCGCGGCGGCAGATGCCCTGATACTCGCAGTAGGCGCAGGGGACAAACCCGCTGCTGTCTTTGACGGGCAGCGCTTCCACCGTGCCCCTTTTCATGTCCTCCGCCAAAGACGCGGCCTTTTTAAAGGCAAAGCCCATCAGCGCGTCCATTTCTTCCTCGGTGGCCACCGGCTTGTTTTTGCCCGGCTGCCCATCCTGGTTGAACAGCCCCTCCACCGAAAGCGGCGGCTCCCTAAAGTCCATCATCTTAAAGACTTCAAAATCGCTGAGGGCAAGGCCGCTCATTTTCAGCGCCCTGGATATCCTGTCCTCCGCTTCCTCTAAGGTGATGTCCTCTTCCTCCGCCAGCATCGGGTTATCCACCTTCTGATAGAAAAGCCCGGCAGGCCGCGCCCCCCTTTGGGCGGCCAGCGCCGCCCGCAGATAGATCAGCAGCTGCAATTGCAGGCCCGCGTACACGTCCGATGCGCTGAAAGACGTATTGCCCGACTTATAGTCGACGATGCGAAGATAGCTTTCCCCCGCCGTTTCGCAGGTATCCACGCGGTCGATCTTGCCCCGCATCTTGACCACCGTGCCGTCCGCAAGCGGGAGCAAAATGGGCAGTTCCCCATCGCCCTCGCCGAAAGCCATTTCCAACGCTTTCGGCCTGAAAGCGGAAAAGCGAAACCCTTCCGTCAGATTCCACGCCGCGCGCTTGCACGTTTCGATGTAGGAAGAGGACACGGCGCGCGCCCGCTCGGTATCGCCAAAGGGAAGGTCGGCCCATTCTTCCTTGAGCGGCGCCACCGCCTCCATCACCATTTCGTCGCAGCGCGCCCGCGAAACGTCGGGCCATGCCGCATCCTGCGCGGCCCTTTCGGCAAACAGTTCCAGCGCGCTGTGGTAAAACACGCCGGCATCGTTGCGGCGCACGCGCCATTCCTTCTTTTCTTCGGGCTTCAGGCCGTGCATCACAAAATGCCGGTAGGGGCAGGAAGCGAAGGTTTCCAGCCTTGTTACCGACGTGGTATCCAAATGGAAGAGCCGGGCCGCATCCATGGGCGACAAGGGCCTTGCGGGTTCTTCGCCGCGCGCGGCGTCGGCCACCTGGCGCGCCTTATCCTTCCACTCGTCCCGGGCGTTGAGCCACGCCCACGCCGCCAGCCACTCCCCCTCCATGCCGCCCGTTTTCAAAAGGTCTGCCGCCCGCTCCAGGGCCGGTCCGGGCGCCATTGGCCCCGCCGTCTGGCCGGTAAAAAACGCGCCGCCTTCCTCCACAAGGCCGGGCAGCAATTGGCGCACGGCGGTCAAGCGGCTCAGCGGGCGCTGCGGCGCGCCCGCGTCGTCGGCCAGCGGATAGCTGATGTACAGCGCTTCCCGGGGCGCGGCCATGGCCTTCCACAGGTCGAGCAGGCGCATTTTTTCTTTTTCCGGCCCGTTCAGACGGATATGCCGCTCAACGCCCTCCTCAAGCTGCCGCATTTCGTCGTCGCTCAGCAGCGCGTCCTCCTGCTGGGTTAAAAAGCCGTCGTTCAGCCCCACCAGAAACACCACCTGCGGCGCGCCCATGGGCACCCGGCCGATTTCGCCCACCTGCACACAGCCCGCGGCGGGCGGCAGCGCCGATACCTCGATATCTTCCAGCGCGGCCTCCAGCCACATCGCAAAGCGCGCCAGCGGGATCCGCGCCCGGCCCAGCACAAGGTTCATCTGCTCAAAGGTTTCCATGAGCCTGCCCCACACCTGCCGCGTCCACGCGGCGGCTTCGGGCATCCCCTTGCTGAGCAGTTCCTCCTCCAGCCGCGCGGCGGCATCGTAAACCTTGCGGTCGTCCAGATAGGAAAGCACGGCCTCGATGGCTTCGGCGGCGCTGCCCGCGTTTTTTAATTTCGCGTGCAAAGACGCCACAGGCGGCGTCAGCTTCTGCCGCAGGGCTTCGGCTTGCGCCTTTTCGTCCCCGCTGCCGCGCGTAAAGGGGCGCAGCCACATTTTGCCCTTGATATCGTAGGCTTCCATATACCGGCGCAGCAGCCAGCATTCCATTTCGTCAAGCCCGGTAAAGCCGGAAGCCAGCATATCCGCCACGTCGTCCATTTGCCAGTTGTCCGACAAACACCTGAGGGCCGAAAGCAGCAGCCGCACCACGGCGTGGGCGGCCACCTCCGTTTTGCCCGACACATAGCAGGGCACGTTGTAGGCACGCAGGCGCGATTGCAGCAGCGTGCCGTAGGGCGCGATATCGCCCGCCAGCACAAAGATATCCTCGGGATCGACGCCCTGCTCGATATGATGCAGCACCTGCTGGCACACAAACTCGGTTTCCGCATGGGGCGTCGACGCGGCCAGCAGCCGCACGCCCCGCGCCGGGCCTTCCAGCGGGGGCCGCTCAAACCCCAGAAAGTGCTTTTCCAGATGCCGGATGGGTTCGGGCGCGTCAAGCGGCGCATCGGGCAAAAAAGAAAAAGCGCACGCCTGCCCCGCGTCCTCCATCTGTTTCATCAGCCGCTGCGCGCTTTTCAGGACGGGCTGAAAGGCATACCCATCCTCCGCCTGCTGTTTATCGCCCACCAGCGTCACCAGGGTATCGTCGGCCAACGGCGCACAAGCCGCCATCAATTGCCGAAGCGGCGGCGTCAGCAGGTCAAAGCCGTAAAAGGCCACACAGGCCCCGTCCAGCACATGGGCGCGGGGCAGGCGTTTCAGCATTTCGCCGTGCGCGGTTTCGGCATCGGTCAACGTATCGCCCAGCAGCTTTTCGTAGTCGTCCATCACCAGCGCCACATCGTGCAGCTTGCCGCGCAGCACCCCGTCCTCCGTCTGCCGGGCGGCTTCCTGCACGCTTTCGTGCGTCAGCCCCTCCTGCCGGAAGGAAGACATCAGATCGGCCAGGGAGCTGATAAAGCCGGGGCGCTCGGCCGCGCGCACATAATAGGTAAGTTCGCTCTGTTTAAGGCTCAGCGCCCTCGCCACCGCGACGCGCCGGCCCTGCGCGTCCAGCATGGCACGTAAGGGTCTGCCCGCCCGCTCAAACACCAGCTTTTGCAGCCTCGACGGCGACAGGACGGCCGCATAAAACAGCCCCGGCGCATGAAGGGCCGCCATCAGATCGCGCTCCGCCTTCAGGGTGTACTGTTCGGGCACAATGAGAAAGAAGGGCCGTTTTTCCGCAAGCGCGCGCGCCGCCGCCGCCGTAACGGGCGGCCACAGCCTGCCCGCGCGCCCCATGACGATACGAAGCAAATGCACCCCCTCCTTTTGCCTGTATCATACCACAAAAACCGGCAAATCTTCTATTGCCTTGCCACATTTTGAAAGAAATGATATACTTCCTCCGGTTTATTTTTTCAACCGAAACGGAGGGAATCCTATTGCAGCAGATGAGTGCCGAACAAACACAGCACGAGATCGCTACCATCAAACAGTCCATCATCGGAAAATTACAGCGGTATAACGGCCGCACGCTGGAAAACGCCACGCCCCAGCAGATATACAACGCCGTCGCCTCCACCGTGCGCGACCAGATCATGGGCCAGTGGATCAGGGCGCAGGAGAGCGCCCGCAAGAGCGACCGGAAAAAGCTCTACTACCTGTCCATCGAGTTCCTGCTGGGCAGGAGCCTGTACACCAACACGCTCAACATGATGCGCAGCGACCTGTTCACCAAGGCGCTGACGGAGCTGAACCTCTCCTGGCAGGATATCATGAAGGAAGAGCCCGACCCCGGCCTTGGCAACGGCGGCCTCGGCCGCCTCGCCGCCTGCTTTATGGACAGCCTGTCCAGCCTGCACCTGCCCGCCATGGGCTGCACCATCCGCTATGAGTACGGCCTGTTCAAGCAGAAGCTGGCAGACGGCCAGCAGGTGGAAATGACGGACGACTGGCTGCAAAACGGCAACGTGTGGGAAGTCGTCAGCATGGACGACGTGTGCGACGTGCAGTTTGAGGGCAGGGTCGTGGAGGCCGAAGAGAACGGCCGCATGGTGTTCCGTCTGGAGGATGCGCGCACCGTGGAAGCCGTGCCCTATGATATGCCCGTGGTCGGCTACAACAACGAAACGGTGAACAGCCTGCGCATGTGGCGCGCGCGCTCCAAGCATTCGCTGGACCTGAGCGCCTTTTCCAACGGCGACTACCAGAACGCCACGCGCGAAGCCGATCTGGCCGCCATCATTTCCAAGGTGCTCTACCCCGACGACAACCACTATGAAGGCAAGGTATTAAGGCTCAGCCAGAGCTACTTCTTTGTCAGCGCCTCGGTGCAGTATGCTTTGAAGGACTTTAAGCGCCGCTGGGGGCGCAAATTCTCCATGCTGCCCGAAAAAGTGGTGTTCCACATCAACGACACGCACCCCGGCTTCGCCATCCCGGAGCTGATGCGCCTCTTGATCGACCAGGAGGGCCTCGGCTGGGACGAAGCGTGGTCCGTCACCACCCGCTGCATGGCGTACACCAACCACACCGTCATGCCCGAAGCGCTGGAAAAATGGCCGGCCGATCTGGTGAGGCGCCACCTGCCGCGCATCTACATGATATTGGAAGAGATCAACCGCCGCCTGGGCGAAAGGCTGTGGAACGCCTTCCCCGGCGAGTGGGACCGCATCGCCCAGATGTCGGTGCTGGCCTACAACTATGTGCACATGGCCAACCTGTGCGTATCGGCCTGTTTCTCGGTCAACGGCGTCAGCCATCTGCACGGCAGGATATTGACGGAGGACACCTTTAAGGACTATTACCGCCTGACCCCGGGCAAATTCTCCGCCATCACCAACGGCATCACCCACCGGCGCTGGCTCATGGCCTGCAACCCCCGGCTCACCGCCCTCATCAACGATTCTATCGGCACCGCCTGGCAGACAGAGCCGGAGCGCTTAAAGGAGCTTTTGCCCTTTGCCGACGACAAGGCTTTCCGCGAGCAGTTCGGCAGGATCAAGCGCCAGAACAAGGAGTGGTTCAACCGCGTCCTCTCCCAGCGCCAGGGCATGACGGTCGATCCCGATTTCATGTTCGACGTACAGGTAAAGCGCCTGCACGAGTACAAGCGCCAGCTGCTCAACGCCCTGCACATCCTCGTCCTGTACAACCGCATCATGGACGACCCAAGCTTCGTGATGGAGCCGCGCACCTTTATTTTCGGCGCGAAGGCCAGCCCGGGCTATGTGAAGGCCAAAATGATCATCCGCTTCATCCTGGCCATCGCAAGGCTCATCGACCAGTCGCCGCGCGCCCGCAAAATGCTGCGCGTCGTGTTCTGTGAAAACTACGACGTCAGCTATGCCGAAGCCCTGATCCCCGCCGCCGATGTGAGCGAGCAGATCTCCACCGCCGGCAAGGAGGCCAGCGGCACCGGCAACATGAAGCTGATGATGAACGGCGCGGTCACGCTGGGCACCATGGATGGCGCCAACGTGGAAATCTACGAGCAGGTGGGCGAACAGAACATCTACATTTTCGGCATGCGCGCCGACACCGTGGCCAATATGTATAAGGAAGGCAATTACCAGCCGCTGAGCATATTCGAAGCCAACAGCGAGATCCGCAGGGCGCTGGGGCAGATGATCGACGGCACGCTCTTCCCCGACAACCCCGCCATCACGCAGGCGCTGTACCACGACCTGCTGTTTGCGTCCCGCGGCTCCATGGCCGACCCATACTTTGTCCTCAAGGACTTCGGCAGCTATTCCATGGCCCAGCGCCGCATCGACCGCGACTTTAAGGATCGGGACGCCTGGCTGCGCAAGGCCGTCGTCAACACCGCGATGTCCGGCTTCTTCTCCTCCGACCGCACCATCAGGGAGTATAACGATACGATATGGCATCTGTCATGAACGGTAAACGCTTCAGCGTCAAAGACCTTGCGGTCGGCGGCGTCATCGCCGCCCTGTACGCCGCGCTGACGCTGGCCTTCGCCCCCATCTCCTTCGGTGAAATACAGTTCAGGGTATCGGAAGCGCTGACGCTGCTGCCCGTTCTGACCCCCGCCGCCGTGCCCGGCCTGTTCGTGGGCTGCCTTATCGGCAACCTGCTGGCCAGCGGCGCGGGCTGGATGGACGTGGTATTCGGCAGCCTTGCGACGCTGCTGGCCGCCGCCATGACGCGCCTTTTGAAAAAGCACGCCTGGCTGGCGGCGCTGATGCCCGTGGTGTTCAACGGCCTCATCGTGGGCGCGGTATTGAGCCATGTGGCGGCCCTCCCCTTTCCGCCCACCGCCGGCACCGTCGCCCTCGGCGAAGCGGCCGTATGCTACATGCTGGGCCTGCCGCTGATCAACGTGCTGCGCGCCAAGGTGGGCCGCAGGTATTTTGAAAGCTGAATAAACCGGCATACGTCCCCGACAGGCAGCCCCCTCCGAGGGGCCGCTTTTTTTGTATGTAAAAAAGCATAAAAAAGAATCATGTACCTTGCGCGCTTCGCCCGTTCTTTCCCGCAGGCGCCCCTCCATTTCCCCGTTTATGAGATGTTTATGCGTTCGCTGCAATTTTATACAAATGAAATACATACCCGAAGCCGGATCATGTCATACACCTCCATAATTTATCCGATACCTGCATGGGTTCGACTTGACAAACCCTGCGCCGACGTTATAATTATGAATAATCTTGACTGCTGGAAGGGTGGGCTGTCATGTCCTCACGATTCTTGGTGTATCTGCTGAAGCGTCTGAGTATGGCGGTATTCACGATTTTCCTTGTGATTGCGCTTACTTTCTTTATCATGCACGCCATTCCCGCCAGTCCTTTTTCCTCCGAAAAAGCGCTGACGGACGCCACGATACGCGCGCTCGAAGCGAAGTACGGGTTTGACAAACCTGTTATCGTTCAATTCTTCAACTATTTGCGCAACCTGTTCCATTTCGACTTCGGGCTGTCCACGGCCTGGGTCGGGAAAAGCGTGTCCGACCTCATCGGCGACGCCTTCGGGTATTCGGCGACCATCGGGCTTTCCGCCGCGGTGCTCGCGCTGACGTTCGGGGTCATCCTGGGCGCGCTGGCGGCTTTGACACGCGGGCGCTGGCCGGACAAAGTGATACAGGTGGTCACCACCGCCCTGGTATCCATGCCCTCCTTCGTGGTGGCGACGCTGTTCCTGCTTTTGTTCGCCCTGAGGCTGCACTGGTTCCCGACCATGGGTTCCCAGCCGGGCGGCCTGATCCTGCCCATCGTTTCGCTGGCGCTGTACCCGATGGCCTATACGACCCGGCTTGAGCGCTCGGCCATGCTGGACGTTCTGGGGCAGGATTATGTGCGCACCGCCCGGGCCAAGGGTATGCCGCGGCCGGCCGTTATTTTTAAGCACGCGTTAAAGAACTCCATGGGTCCCGTCGTCACCTACGCGGGCCCCATGACGGCCTACATCCTCACCGGCTCCATGGTGGTGGAAAATATCTTCGCGGTGCCCGGTCTGGGGCGGCTCTTCGTCAACTCCATGCTCCGCACGGATTATATGATGATCATGGGCGTCACCATCTTCCTGGCAACGCTCATCATTTCCCTGAACCTCGTCAGCGACGTTCTCTACAAACTGCTCGACCCGAGAATTGATTTAAGGTGAATATGCAAAAAGAACACGATGATCAAAACATGCGCAGGCAGTTCCTGTCGCTTCAGCAGGATCCCAGCCTGTTTGCGCCGGCCAGCGAGGATGAAAAGGCCCAGCAGGTGCTGACCAAGCCCAGCGTCTCCTTCTATAAGGACGCGATGGCGCGCCTGCGGCGCAACAAGCTGGCCATGCTCTGTCTGGCCATGATCGTCATCATCGCCCTGATCGCGTTCATCGCCCCCATATTTTATCCTTACAGCTACACCAAGCAGGACGTGACCGCGCAGTATCTGCGCCCCTTTGAGTATTCCGCCAAGGAGCAGGCGAAAATCGAAAAGGGAGCGTCCGTTTTTCCCCACATCATGGGCACCGACAGCCTGGGCAGAGACTACGCCATCCGCGTGATCTATGGCACCCGCATTTCGCTGATGGTCGGGTTCGTCGCCGCGGTGATCGTCGTCATCATCGGCATCATCTACGGATCCATTTCGGGCTATGTAGGCGGCAGAACGGACCTCATCATGATGCGCATCGTGGACATTATTTACTCCCTGCCCGACGTGCTGATCGTGATTCTGCTCTCGGTGGCCATCAAAGACATCGTGTCCCAGTCCAAGAACGAGCTGGTGCTGAAACTGGGGGCCGGCATGATTTCCATCTTCATCGTATTCGGCCTCCTCTACTGGGTGGGCATGGCAAGGCAGGTGCGCGGGCAGATACTGTCCATCAAGGAGCAGGAATTTGTTTTGGCCGCGCGGGCATCGGGCGCAAAGGCAAAGCGCATCATCTTCAAGCATCTGGTGCCCAACTGCATCAGCGTGATCATCATCACGGCGGCCATGCAGATCCCTTCCGCCATATTCACCGAAAGCTTCCTGTCGTTCATGGGGATGGGCGTATCCATTCCGATGCCGTCCCTGGGATCGCTTGCCAACGACGCGCGCATAGGGCTGGTCAGCTATCCGTATCTGCTCATATTCCCGGCGCTGACCATCTTCCTGATCGTCTTATCCTTTAACCTTCTGGGCAACGGCCTGCGCGACGCCTTTGACCCGAAACTGCGCAATTAAAGGAGAAGCGATATGGAGAACATACTTGAAGTCAAAGACCTGCGCACCAGCTTCTATACGCCCTCCGGCGTGGTGAAGGCGGTAGACGGCGTCAGCTTTCAGTTAAAAAAGGGGTCGGTGCTGGGCATCGTGGGCGAATCCGGGTCGGGCAAAAGCGTCACCGCCTATTCCATTTTGCAGATATTGACCCCGCCCGGCCGCATTGATTCCGGCTCCATCAGGTTTGCCGGGGAGGAGCTGGTGGGCGCGGGCGAAGCGAAGATGCGCAGGATACGCGGCAACAAAATCTCCATCATTTTCCAAGACCCGATGACCTCTTTGAACCCCGTGTTCACCATCGGCAACCAGCTCATCGAAACCATCCTTCTGCACACCTCGCGCAACAGGGCCGAAGCCTACAAGCGCGCGGTCGAGATGCTGGGCATGGTGGGCATCAACGACCCCGACCGCCGCATGAAGCAGTATCCGCATGAATTGTCGGGCGGCATGCGGCAGCGGGTCATGATCGCCATGGCGCTGGTCTGCGAGCCGGAAATCCTGATCGCCGATGAGCCGACGACGGCGCTGGACGTCACCATACAGGCGCAGATACTGGAATTGATGCAGGATCTGCAAAAGAAGCTGGGCATGGCCATCATCATGATCACCCACGATCTGGGGGTGGTGGCCGGCATGTGCGACGAAGTGATCGTCATGTACGCGGGGCATCTGGTCGAACGGGGAACGGTCGGCGAGATTTTCTACCATCCGCATCACGAGTATACAAAGGGGCTCATGCGTTCCATCCCGCGCATCGAAAACGACGAAAAAGAGAGGCTCATCCCCATTCAGGGAACGCCGGTCGACATGCTGCTTCTGCCTAAAGGCTGCGCCTTCGCCCCCCGCTGTGAGCGGGCCATGAAGATCTGCCTCACCGAACGCCCTCAGGAGTATTGGATCAACGAGCATAATCATCTGGCATCCTGCTGGCTGAACGTGCGGGACGGAGAGCTTCTTCCCGCAAAGGCGGATGAGAAGCCAACGATTCTGTTAAAGGGAGGACGCACATGATGGCGCAGGAACCCTTGTTGCAGGTAAAAGGCCTGAAACAGTATTTTAACGTCAGCGCCGGGCTTTTTCGCACCATCGCCTTAAAAGCGGTCGATGATGTGAGCTTTCACATCAACGCCGGGGAAACGCTGGGGCTGGTGGGCGAAAGCGGCTGCGGCAAGACCACCGTGGGCCGTTCGCTGATGCACCTGTATAAGCCCACCGCGGGCGAAGTGACATTCGGCGGCGAGCGGCTCGAGCCCGGCCCCGTGCTGGACAGTTTCCGCCGCCGGGCGCAGATGGTATTTCAGGATCCCTACTCTTCGCTCAACCCGAGAATGACCGTGGGCGACATCGTCGCCGAGCCCATCGACATTCACAAGCTGTGCAAAACCAAAAAGGAGCGCAACGACCGGGTCGCGGAGCTGCTCAACCTGGTGGGCCTTTCTTCCGAGCAGGCGACGCGGTACGCCCACGAGTTTTCGGGCGGCCAGCGCCAGCGCATCGGCATCGCCCGCGCCTTGGCCTCCAAGCCGGAATTTCTCGTTTGCGACGAACCTGTTTCCGCCCTCGATGTTTCCATTCAGGCGCAGGTCATCAATATGCTGGAGGATCTGCAGGTTCGCCTGGGTCTGACTTACCTGTTCATTGCCCACGACTTATCGGTGGTCAAACACATTTCCAACCGCATCGCGGTGATGTACCTGGGGCACATCGTGGAGATGGCTTCTTCGGTCGAGCTGCACCGCAGCCCGATGCATCCCTATACGCGGTCGCTGCTCTCCGCCGTGCCCGTGCCGGACCCGGATAAGGCGCACCAGACCAAGCGCATCATCCTGAAAGGCGATGTGCCCAGCCCCCTTAAAGTACCTTCCGGCTGCGCTTTCCGCACGCGCTGTCCCGACGCGGTGCCCGAGTGCGCGAGCGCCCGCCCCATGCTGCGCGAGGTCAGCCCCGGCCACTTCGTCAGCTGCATCAATATCCCGGTAACCGGCGTCTGACGCTTGTTATAGATAATTTGTAAGGAGGAACAACCATGAAGAAACTGTTTGCACTTCTGTTGGCTTTGTGTCTGACGGTCGGCCTGCTGCCCGCAATGGCGGAAGGAGAGGTGGTAAGCGTCTTCTACGGCGGCGGTACCCCCAAATCGGGCGACCCTGCCCTGAACTCCGCTTCCAGCGGCAGCAACGTCATCAAGGTTTCCCACGCCGGTCTGCTCGGCTTCCAGTGGGTAGACGGCAAGGCCGTCATCGCCCCCGAACTGGCCAAAAACTACACCATCTCCGAAGACCAGCTCACCTGGACCTTCACCCTGCGCAAGGGCCTCAAGTGGTCGGACGGTTCCGACTTCAAGGCCTCCGACATCCTGTTCTCCTGGAACCGCGCCGCTTCCAAAGACCTGGGCGCCGACTACGGGTTCCTGTATGAGATCATCGAAGGCTATCCCGACAAGATGAACCTGACCGCCGATGACGAAGCGGGCGTGTTCACCGTCAAGCTGGCCGCCCCCGCGCCTTACTTCAAAGACCTCTGCGCCTTCCCGACGTTCTACCCGGTCAAGGAGAGCGTGGTCGACAACGAAGGCGTCTGGGCCACCAACCCCGAAACCAACATCGGCATGGGCCCCTTCCGCATGACGGCCTACAAAGTGGACGATGTGATCTCCTTCGAGAAGAACGAATACTATTGGAACGCCGAAAACGTCAAGCTGGCGGGCGTCAACTGCTATCTGGCGGAGGATAACGCCGCCATCCTCGCCGCCTACGAAAACGGCACCGCGCAGTTTATCAACTCCATCGACCCCGTGGAATTTGAGCGCCTGAACGCCACCTATCCCGGCGAGCTGGTTTTCCACGAGATGATGGGCACCTGGTATGTGCTGTTTAACGCATACAAGGATATGAGCCCCGCCGGCAAGCAGCTGACCGTGCAGGAGCAGTCCAAGGCGCGCTTCGCGCTGGGCCAGATGATCAACCGCGAGGAGCTGGTCAAGTATGTGACCAAGGCCGGCCAGGTCGCCGCAAAGGGCTTCTATCCCGCCGGGCTGTCCGACGGCGTCAACAGCGACGTCCGCTCCGCCGAGGGGTATAAAACCTGGTACGAAGGCACCGACACCGTTTCCCCCGAAAACGAAAACTACACCGTCGATCAGGTGAGCGCCATCAACACGCTGATCGAGCTCGGATACGCCTACACCGGCACCGTCGCCGAGGGCAACATCCAGTTCACCGACTTCCCGAGCATCGAGTTCGCTTTCAACAACTCCGGCGCGAACGCCGCCATCATCCAGTACGTGCAGGAAACCTGGAACAGGGTCGGCATCACCGGCGTCATCAACCAGGAAGCCTGGGCCACGCTGCAAACCAAGCTGAAGGATGGCGACGCGGAAGCCGCCCGTATGGGCTGGGTCGCCGACTTCAACGACTGCCTGAACTTCGTTGAAATCTTCATCTCCGCTTCGGGCAACAACTATCCCCGCCTCGGCCGCGACATCGGCACCTACAAGCGCGCCAGCGAAGTCACCAAGGACGCGGGCGTCGGCGCCTATTGGGGCATGGAAGGCAACCAGACCTGGGCCGATGCCTATGACGCCCTCGCCAGGGAAATCAAATTCACTCCCGACGCGGCCGCCCGTGTAAAGGCCTGCCAGATGGCCGAAGAAGTGCTGATGGCCACCGGCACCGTCGCGCCGCTGTACTTCTACACCAACCCCGCGATGACCAAGCCCAACGTAGAAGGCCTCATCATCATGCCGACCGGCGACGTTATCTGGAACTACGTGACGCTCAAGTAATCACTTTTCCCCGCCAAAGAGGCTGCGGCCAACGCCGCGGCCTCTTTTTGTGGTATAATCATATCGTGGAAACACCCAATGAAAGGATGATGCCCCATGTACATGGATTCTACGTTTCTTTTGCTGATCCCCGGCATCCTGCTGGCGCTGTGGGCGCAGGCCAGGGTGAAATCGGCCTATGCCACCTACAGCCGGGTGCCCTCCGGCTACCGCGGCACGGCCGCGCAGGCCGCGGCGCAGATACTCTCCGACAGCGGCAACACGCAGGTGAGCGTGCAGCCTACTGGCGGGCAGCTGACCGACCATTACGACCCGCGCAGCGAAACGCTCAACCTTTCGGAGGGCGTCTATAGCTCCTCCAGCGTGGCCGCCCTCGGCATCGCCGCCCACGAAGCGGGCCACGCCATGCAGAAAAGAGACGGCTACGCGCTGCTGGGCCTGCGCACCGCCGCCGTCCCCTTTGTCAACATCGGCTCCAACCTGTCCATCCCCATCTTCATCGCCGGCCTCGCGCTTTCGGTGCCCCCGCTGCAAACGGCCGGCATCGTGCTGTTCAGCCTCACGGTGCTGTTTTCCCTGATCACTTTGCCGGTCGAGTTCGACGCCAGCCGCCGGGCGCTCCAAATGCTGCGCACCAGCGGCATCATCGCCACGCCCGAAGAGGAACGGGGCGTGCAGAAGGTGCTGTCCGCCGCCGCCATGACCTATGTGGCCGCCGCCGTCAACGCCCTGCTGCAGCTGCTGCGCCTGATTATCCTCTCCAACAGAAACAGACGGGACTGACGAAAGCCCCCGGTACGGCAAAACGCCTCTCCCCTGCGGGAAAGGCGTTTTGCCGTATGGCGTTCTTTATTTTGCGGCAATCGCCTCAAACAGCAGGCGTCCCACTTCGGCGCCGCCGTCGATCAGCCCCAGCGTCTTATCGCCGTAGTAGGCCGCGCGGCCATGCACGGCGCGCATCTCTTTGGTGCTTTCCGCGCCTTCGCGCGCCGCCGCGGCGGCCGCTTTCAGCGCCGCTTCCGCGCCCTCCGCCGCATGGCTTTCAACGGCCTCGACCGCCGGAACCAGCGCATCCAGAATGGTCTTTTCGCCGGGCTTGGAACCGGCTCTTTCCATGATCTTGTCCACGCCGGCGCGCAGCGCCTCAGAAAGCAAAGCGGCGTCCGCCTGTTCATGCCCCTTGAGCGTTTTGGCCATGCCCATCATGCCGAGGGAGGTGATGGTGCCAAGGGAGGACGGAGCCGCCTCGTTGAAGGCTTTGCCGGCCGCGACCAGAAGCTTCCCCAAGTCCCTTTCTTCGCTGCCGCAAACGGCGGCGGCCGCCGCGGCATAGCCCTCGGACATGGATATGCCCAGGTCGCCGTCCCCGTTGCGCTGATCGAGTTCGATCAGATACTGTCTGTTTTCCGACATCGTGCCGGCGATTTTTCGCATTGCGCCGCACAGGCTCTGATAATCCAGCATGCTCTCACCTCAAATGTTCTCGTTGGTATAGAAGGGGGAGGTCGCGGGGGCGCGCAGCAGCGCTTCCATTTCCGCATCAAGGTGCAGCACGGTAACGGACAGCCCCGCCATTTCCATGGAGGTGGCGTATTCGCCGATATGCGGCATGACGGGCACGATGCCCCTGCCCTTCAGCGCCTCGGCAATGCGGCGATAGACGATCAGCAACTCTTCCTTGGGGGTCGCGCCCAGGCCGTTCACCATGACGGACACCTTTTCGCCCGCGCCGACCGGCATATCCGCAAGGATCTTTTCCAGAATCAGGTCGGCGATTTCGTCCGCCGTCATCATGGGGCGCACCTCGATGCCCGGTTCCCCGTGGATGCCCATGCCGATCTCGATCTCGTTTTCGCCGATGGAGAAGGTCGGCTTGCCCACTTCCGGCACGATGCAGGGGGACAGGGCGACGCCCATGGTGCGCGTTCTGTCCAGCGCTTTTTGAGCCGCCGCGGCCACGCCCTTCAGATCGCGCCCCTCCTCGGCCGCCGCGCCCGCAATTTTGAAGGCATACACCATGCCCGCCACGCCGCGGCGCTTTTCCATGGTCTCCTTCGGGGAGGAGGCCACGTCGTCCTTGACCCGCACGGTCAGCGTTTTGATGTCGTCCTCAAGGTCCACCGTTTCGCACGCCATGTTGAAGTTCATGTTGTCGCCGCCGTAGTTGCCGTACAGGCACAGGACGCCGCTGCCCCTGTCGCAGGCTTTGATCATATCCGCCATCTTCTGCGCGGAGGGAGAGGCAAACACGTTGCCCACCGCGCAGCCGTCCAGCAGCCCCTTGCCGACATAGCCGAGAAATACCGGCAGGTGCCCGCTGCCGCCGCCCGTTACAATGCCCACTTTTTTATCGCGGACGGGGTATTTGGATACAAGGAT
>CAZFUT010000024.1:0-31403 GCA_964522425.1 uncultured Oscillospiraceae bacterium
GGCTGCCTCAATTGGGCAGCTTTTCAATATATTCCTCCAGCGTGATATCCGCGGCGTATATGTACTGGCTGTGCGTCTGGCCGACAAAGCGGATATGCCACGGTTCGTAATGAAACCCGGTGATATGCTCGGCCCCTTCCGGGTAACGGAGGATGAAACCATATTCCCAACAATGCCTGCTCAGCCAGCGGGCCTGCTCCGTGTCGCCGAAGGAGCGCTTGGGCACTGTGATATCAAAGGCAAGCCCGGTCTGGTGTTCGCTGGTTCCCGGCCTTGCCACATCCTGCTCCGTTTCGATTTCCGCCGCCTGTTCGGAAAGCTTGTCGCCGGTCGCTTCCCCGCTCATAAACTGCTGTTTTCGTTTTTCAAACAGGCCTTTTTGCTCCTCGGTGGTGCGGTAGCCTTCGCTGACCTGCCACACGGTCAGCCCATCCTGATGGGCGGCGGTAAACATTGCTTTCAGGGCCTCGGCCGCGGGGCGGCAGCCTTTTTCGCCGGATTCCTTGATGATGGCGAGATCATTCGGTATCACATCGGCAAGCGGCACAAGATCACGCGGCGTATATCCGTTGGGCAGTGGGTTCGTGCGGTTGACCAGCAGCGGGGCGTCCTTTTTGCTTACGGACGGCAGGACGGGTTCGGGAGTGACCTCTAATTGGTGTACGTCGTCGCTATACAGCCTTTGCAGGGTGGCTGCGCCCGCAAGACCGTCGTCCGTCAGACCGTGCTGCTTCTGGAAGATACGCACGGCTTCCTTTGTGCCGCCGCCGTATTGGCCGTCGATATCGCCCTGATAGAACCCAAGCTCTTTGAGCCTGGTTTGCAGCGCTTTGACTTCCGGGCTTACAGAGCCGACACGCAGCAGCGCTTCCGTGGGGCGGGCGTGCAGCGCGGGCGGCGCGAGGCTGGGTGTGGGGGTAACCTTGGCTTCCGCATCGTATTGCTTTTGAAAACTGCTCGCCTGAAAAAAGAAATAAAGGATCAATACGATCAATACCAGAGAAATCACACGGAGCAGAAGGGAAAGTAGCGCGTTATTCCGTTGAGAAGCGTTGTTTTTCATAAGCCCTGCCTTTCTTAAGAAGGAGTATAGCTTTGATGACGAACGGTTGTCAATATTGTCCCTTTCGTGAAATGGTGCTACAATAGCGCGAACCCAAAGGAGGCAGCGATGAAAAAAGCAGTCATGTTTGATTTGGACGGCACATTGATCGATTCTCTGGCCGACATTGCGGACAGCATGAACCGTGTGCTGGAAAGGAACGGGCTGAAAGCCCATCCCATAGAGGCCTACAAGCTTTTTACCGGCGATGGCGCGGTCAACCTGGCAAAGCGGGCGCTGGGTGAAAGAAGCGATCTTGCAGAGACTGTGTATCTTCAGTATCGTGCAGAATACGCGGCGCACAGCCGCGAAAAAACCAAGCCCTATACAGGCATCCCGGCTATGCTGAAAGGATTAAAGAACGCGGGTTTCCGCATCATTGTGCTCAGCAACAAGGATAACAGCGATGCCGAAAACGTGGTGCGCTGCTATTTCCCGGATATCGCTTTTGACGCGGTGCAGGGAAAGGTGGACGGCTTTGCCGTAAAGCCCGACCCGGCGCTGGGCAACCTTGTGATGAACAGGCTGGGCATTGCGCCTGACGATATGTGGTATGTCGGCGACACGGTGACGGATATGCGCTGCGCGCAAAACCTCGGCGCGGAAAGCGTGGCCGTTACATGGGGCTTTCAAAGCAGGAATATGCTGGAAAAAGCCCGTCCCATGCACTACGCCGATACGCCGCAGGCGCTTTATGACCTGATCATTGGGAAATGTTGACTGCTTTCCATGCTTGTCATATCGGGCCAATTCATATATAATACAGATACACGCGATGCGTGAAAAAGAGGAGGTACTGTTCCATGGCCTATAAGATTACCGATGCTTGCATCAGCTGCGGCGCTTGCGAAGCCGAATGCCCGCAGGAGTGCATCCACGAAGGCGAGAGCCAGTTCGAAATCGAAGCCGACAAGTGCATCGAATGCGGTTCCTGCGCCGATGTGTGCCCGGTTGGCGCCCCTGTTCAGGAGTAATACCAGTTTACCCCTTCGCGGGGCATACATGGTTATCCAACCAAACTCGCCGTGTGCTGTGGCCCGCGGCGTTTTTCTTTGCATAGGCGGTATTTTTTTGAACAAATGGATGCGCTTGGTGCGCCCCGATGAAACAATAGAAGATTTACAGTTGCGCGGGCTTCGGCTGATCAAATCGTCCGCGGGCTTTCAGTACGGTACCGATCAGGTGCTGTTGGCTGACTTTGCGCGCGTAAAAAATCACGCTCATGTGTGCGATCTTGGCGCGGGCAGCGGCATTCTGACGCTGCTGCTGATCGGGCGAAGCGAAGGACTGCGCGTTGAGGCGCTGGAAATCGATCCTGTGCAGGCGGACAGGATGCGGCGCTGCATGCTGTTGAATGGGCTGGAAGAGGCCGTTTCCGTTCGCCATGGGGACATACGACAGGTCAGACAGCTTTGGCCGCCTGGATGCTTCCAGCTGGTGGTGTGCAATCCGCCCTATCATGATAAGCGGGCGGCGCAGGATATGCCGGATACGGAAAAACAAGCGCGCACTGAATGGGGCTGTACCTATATGGAGGTATGCAGCGCCGCGAAATGGCTGCTTTGCAACAAAGGGCGCTTTGTGGCCATGTGCCCTGCGGGGCGTATGGCGGAAATGATCGCCGCATTATCTGCCAACCGCTTGCAGGTGAAGCGTTTGCGGATGGTGCAGCCGTCTGCGGCCAAGCCGCCGTATCTGTGCCTGATCGAAGCCATGGCAGGGGCCAAACCCGGGCTTCAGGCGGAAACGGCATTGCTGCTCCAGGCGGAAGACGGGAATATGTCGAGAGAAGTTATGGCGATGTATCGTCATACTGAGGAGAAACCATGATTGTCGTAGTGGCGGAAAAACCAAGCGTGGGGCGCGACATCGCCCGCGTGCTGCAATGCTCCCAGCGCGGCGACGGCTTTCTAAAAGGGGATACCTATACCGTCACCTGGGCGGTAGGGCATCTGGTGACATTGGAAGAACCGCAGGAAGTGGATGAACGGTACAAGAAATGGCGGATGGAGGACCTGCCCATCCTGCCCGATGCGATCCCCACCAAGGTGATCCCCAAAACAAAGAGCCAGTTCAATATCATCAGGAAGCTGATGATGGCCAAGGATACCGATCGCCTGATATGCGCGACCGATGCCGGGCGGGAGGGGGAGTTGATTTTCCGCCTGATTTACGAAAAATGCGGCTGCACCAAGCCGGTGGACAGGCTGTGGATCAGCTCCATGACGGATGCGGCGATACGCGAAGGGTTTGACGCGCTGAAACCGTCCGCCGCGTACGATGGGCTGTATCGCAGCGCGCTTTGCCGTGCCGAGGCCGATTGGCTGGTGGGCATGAATGCGAGCCGCGCCTTTACCCTGCGCTATCAGGCGCTGTTGTCGGTAGGGCGCGTGCAAACCCCCACGCTGGCCATTTTGGTCAGGCGCGCCAAAGAAATCAAAGACTTTGTGCCGGAAACCTATCATACGGTCACAGCGGACTTTGGGGACTATCAGGGCCAGTGGTTCGATGAGGGCATTGAAGAGGACAGGCTTTCGATTCGTATTCAGGAGGAAGAGGAAGCCAAACGAATCGCGGCGCTGGTGAAGCAAAAGACGGCTCATGTAAAAAGCGTAGGCCGGGAGAGCAAGCGGGAACTGCCGCCGCAGCTGTACGATCTTACCTCCCTTCAGCGTGACGCGAACCGCTTGCTCAACTTTACCGCCTCCAAAACGCTGAAAATCGCGCAGGCGCTGTATGAAAAGCATAAGGCCATCACCTACCCGAGAACGGATTCTAAATATCTGCCGATGGATATGCTGCCGCGCGTCCCCAAGACACTGAGCAATTTGCCGGACACATACGCGGGCCTTGTAAGCGGCATCCCCAAACAGGAGGGCAAGCTGCCTTTCAGCAGGCGCATATTTGATGACAGCAGGGTCAGCGACCACCATGCGCTGATGCCGACCGTGCAAAAAGCCAATACAGATAGAATGGATCGGGATGAAGCCGCGCTGTTTGATCTGATTGCGCGGCGGTTGATCGCGGCGTTCTATCCGCCCTATATGTATGAAGCGGTGCGCATCGTGACCGTCTGTGAAGAACAGGCGTTTAAAAGCACAGGCCGGATCGTAACGGATGATGGGTGGAAAAAGGTATATCCCCAGACGAAGGAAGAAGAATTGCCGCTGCCTGCGCTGCAAAAAGGGGAGGAGCGCAAGGTAAAGGGCGCAAAAGTCAGGAAGGAATCCACCAAACCGCCTGCGCCGCATACCGACGCCAGTTTGCTGAGCGCCATGGAGCATGCGGGGCGCGAAATAGAGGATGAAGAGCTTCGGGAACAGATGAAAGGCTCGGGCCTCGGAACGCCCGCTACGCGCGCAGCCATCATCGACCGGATCATTCAGGTGGGGTATGTGGTTAGAAAAGGCAAGGCGCTGATACCGACTCAGAAGGGGGAACGGCTGATCGGCGTTGTGCCCGATGAGATCGCTTCGCCCGAAATGACGGGCAAATGGGAAAAGGCGCTGAGCGAGATCGCGGAAAACAAGCGCGATACGGCCCGCTTTATGGAGGGCATACGCCGCTTATCGGGCTTTCTGGTGGATTTCAGCAAGGAAAAAGCCCCGGATGTGCGGTTTGAGCGGGAAGAACGCAAAGGAAAGGGGAAAAAAGCGACGGTCAAAGCCCTTGAAGGGATCGCCTGCCCTCTCTGCCGTCAGCCGGTTTTGGAAACGGAGAAAGCCTTTGGCTGCAGCCGGTGGCGCGACGGCTGCAAGTTTACGCTTTGGAAAAATGCCTTTGCGCGCAGCGGCGGCCCACTGCTTAACAAGCGCATCGTAACCGCGCTGCTGAGCAAGGGCGAGGTAAAGGGGAGCACGGGCACGATCAAACTTGAAGATAACAGGATCAGCTTTTGCGACAGCGAAACAGGCGCGGTGAAGGCATCGGTGCCCATCCTGTACGAAAAGAAGGCATAATGTGCTATGCGTTCGGCGCGTTGAAAACTATGGTGGCCTATGGTATACTTTTTCAAAACTGTGCAGGAGGCAGGCGGCATGGCGTTTGTGGTGATTCTGATATTGGGACTGTTTGCGCTGTGCCTCGTGTACTTCATGTCGGTGGAACTGGTGGAGTTTGCCCTCCACATGCGCAAGGACGGCACATCCAAGACCCCGGAAGCGCCTGCCGGTACATTAAGAAAGGATCATCCCGGTTTTCTGCGCGCCTATGAGTGGCTCAAAGAAAAAGAAAAGGATAATGCTTTCTTTGAAGAAGCCTACGAATGGATACGGGAAACAGAGCCGGAGCAGGTAAGCGTTCAATCCAAAGACGGGCTGTGCCTGAGGGGCGATCTGTACAGGCATCCAAACGCGCGGGGGACGGCTCTGCTGCTGCCCGGCTGGACGGATGTAAAGGAATACCTGTTTGCGGAAACCAAGCTGCTGTATGACTGCGGACTGCATGTGCTGGCTGTCGACGAGCGCGCGCATGGAAGCAGCGAAGGCGAGTTTACCACCTTCGGCGCAAAGGAATCCGAGGACGCGTGGCAATGGATCGCGTGGCTGAAAGAGCAGGGCTTTGAAAAGCTCATGGTGATGGGGCGCTCCATGGGCGCGGCAACGGCGATGCTCACCGCCGCCATGGATACCGGCCATACCCTGCTGTGCGCCATAGAGGATTCGGGCTTTACCTCCATGCGCGATGAAATGACTTATTTTGTCCGTTCCCGCGCGCGCTGGGTGCCGCCGTTTCTGTACACGCTGCTGTCTTTGATGTCAGCGCCCATTATCCGAAGAAAGGCCGGGTTTGGGGTGTCCGAGGCTTCGCCCGTTGACCGCCTGCCCGCGTGCGGCGTGCCCATGCTGTTTATCCACGGGGAGGAGGATCGCTTTGTCCCCTTCGATATGATGGCCGATCTGGTGAAAGCGCATCCAGGCCCCAAAGAATCCATGAGCGTACCGGGAGCGACCCATGTCAACTCCTTGCTGACGGATACGCCGGGGTATCGGAAAAAGGTGCGGGACTTTATCAATCAATACTACGAATAAACGGAGGAATCACCATGGCAAAAAGACAGTTTGGCGGTTTTGGCGGCGGCGCGAATATGCAGCAGCTGATGCGGCAGGCACAGAAAATGCAGGAACAGCTGACCCGCGCGCAGGAAGAACTGGAAACGAAAGAATATGAGGCAACAGCGGGCGGCGGGATGGTATCCTGCAAGGTGAACGGCAAGCATCAGCTGGTAGCGCTGACGATTAAGCCCGAAGCGGTCGATCCTGAAGACGTGGAAATCCTCCAGGATATGGTGCTGGCGGCAGCCAATGAAGCGCTGCGCCTGAGCGATGCCGACCGCGAAAAGGCCATGGGCGCTGTGGCGCCCGGCGCGATGGGCGGTTTGTTCTGATGCCGCAAGCCCATCCGATTGATGTCATGACGGCCGAACTGGCCAAATTGCCCGGTATCGGCCGCAAGTCTGCCCAGCGGCTTGCCTATCATATCGTATCGATGCCCAAGGAGGATGTTCGGCGTCTCGCGGACGCTTTGTGGGAAGGCAGGCAGGCCATCCGCTTTTGCGACGTGTGCGGCAATTATACGGAAAACGATCTTTGCAGCATTTGCAGCGACGAGGAACGGGACATGACCACCGTTTGCGTGGTGCGCGACCCGCGCGATGTAGCCGCGATGGAGCGTATACACGACTACCGGGGCCTCTACCATGTGCTGCACGGTGTGCTTTCTCCGCTTGATAACATCGGCCCCAATGATATCCGCATCAAAGAGCTGCTGCACCGCCTGTCCGACGGGAGGGTGCAGGAAGTGATCGTGGCGACGAACCCCGATATCGAGGGGGAGGCGACCGCTTCCTACCTTGCGCGCCTGATCAAGCCCATGGGCGTACGGGTGACCCGCATAGCGCACGGCGTGCCGGTGGGCAGCGATCTGGAATATGCCGATGAAGTGACATTGTCCAAGGCGCTGGAAGGGAGACGCGAGCTCTGATGCTGCACTTTTTTTATGGCGTAATGGGTTCCAGCAAAACGGCCCAGCTGCTGATGCAGCGGTACAACCTTCTCCAGCTCGGCCTTAAGGTGGCGCTCGTAAAGCCCGCCATCGACACGCGCGCCGGAGCGGATGTGGTGTATTCCCGCGTGGGCCTTAACGCGAAGGCGGAGATCGTTTTGCAGCCCCATCACAGCATCAAAGAGCAGCTGGCGTGGCTGGCGGTGCAGCAGGCGCATAACGATTTTCAGTTTGTGCTGATCGATGAAGCGCAGTTTCTGTCCGAAGAACAGGTGGTCGAGCTTGCGGATATGGCGCACGAATTGGAAATCTTCTGCTATGGCCTGAAAACAGATTTTCTCAGCAACTTTTTCCCCGGCTCGGCCGCCCTGTTCCGATTGGCGGAAAATATACAGGAGGTGCCGGGCGGCCTTTGCTGGTGCGGCAAAAAGGCAACCATGAACACGCGCGTGGACGCTGAGGGCCGGGTCATCAAGGAGGGAGAACAGGTATTGATCGACAATCAGCCCGATGTCCGCTATATCGGGCTGTGCTACGAACACTGGCGTCAGGGGATATCGCATGCCTGATATGAACGTACCGTGGTTTGTTTTGCTGCTGATCGGTTTGGGCGTATTACTGCTCGTGCTAACGGCGGCGCTTTTTGTGTCTTTGCATAAAGCCGGAAAAGCCCAAAAACAGGAACGCCTGGACAGTGAAGAGACGGTGCTTTCCTATGTGGAACAGGCGCTGAGGGCGATGGAAACGCGGCAGAGCAACCATGCCGCGCAGGATCGGATGGCGGTAGCGGGCCTGCTGCAGGAAGGCCAGCGCAGCGACGCGGCGCGCACCGAGGCGCTGGCCGAAAGGCTTGAACGGTCTTTGATCGCGCAGGACGCGCGAATACGCCATCTGTCGGACGCCGTCGGCCAGCGGCTTGCCAACAACGATGAAAAAGTGGAAAGGCTTCGCGATACGCTGTACAAGGGCCTGCAAAGCATACAGCACGAAAACGCGGTCAAGCTGGATGAAATGCGCCGCACGGTCGATGAAAGCCTGCACCAGACGCTGAATAAGCGTCTGGGCGAAAGTTTTTCCCTGGTGAACGAGCGATTGGAGCAGGTATACAAGGGGCTGGGCGAGATGCGGTCCTTAGCCAGCGGCGTGGGCGATTTGAGGCGCGTGCTGACCAATGTAAAAACGCGCGGCGTATGGGGCGAAATGCAGCTGGGGACGCTGATCGAGCAGACGCTTGTGCCTTCTCAGTATATCGTCAACGCCGCCGTGAAACCGGGCGGCCAGGAAAGGGTGGAATATGCCATCTGCCTGCCGGGGCAGGAGGATGGAAAGGCCGTTCTTCTGCCGGTGGATGCAAAATTCCCCATTGAAGCGTATAGCCGGCTTACGGAGGCGTCGGAAAATGGTGATGCCGACGCTGCCGAATCAGCGCGCAGCGAGCTTTCGGCGGCTGTGCTGCGGGAAGCGGGGAGGATCGGCGGCAAATATATCCAGCCGCCGTATACGACCGATTTTGCGATCATGTATTTGCCGCTGGAAGGCCTGTACGCCCAGGTGCTGCAGCTGCCGGGGATGATGGAAAAGCTGCAAAAAGAAAAACGGATCGTTGTTTCCGGGCCGTCCACGTTTTATGCGATGCTCAGCAGCCTGCAGATGGGCTTTCGTACGCTGGCGATTGAGAAGCGATCCGGCGAAGTATGGCAGTTGCTTGGCAGCGTGAAGGCCGAGTTCGCTTCCTTTGCCGATATTCTGGACAAAACACAGCAAAAGCTTCGGCAGGCCAGCGAAAGCATAGAAACCGCTACGCGCAAGACGCGCACCATCGAACGGCGTCTGCGTTCGGTAGAGGAAAACACGCTTGACCTGCAGGATCATCGGATGCCCGTCTTGCCGGATGAGAGCTTTGACGATCCGGCTGAATAAACAAAAAATAGACAGTTTCGGTACAGGCTGTCTATTTTTTTCATTTCAGAAACAATCGGTTACGAATATATTAAATTTCGCGTGCAAAAATTAAAAATATGTGTTATAATCGTTCCGATCGTAAGACGACGAAAGGAACGGCGACTATGCAAACCTTATCTCAGGGCTACAGGCAGACAGTGGGAAATGCCTTTGGGCTTTCAACTATGCTGAGCGCCGCCCAAAGGGCGGTAACGCGCTGGGCAATCGTGGATGATTACCATGCGCTGCTTGATCTGTGCTGCCCGGATACCAACCTTTTGCGTCATTTTGCGGCAAAATACAAGGTGCGTATATGCGGCCTGCCGCCAAGGATGACAGAAACGGATTTTCATGGCGACCAATTGGCCGCTGCCGAAGTAATCAAGGGAGATGCCGCCGATATCCCATGGCAGGACGGGTCCTTTCATACCGTATTTCTTTCGGCGCCTTTGGAAACAGCCTTGAGCGAGGAAGACGTCCTGCACGAAATACGCCGGGTGCTGCGCGCGGACGGGAGTTTTCTGGCGTCCGTACCGTTTATCGGCCATGAAACCAGCCTGTTCAGCTTTAGAAGGCGGAAAGAGCTGCTGGCGCAGCTTAAAAAAACAGGGTTTACGGATGTTTCTTTCCGCATTTCCGGCCTTGCATATTTGACCATGGTGGCGCGCAATGAAGGCTCGTAAGATACATGGATTGATTCTGTCGGCGCTCATTGCGGCGCTTCTTCCTTTTGGACAGGCTTTCGCGTCTTCGCAGCGCTTTGATATCGTTCGCGTAAAACTGACAAGCATAAAAGCGGAAAGCCGGCTGCACATCGGCGTATATGGCAGCTATTTGATAGACGGACAGCTATCCTTCCAGCGCGGGAGCGAGGTTGAGGCGGCGCTGGAAAACGGGCGCATATGGCTTTATCATGCCGGGCTGTGCTATCAGGCGGGGCGGGAAGTACATTTTGCGCGGCACAAAACCGGGGCGGAGTTGGAAAACGGGCTGCGCCTGCAGCATGGATTGAACCTCTATGAGGGTGATCTTACGCTGACGGTGCGGGACGGGAAGATCGAAGCGGTGCTGAGCATCGGCACGGAAGACTATCTAAAAGGCGTTGTGCCGTATGAAATGAGCGATTCCTTCCCCGAGGAAGCGCTGAAGGCGCAGGCGGTCGCCGCGCGCACCTATGCGCTGAACAACTTAAAACCTGACGCCGCCTACGATGTGGTGGATAACACAAACGATCAGGTGTTCAAAGGCTTTTACGCGGCCAACGAAAGCGCGCTGAAAGCGGTCATGGACACCGAAGGGCTGTGCGGTGTCTATAACGGCAATCTGGCGACATGCTACTATACGGCCAGCAACGGCGGCAGAACGATGACCAGGCAGCAGGCGTGGGGGAAAGCGGACGTTGCCTACCTTCAGGCGAAGGATGACCCCTATGATGCGGAAAATCCGGAAAGCCCTGTAAAAACCGCTTTGCTTGTAAAAAAGCCGCTTGACGGCCTTGTAGGCAACGAGGGATTTACGGGGATGCTGCTGGAAAAGATGCGCGCGGGGCTGGATCAACTGGGCTGCAATACCGCAGATGGCAGCTATCGCGTAGGCGAGGTCGCTAAAGTGGAATTGCCGGGCGAAAAAGGCGATGCCCGTCCGAAGCTGCGGATAGTCCTACGCCCCGTTGCGCAAAAAAAGGCTACATCGGGAAATGATGGCGAAGTCACCCTGTTTTTGGCGCCGGAACCGGTGGCTTCGGCGAACACAGAAAATGAACCGAAATACCTCCCGGCAGCCTTGCTGCCAGAAACGATCACGGTCGATATGCCGGTCTTCCCGGATGTTGAGAAAGCGTTGCAGTTGTCCATCAACCTGTCCGAAAATGAAGTGGTCAGTGTGGAGGAAACCGACGACGCCTTTGCCGTTTCCTTTAGGCGCTACGGGCACGGGGTCGGCATGAGCCAGCGCGGCGCGCAGCAGATGGCCGACAAATACGGATTCGATTACCGCAGGATACTCTCCTTTTATTACCCGGGACTGGAACTGAAGAAATACCCGACGGTCGCAGCCTTGCGTGAAGAAATGCCTGTGGCCTATCTTTCCACGCCGGGACCTGTCCCGACGGCAACGCCGCGGCCCACGCTGATGCCTGTCAGCGCCGTACCGCAGGAAGGGCAGTGGATGGTAACGGTGACGGGGATATCATCCACCTCCTCGTTGAATCTGCGCAGCGTCCCCGATACGTCCGGCGAAGTGCTGAAACAGCTTTACTATGGCCAGAAGCTGCTGGTGCTGGAGCGGGCAAAAGATGGGTGGCTGCATGTACGGACAGATGCCGTTGAGGGCTATGTGATGGAAAAATTCGTGCAGCCGCTGCCCAAGCAATAATGCCGCCCGCGAAAAAGGCTCCGTCCGCAGTGACAGAGCCTTTTTGCATGTTATTCTTCGGAGATATCCTTATCGGCATCGTCATCCTGCGTATCTTCGATGCCCTGCTCGATCGTTTCTTCAAATGCTTCTTCCGGCATTTCTTCTTCGGCTGCGGGTTTGTCATCCAAAGCGTTCCGCTCCCCCTTCTTTTTAAGCGGGGAAGGGGCGGGGGCAATGCGCCGAATCTCGTCCAGCGGGAACTCGTGTATTTCTCCGTTGTCGCCGTTGGCGATGATGCGCACTTTTACCGTTTCTTTTAAGATATTGATATCCTGCACGGTACCCAGACCGTTGGGCGTCATGACATCGCGGCCGATGCGCGGCATCTTTTTACGGGTCTGCTCGTAAAAATCCTCTTCGTACTTCAGGCAGCACATCAGACGGCCGCAGATGCCGGATATTTTGGTGGGGTTGAGCGAAAGGTTCTGTTCTTTTGCCATTTTGATGGATACAGGCTGGAAATCGCCTAAAAACTGTGCGCAGCACAGGGGACGGCCGCAGGGGCCGAGGCCGCCCAGCATCTTTGCTTCGTCGCGCACCCCGATCTGCTTCAGCTCTATCCGCACCTTGAAGACCGACGCCAGGTCTTTGACCAGCGTGCGGAAGTCAACACGGCCGTTGGCCGTGAAATAGGCGATCAGCTTGGTGTTGTCAAAGGTATATTCCACGTCCACCAGCTTCATTTCGAGCTGGTGCTCGGTGATCTTCTGCTGGCAAATCCCGAAGGCCCGCTTTTCGCGTTCCCGGTTGATATCGTGCTGGCGCGCATCGTCACAGGTGGCGATGCGAATAACGTTTTTAAGGGGCGAAGCGATCTGGTTTTCGGGTACCTCGCATACGCCCAGCACCACCTCCGCGTATTCGATGCCGCGCGCGGTTTCGACGATGACGGCGTCACCGGCGGCGGGCCACAGGGAGCACGGGTTAAAATAGTAAAGCTTTCCCGCGTTCTTAAAACGAACGCCTACGACCATTGGCATGAATGTAAATCCTCCAAAGCATGAAATAGAAGCCTGTCGGCAATGGACTGCCAGGAAACATTGGCGCTGCGGTATCGGCGCGCCTCTGACAGGGCGGTAAGCATTCGGAAAATGCCTGCGCGCTCGGTGGGATCATTTCGGGCATGCAGCGCGTCGGACAGGCGGTTTTCCATCATATCCAGCACCATATCGGCATTGTCCTTTGCGTTTTTCAGCAGATTGGACGCTGCCGGTATGTCGGATGACGAACGTATGCGGAAAAATGTATCATTGAGCAGGTTGAGCGTGCTTTGCAGCTCGCTGTCGTTTTCCGCTCTGAACGCAAGGCCGGGGGAGCCGCCGGAAACAGCGGCCAAACGCCGGGCTTTTTCATCGGCACAGCCGTTATTTTTCAGCAAGGCAACCATCGACGGCGTATCCCACAAGGGGACATAGAGCTTGCCGGTACGGGAGAGAATGGTGGGCAGCAGCCCCTTTTCGGCGACGGAGGTCAGAATAAAGTAGGTATGTTTATCCGGCTCTTCAAGAGATTTCAGCAGCGCGTTCTGTGCCTGCGGGGTCATCCGGTCGGCTTCTTCAATGAGGATGACGCGGTTCCCTTCCTCCAGCCCGTGCTGCCCCAATGCGCTCAGCACCGCGCGCATATCGTCGATTTTGATGGCGGACTGCGCGGAAGCGGGAAACAGAAGGATGTTGCTGTGGGTGCCGTGCGTGGCTTTTGTGCAGCCGTCGCAGCGCCCGCAGGGCTTTTCGTGGCCGCTTTTGCATACCAGCAGCATACAAAGCAGCCTTGCCAGCGTTTTCTTTCCCACGCCGGCAGGGCCGTGTATCAACAGAGCGTGCGGCATTCCGTCCTCCTGATAGAGGGTGAGGGCCGCTTCCAAATGCGGTTTAAGCCGTTTAAAATCTTGCAGGGAAGGCACGTTATCCTTTCAAGCGCGTCAAAGCTTCAGGAAACTTTCAATGTTGAGTACGAATACCGTTGCGCCGCCGACGGTGACTTCGATGGGATAGGGGGCGTACATACCCGTTGCGCCGCCCATGGTAACGGGGGATGTGGCAATCTGTTTGCGGCTTTTGCAGACTTTCTCAATGATTTTCAGGCACGCATCGAACTGTTTTTCATCCACGCCGATGAGCAGCGTGGTGTTGCCGGATTTTAGAAAGCCGCCGGTGGTGGCAAGCTTGGTAACGCTGAAGCCTTCGTTCATCAGGTTGCTGATCAGATGCGAGGCGTCCTCATCCTGCACGATGGCGATGATCAGTTTCATGAAAATGCCTCCTTTTCATCATGTACTTCATAAAAAGTATACACGAAAACAGCAGAATTATCAATGCCGCCTTTTATCGACGAACCGCTGCGGGGGATACGGCGAAGGTTACAGCATATCTACCACCGTGTTTTCCATCAGCGCCATCACGTAGGGTTTGCCCTTGTCGCTGAGCTGCTGGCAGACGATCTCTTCGCTGCTGAAGGTGGTCATATCGCCGTGCCTTTGCAGGATCGAGATCAGGCTGTTTTCGCCGACCAGCTTTGCGGCGGCGATGAAACTGCCGTTGCTGCCGCTCTTGTTGAAGGTAAAGGCATGCACGCCCTTGCCGCTGCGGCGCTGCACGTCGATGGTGCCGCCGATGACGCGCTTGGCATAGCCTCTTTCGGAGAAGAGCACCAGCTGATCGCGGTTAGTGAGCATACCCGACCAGACCACGGCATCGTCTTTGCCAAGCTTTATGGCCGATACGCCCTTGGAAACGCGGCCCATCACAGGCACATCGCTCAGCGGGAAACGAATCAGCATCCCGGCACGGCTCAGGCACCAGCAGTCGCTTTCGCTGCCCGCAAACAATACGTTGATCACTTCGTCGCCGTCCTGCAATTTGGCCGATGCAAAACGGGCGCGGCGGATATCATATTCCGCGGCTTCCGTGCGTTTGACCTGTCCCTGCTTTGTAAAGAACAGCAGATCGGGCATGGCGTTTAATTCATCGGGCGCAAGGGCAAAGAGGCTCACGACCGTTTCGCCGTCTTCCAGCCCGGCCAACACGCCGCCCAGCGAAATGCCGCGATCCTTCGGACGGCTGCTCTCCTCCAATTGATCGACGGCCAGCCGGAAGCAGTTGCCCTTGTTGGTGAAAAACAAAAGGAAGTGATCGGTCATCGTGCGGAAGACCCAGCGGTTCATCTCTTCGGCGCCGTCCGCGGGATCCAGCTTCTCGAACACACGGGGATTGAGCCTTCGGATTTGGCCGCCGCGCGTCATAAAGACCACGGTGTTTTCAGGCACCGGTATTTCGTCCTTTTCTACGGCCTCCTTGAGGCTGGGGTTTTCTTCAATCAGCTCGGTGCGGCGCGCGTCGCCGAAACGGTCGGATATTTCCTGCAGCTCCTGCTTGATGACGTTCAGCAGCTTTTTTTCGCTTTTGAGGATGCCTTCCAGCTTGGCGATCAATTTTTGAATTTCTTCAAACTCGCGCCGCAGTTCCAGTATTTCAAGGCCGGTCAGGCGCTGCAGGCGCAGGTCCAATATGGCCTGCGCCTGTATGTCGGTAAAGCCGAAGCGCCCGCACAGGCGGGTTTTGGCTTCTTTGCCATTCTTTGACGAGCGGATGATGGCCAGCACCTCATCCAGATGATCGACGGCGATGATCAGCCCTTCCAGGATATGCGCGCGGGCTTTTGCCTGATCGAGGTCGTATTGCGTGCGCTTGGTGACGACGGCTTTTTGATGGTCGATATAGGCGCGCAGCAGGGCTTTTAGGCCAAGCTGCATGGGCTTTCCGTTTGCGATAGCCACCATGTTGACGCCGAAGGTGATTTGCAGGTCGCTGTATTTGTACAGGTACCCCAGCACCAGATGGGGATCGGCGTCTTTTTTTAGCTCTACAACGGCGCGCAGACCCGTTCTGTCCGACTCGTCCCTGATATCGTAGATGCCGCTGAGGGCGGCCTTTTTTTCTTCCGCCAGCTTCAGAATACGCTCCAGCATCAGCGATTTGTTGATCTGGTAGGGGACTTCGGTGATGCACAAAAGGTGGCGTCCGGCTTTGCCGTCTTCAATGTGTACGCGGGCGCGCAGCGTCAGTTTGGCCCGGCCCGTTTCGTACGCTTCGCGTATTTCGGGGGTGTTGAGCAGCAGGCCACCCGTCGGAAAATCCGGCGCGGGCATGACGGCCATCAGGTCGTCCAGCGTGGCGTCCGGGTTATCGATCAATACGATGACGGCGGCGATGGCCTCTTTCAGGTTGTGCGTGGGAATGTTGGTGGCAAGGCCGACGGCGATGCCCGACGCGCCGTTTACAAGCAGGTTGGGGAAACGGGCGGGCAGCACATCCGGTTCTTTTAACGTGTCGTCAAAATTAAGACGGAAGGGCACGGTGTCCTTTTGCAGGTCGCGCAGCATTTCGGTGGCAAGGGGCGCCATGCGCGCTTCGGTATAACGCATGGCGGCGGCGCTGTCGCCGTCGATGGAGCCGAAGTTGCCGTGCCCGTCCACCAGTGTGCCGCGCAGGGAAAAAGGCTGCGCCATGCGCACCAGTGCGTCATAGACGCTGGTATCGCCATGTGGGTGATATTTGCCCAGGCAGTCGCCCACGATGCGGGCGCACTTGCGATGGGGCTTATCGGGACTGAGCCCCAGTTCCGACATGGTGTAGAGGATGCGGCGCTGCACGGGCTTTAAGCCGTCCTCCACGCGGGGCAGCGCGCGCTCTAAAATAACATACTCCGCGTAGGGCATCATGCTGTTGTGCAGCACATCCTCCAGGGAGGATTGTATGATGGTTTCTTCCCGGCGCTCGGGCGTTTTTTTGCTCATGCTGGCATCTCCTTACGGCTGAACGGCAAAGGTATCGGGGCGGTAGAAGTCGGCGTGCTTGCTGATGTACTCGCGGCGCGGGTCTACCTTGTCGCCCATCAGGATGGTGATCAGGCGGTCGGCCTCCGCGCCGTCTTCCACCGTGACCTGCAGAAGCTTGCGGGAAGAAGGATTCATGGTGGTTTCCCACAGCTGCTCGGGGTTCATTTCGCCCAGGCCCTTGTAGCGCTGGATGGTGTAGCTTTTCGTTTTGGGCGTCAGCCGCGCCAGCTCCTTATCGTCGTAGGCGTACTGTACCTTGTCGCCCTGCTTGATCTGATACAAGGGCGGCATACCGATGTAGACATGCCCGTCGGTGATCAGTTCGCGCATATAGCGGAAAAAGAAGGTGAGCAGGATGGCACGGATGTGCGCGCCGTCCTGGTCGGCGTCGGAAAGGATGATGATCTTGTCATACTTTAAGCTGTCCAGCGAAAAGGACTCGTCGATGTTGGTGCCAAGGGCGGTGATGATGGAACGGAATTCTTCATTGCTCAGCACCTGATCCAGCCGCTTTTTTTCTACGTTCAAAGGCTTGCCGCGCAGGGGGAGGATGGCCTGAAAACGCCGGTCGCGCCCCTGCTTGGCGCTGCCGCCCGCGCTGTCGCCCTCCACGATCAGCAGCTCATTTTCTTTGGCGTTGCGCCCCGTGCAGCTGGACAGCTTGCCCACCAGAGGGGCAGCCTCCAATTCGCTCTTTGCCCGGGCCACGTCGCGCGCCTTGCGCGCCGCTTCGCGTACCTTGGCGGCCTTGACAGCCTTTTCGACAATGACGCCTGCCAGCTCGCTGTTGTTGAGGTTTTCAAGGTAAGCGGTCAGCCCCTGGGTTACGATGGCTTCAATGGCGGGGCGCACCTCGGTATTGCCCAGACGGCCTTTGGTCTGGCCTTCGAACTGCGGGTTTTTTACCTTGGCCGTCAATACGGCGGTCAGCCCTTCGCGGAAATCTTCACCAGAAAGGTTGGTGTCCTTTTCTTTCAGCGCGCCGATGCGGCGGGCATAATCGTTGAGCACCTTGGTCATTGCCGCGCGGAAGCCTGTTTCATGCGTGCCGCCTTCCGATGTGGGGATGCTGTTGACGTAGGAGAACACCGACTCGGTGTAGCTGTCGGTGTACTGCATGGCCAATTCGCAGATTACATCGTCCTTGGTGCCCGAAAGCATGATGGGGTTCGGGTGCAGAACATTTTTTTCGCTGTTCAGGTAGGCGACATAATCCCCGATCCCGCCCTCGTAGCAGTATTCCACGGTGGCAAGGGGGCTTGTTGTGCGCTCATCGGTAAAAAAGATGTGCGTCCCCTTGTTTAAATATGCCAGCTCGCGCAGACGGCGCGCAATGACATCCTGATGAAAAACAACGTCTTCAAAAACGGCGTCGTCCGGCAGAAAGCGCACCAATGTGCCGCGCTTTCTGGTGTTGCTGATTTTTTGCAGCCCGCCAACCGGCTGTCCGGCATGAACCTTGTTTTCTTTTTTGTCGAACACGCTTTCAAAGCGCATCTGCCAATGCTCCCAGTCGCGGAAGCTGTCTACCACCATCCACTTGGACAGCGCGTTGACAACGGAAGCGCCCACGCCGTGCAGGCCGCCCGAATAGCTGTAATTGGCATGGCCGAATTTGCCGCCCGCATGCAGATGGGTATAGATTACCTGCAGGCCGGGGATGCCGAGGGTGGGGTGCGTGTCCACCGGGACGCCGCGGCCGTTATCCCATACGCTGCAGGAGCCGTCCTGATACAGGGTGACGGAAATTTCAGTGGCGTAATCGTTGGCGGCTTCGTCGATCGCGTTGTCCACGATCTCCCACAATAGATGGTGGAGGCCCTTTGTGCCGGTCGTGCCGATGTACATGCCCGGCCGCATGCGAACGGCGTCCAGCCCCTCCAATACCTGAATGTTCTCTGCCGTATAGTTTTGCGCCATGAAATACCCTTCTCCTTAAAAAATCGGATGCCCGTGCCACGCAGATGCTTGCGCGGAACAGACTTCCAGCATATGATGTAGTATAGCATAATGAAAAATGCTTGTAAAATCGCCGGAGGAAAAACATGAACATCAGCGTTATCTGGGTCCCGGACGTACAGTCGCAGGAAAAAATGCGGGCGATACGCAGGAAGTTCGCGCGGCATACCGATGCCGCCTCCGGCTCTTACCCGCATATCACCCTTGGTTCCTACTACGATATAGCTTTTGATGCGCTGAACGATCATGCGCGCGCCTTTGCGCTGCGCATCAGGCGCTTTCAGGCGCGCTTTGTGCGCTATAAGCTGCTCAATCCTTCGTGCCTGGCCATCGAGGCAGAGAATGCGGGAAAAATCAAAGGCTATTACGAACAGTTTCATGAAAAGCTGGACGAATATGCCGACGACTGGACGCGAAAAGGAAGCGGCCTGTATCTGCCGCACAGCACGGTACTGAACGTGCCGGGGGAGGATATGCGCTCCATGCTGATGGGCGAACGCCTGACGCCTTTTGATGTAACCATCGAAAAGCTGCAATTATCCCGCATGTACGACGGGCCGCGCTATGAAATACTGTCTTCTTTCGACTTGGCGGAGAGCTGATCCAGCGCCGCGCGCGATTGTTCTTCCCTGAACTGGTTGGTGTACAGCGTATAGTAATGGCCTTTTTGCGCCATCAGCTCGTCATGGGTGCCGCTTTCGGCAACTTCGCCGCCGTCGATTACCAGGATGCGATCGGCGTTGCGGATGGTGCTCAGGCGGTGGGCGATGATAAAGCTTGTGCGCCCTTCCAGCGTTTTTTCAATGGCCTGCTGTATCAGCGCTTCGGTTTCAGTGTCAACGGAGGAAGTGGCCTCGTCAAGCACGAACAGCGCGGGATCGCTCAAAATGGCGCGGGCAAAGGAGATCAGCTGCTTTTCGCCGGTGGACAGACGGCTGCCCGATTCGCCCACCTCGGTATCATAGCCTTTTTCAAGGTTCAGGATAAAGCCTTCCGCGTTGACCAGCCGCGCGGCTTTTTTGACCTCTTCATCCGTTGCGTCCTTGCGGCCGTAGCGGATATTTTCGCATATGGTGCCGGAAAACAGATGCGGTTCCTGCAATACGTAGCCGAGGCTGCTTTGCAGCCAAAGCTGGCTGCGCTGTTTGTAGTCCACGCCGTCGATGCGGATAACGCCTTCCGTAGGCTCGTAAAAGCGGCACAGAAGGTTGACGATGGTGCTTTTGCCGGCGCCTGTCGGCCCGACCAGCGCAACGGTATCGCCCGCCTTGACGGACAGATTGAAATGCCTCAGCACCTCTTCGCCGCCCTTATAGCGGAAGGCTACGTTTTCAAAATCGACATTGCCCAGGATGGCGGGCCAGTTTTCTTTTTTGGGGTGAAAGCTGTCGCCGAATACTTTTTCAACTTCCGGGCTGTCCTTGATGTCGGACTCGGTTTCCAGCATGGATACGACGCGCTCGGCGGCTGCCTGCATGCGCTGCATTTCGGAAAAGGTGGCGGCAATGTTGTGGATGGGGTCGAATATGTTCAGCGTATAGTTCACAAAGGCGGTGACCGTGCCCAGCGTCAGCACCGATTTTAATACCAGATGGCCGCCCTCGGTCAGCACGAACGCCGTTGCGATGGAGCTGAGCGCGATGATCAGCGGGGGATAAACGGAGGAAACGGCGGCGGCGCGGATGGAGGAACGCTTCATCAGGCCGGACAGCCCTGTGAACTCTTTGTAATGCAGGTCTTCCGTCACCAGCGTTTTGGTGGTCTTGGCGCCCATGATGCCTTCATTGAAGGCGTTGGTGATGCGGCTGTTGGTTTTGCGCACCTCGCGCTGGTTTTTGAGTATCTCTTTTTGGAAAAACCGAGAGATGACCGCAAGGGGCGGCACGACCAACAATACGATCAGCGCAAGGCGCGCATCGATGAGGAACATGGCGGTATAGGACGCGATCAGGTAGACAACGCCCCACACCAGATCGACCACGACCCAGGAAAACGCTGCGCCAAGATGGCCCGCGTCGCTTGTCATGCGGCTCATCAGGTAGCCGACGGGCATGCGGTCGTAGTAGGCGAAGGGGAGAGACTGCAGGCGCTTAAAGCCTTCCTTGCGGATGGTATAGGTCATGCCGCATTCGACGCGCGCCGCAAAAAAGATAAAGAGAAACACGCAAATGATCTGCACGACAAGCAGCAGCGCATACAGCAGCATAAAGCGCGGCAGGCCCTCCGTTGTGCGAGGCACAACAAAGCCGTCGATGCTGGCGCGGGTCATCAGCGGCATCAGCACGTCGGTGACGGCGATGGCGCCCATGGACAGCATGATGCCGGCATAATATCTGTGAAAGTCTTTGGCGCTGACCAGCAGCTTTTTCCATGTTTGAAGGTTGATCGGTTTCGTATAGTCCTGTTCTTCATGGTATTGCATGGATTACTCCTCTTGCAGGGCGGCATTGCCCTTCTGGATCTCATAAATGCGTTTGTAGAGGCCGTCCTCACGGATCAGCTGATCGTGGGTGCCGGACTGTATGACGCGCCCGCCGTCCAGCACGAAAATATGGTCGGCCTCGCTGAGCGTACTGATGCGGTGGCTGATGATCAGCGTGGTGGTGTCGCGGCTTCTTTCTTTCAGCCTTTCGCGGATGGCGGCATCCGTTTCGGTGTCGACGGCGGACAGGGAATCGTCAAAAATCAAAATGTCGTTGTTCTTCATCAGCGTGCGCGCAATGGCGATGCGCTGCTTTTGTCCGCCCGACAAGGTAACGCCGCGTTCGCCCACCACGGTTTCGAACCCATTCTCGCTCTGGGCGATGAAGTCCAGCGCTTTCGCGTCGCGCGCCGCGCGTTCGATGGCGGGCTGTTCCGCGTTTTCGCAAACGATGCTTACGTTTTCCCTGATCGTTTTGCTGTACAGGAAGGGCTCCTGCAAAACAAGGCCCACATGGCTGCGCAGGTAGGTTCGGTCGATCTGGCGCAGGGGAACGCCGCCGATGGAGATCAGGCCGCTGGTTGGCTCGTACAAACGCTGAAGCAGCAGCATCACCGTGCTTTTGCCGGAGCCTGTGGCGCCAAGGAAAGCGGTGGTTTTGCCGCCCTTTACGGTAAAGGACAGATCGCTTAACACATCCGTGTGCCCTTCATAGGCAAAGAAAACACGGTCAAATACGATGTCGCCCTTAAGCGGCGGACAAAGAGCATCCGGTTCTTCCGGTTCTTCGGGCACGTTGATGATCTCGATGATGCGCCCCAGCGCGACGAGGCTGCGCCCGGCCTCAGACAGGATGCGGCCCAGCTGCCTTGTAGGCCCCATCAGCATGGAGGAGTAGGTGACCAGCACCACGATGTCGCCCACCGTGACCCGGCCCCTGTACGCTTCCCAAATGCAGGCGAAGGCGATAATCAATGTCTGAATGGCGTTGAATACATCGCCGCTTGTCCAGTACAGGGCTTCAATAGGCGCGATACGGCGCTGCTTTTTCAGCAGCGTGCTGTTGGCGCTTTCAAACTTATCCACCTCGGCCTGCTGCTGGCCGAAGGCGCGCACGACACGGATGCCCGTCAGGTTTTCCTGCAGCACGGTGCTCATGGCGCCTTCGGCTTCCTCGGCGCGCTTGTAGGCGTTGATGACGACGCTGAAAAACTTCCACGAGAACAGCAGCATGACAGGCAGCGGGATCATGCTGAGAAAGGTGATTTTCGTGCTGATGGGCATCATCAGGGTCAGCGCCAGCACCACCATCAGGATGGAGTTGAACACGCTCATCAGCTGCACGTTTAAAAACCGGCGCACCGTTTCAACATCCGTGGTGCAGCGCTGCAAAATGTCGCCGGTAGCGGCCTTTACATGATAGCTGAAGGGCAGCTTTTGCAGGTGGCGGTACAGCCTGTCCCGCATCGCCTGCGCGCTTTCTTCGGATGCCTTGGCGCAGGCCAGACCCTTCAGATAGGAAAAGAGGCCTTTGAACAGGTGGATGAAGAAAATGGCCAATCCGAATATCCAGAGGTTGCGCAGCACGCCTTCTTTGGTGCCGAAGAGCGATAACAGGAATTGGTTGATAAAGCCGGGCAGCCTTGAAGGATGGCTGCCCAGATAATGGTCGAACAGCTCCGCCAGCAGGGCAGGGGTCATGAAGCCGATGAATACGTTCAGGATGGTAAAAAGGGCGGCGGCCGAATACAAAGGAATGTGCTGACGGACGAGCGTTCCGAGCGCGCGTCCGGGTGTTTTGGGCATGGTTTGCATACTTTCTCCGTTCATGGTCATAAAAGTGCCTTCAGCCGCACGCTGAAGGCACTTGAACCAGACAAAAGCTTTGTCAGAAATTCAGGCTGCGCGCGGCTTTTCGATTGTCGGTCCTGATGATGAGAAACACGTTGCGCAACCTCCTTTCTTTGGTATAGTCAGCATTTTAACGCATGGGGCCGGGAAAGTCAATCGTTGATAATGATCTGTTATTGGTTTACCAATGCGTGTTCATGGCGCGGTCAACGCAGTTCTGATGCTCGCTGTCCAGATGGTTGGTGCCGTGGGTACGGCTCTTGTAGAAGTGGATGCAGAAATGGCCGTTATAATCGTTGCCGGGGATGGTATCGTCTTCGTGCGGCATGGAATTGATGGAAGCGGCATAGACGTGGCCGTTGTACTTGACCAGCGCCGGGCGGCGTGCCCAGGACCAGGAGCCGACGGCAGACTTGAAGGAAGCCGTTGCCGCGGCGTTGACCGGCTCAGCGTCCAGATGGTTATAGCCGGACCAGCGGCGGCAGGAGAAGGTAACGCCGGTCAGGACGTCCTTTACGATAAAGGTCGCGCCCTTGGGAATCACGGTGGAACCGCCGTTAAACCAATCCAGCCGCTCGGTAGGCACCACATAGTTGGCCGCGTTCTTGCCAAACAGCTTTTTGATGGTGGAATTGCCCGCAACGCCGTCGACGTCCAGTCCGCTGCGTTTTTGGAACTTTTTGACGGCTTCCACGGTGTGATCGTCATAGCGTCCATTGATGGGGGCGGAAAAATACCCTTTCAGCTTCAGCGCCTGCTGAAGGGCGGTAACGTGTCTGCCGGAGTTGTTTTTTTTGGTGGTGTTGGGCACCGGGATCTGGCTGATGCTCGTGATGCCCTTCATCTTGGGGTCATCTTGCGCCGTCGTTTCGCTGACGCTGCCGAAAATGCTGCGAATGGTGCTGTAATCGGCCTTGCCGCTCACGGTGAGCTTGTGTTTTTGCTGGTAGGTTTTCAGGGCGTCGCGCGTCATGTTGCCGAACTTACCGTCTACGACGCCGGCATAGCATTTTTTGATTTGCAGCGCGCGCTGGAGCTTTTCGACATTGTCGCCGGAATCGCCGAACTTGACGGTGGAAGGGGCGCTGCCCAGCGCCTTGATGGAAGCGACTTTGGCATATTTGCTTTTGCTTTGCGCCTCCTGCGCGCCCGTCAGCTTTTTGAGGTCGTTGGAAGAGAGGGTCACGAATTTTTTCATGACGTACCCGTCTTTGCCGTCGAACTTTACCTTGTAAAAATCGCCTTTGATGCCGTAGACGCCGACCGTTTCTCCCTTTTTCAGTACCGCATGGTATTCGCAGGACGTATTGGCCTGTATACGAAAGAATACCTTGTCGCTGCTGATCTTTCCCGTAAATATCGTTTGCGCGGCGGCGGAAACGGTTATGCAGAGCAGGATCGCTGAAAACAGAAACATCGTCAGCAGAATCCGGCGTTTTTTCATGAACATGGCGGTACCTCCTAAAATAAAGCGAATCAAAGAGTTGCTTGCGTCCATAACAATATATTACAAAATTATTAAAATTGCAAGGCTTAAAATGTAAACCTTTTAATATCTTCGGCATATTCTTAAGACATTAAGGCTGAAACATGGACGAATGGTGTAAGGCATGCTATAATCTCGGCCGAAAGCAATATGCAATGAGAGGAAGCATTTCATGTACGATGCAATCATAATCGGAGCCGGTGTGATCGGCTGCGCGGTAGCGGCGCGGATATGCGAGTATACGGGGAATATCGCGGTCATCGACCGGGAAGAGGACGTGTCGGACGGCGCAAGCAAGGCCAACAGCGGCATCGTCCATGCCGGCTATGACGCCGCGCCGGGCAGTGAAAAAGCCCGTCTGAATGTAAAGGGCGCCAGGATGTACCCCGAGCTTTGCGCGCGCCTTGGCGTACCCTACGGCAAACCGGGGGCGCTGGTGGTGGCTTTTTCGGAAGACGAGATGCCGACGCTGGAAAAACTGTACCGGCAATCCGTTGAAAACGACGTAAAAGGCTGCCGGATCATCAGCCGAGGGGAAGCGCTGGAAAAAGAACCGAACCTCAGCCCCGATGTCATGGCGGCGCTGTATGTGCCGGAAAGCGGCCTTGTAAGCCCCTATGAGCTGACCTGCGCATTGGCCGACAGCGCCAGGGAAAACGGCGCGGACTTTTTGCTGAATACCGAGGCATCGGCCATCCGGCATGACGGCGAAAATTGGGCCGTTGAAGCAAACGGGAAAGAAATAAAAGCAAAAGCGGTCGTCAACTGCGCGGGCGTGGGCGCGGGCGTTCTTCATAATATGATTTCTTCCCGCAGCGTGCGCATCGTTTCGCGGCGCGGGCAGTATTACCTATTGGATCATGCCGAGCAGCCCGCCTTCAATATGACTGTTTTCCAGGTGCCGACGGCGCTGGGCAAGGGCGTGCTTGTTTCGCCCACCACGCACGGCAACCTGCTGCTGGGCCCTACGGCGGAAGATATCTTAGACGGCCGGGACACCATGACCACGCGGGAAGGGCTTTCCGAAACGCTGGAAAAGGCCCGGAAAACGTGGCCTGATGTATCGCTGCGCACCGTGATTACCACCTTTTCCGGCGTGCGCGCGCATGAACAGAACGGTGATTTTATCATCGGCGCAGTGGAAGGCGCGCCGGAGGGCGCTTTTGAGGCCATCGGCATCGAAAGCCCCGGCCTGTCGGCCGCCCCCGCCATCGGGGAAGAACTGGGGGATTGGGTTGCCTGGTATCTGGGGCTTTCTTCCAAGCGTGGGGATTACCGTGCGCCGACGGCGCTGCCCAAGCCCTTCAACCGCATGAGCGATAGGGAACGCGCCGAAGCGTATGAACATAACCCCGCTTATGGCCGCATCGTGTGCCGCTGCGAGCAAGTGACGGAGGCGGAAATACGGTATGCCATCAGACGCCCCGTGGGCGCGCGTTCATTGGACGGCGTAAAGCGAAGAACAAGGGCCGGGATGGGGCGGTGCCAGGGCGGTTTCTGCTCGGCGCGCGTCATGCAGATACTGCATGAGGAGCTGGGGGAGGATCTGTCAAGCATCACCAAGATGGGCGGAAACAGCTATCTTTTAACGGGCAAACTGGGCGACGGACAGGGAGAAAGCGCACATGAATAAGCCGATCGATGTAGACGTCCTGGTGGTTGGCGCGGGCCCTGCCGGGCTTGCGGCCGCCATCGCGGCAAAGAAGGCGGGCATCATGAACCTGGTGGTGCTGGAGCGCGAGGACGCTCCGGGCGGTATCCTTCGCCAATGCATTCATACCGGGTTCGGCCTGCACCGCTTTCATGTGGAGCTGACGGGCCCTGAATACGCGCAGCGCGACATCTCTGCGGCGCGCGACCTGAACATTGATATCAGAACGGGCGTGACCGTGCTGAACGTCGGCAAGGATAAAACGGTCACCGCCATCAGCCGGGACAGAGGGCTGGAAATCTACGCGGCCAAGGCCGTTATTCTGGCGATGGGTTGCCGCGAGCGCCCGCGCGGCGCGCTGGCCATCCCCGGCACGCGGTGCGCCGGTATTTACAGCGCGGGCACGGCACAGAAGTTTGTGAACATGGAAGGCTATATGCCGGGCAGGCGCATCGTGATACTGGGCAGCGGCGATATCGGCCTCATCATGGCGCGCCGCATGACGCTGCAGGGGGCCAAGGTACTGGCCTGCGTGGAGCTGATGCCCTATTCTTCGGGCCTTAACCGCAACATCGTGCAGTGTCTGCAGGATTTCGATATCCCGCTCTATCTATCGCATACGGTGGTCGATATTCAGGGCAAAGAACGTTTGGAAAGCGTGACCATTGCCAAAGTCGATCAGAACAGGCTGCCCATACCGGGCAGTGAATTTACGCTGGACTGCGATACGCTGCTTTTGTCCGTTGGCCTGATCCCGGAAAATGAGCTTTCCACAGGCGCGGGCGTTGCGCTGTCGCCTGCGACCGGCGGCGCGGTGGTCGACGATACCCTGGAAACGAACGTGGGCGGCGTATTTGCCTGCGGCAATGTGCTGCACGTGCATGACCTTGTGGACTTTGTGAGCGAAGAAAGCTTCCTTGCCGGCCGTGCCGCGGCCGAATACGTGCGCGGCGCCGTCCGAGAGGGGGAAGAAATCAGCGTGGTGGATGGCCGCGGGGTGCGCGGATGCGTGCCGCAGAGAATCAAACTGCCCAGGGACATGCGGGATGATTTCAGCATACGCATCATGTTTAGAAGCGATAACGTATACCGGCAGAAGCATGTCACGGTCTTTGCGGATGAAGAGCCGGTGCTGTCTCAGAAAAAAATGATCCTGACGCCCGGCGAAATGGTGGTCGTCAGGCTGGAAGCGGCGCTACTTGCCCGATGCCGGGGCAAGAAAACGCTTCGTGTTGAAGTGACGGACGCAAAGCGATAAGGCTGCGTTCCGTATCGGTTATGGCCTTTTGCAGATCAGTGCAGGCGGCATTGGTCCGTTTCTGTATGGAGCGTTAAAGGTTCAAGCTGTCGTAAAACCTGAAACGCTGTGCCATAGCACAAAAGGCGGGAGAACCACAGGACGAAATCTATACTATAAAGGATGATATTTACAGAAATAGCGGTTGCAACAGGCGGCGCATTTGCTGTATACTAATATATAGTGAAATGCTGATACGGTATCAGCGTTATATAAAGGAGGGTCTCCCACATGAAAAAGCTAATCGCATTAGCCTTGGTTCTCATGATGCTGTCGGGACTGAGCGTTGCCTTCGCGGCGGATCCTGTCGAATTGGATGTCATCATTGCGCAGTATGGCAACAATACGCAGGAATGGTTCCTGGGCTCCGGCATGAACGGCACCAGCTTTGTCAAACTGTTCGAAGAGAAGAACCCCGATATCAAGCTGAATCTGCAGGTTGTTTCGTGGAACGATCTGTATACGGAAGTGAGCACCCGCATCACCAATAAGAATGCCCCGGACATCCTGAACATTGACACCTTTGCCGATTACGCAAAGGAAAATCTGCTGCTGCCGGTGAAGGATTATTGCCCGGAGGAGCTGTTTAAGGATTTCTTCCCCGCCTTCATCGATCAGTCTGTGATCGACGGCACCGTATGGGCCGTACCTGATCTCGCTTCCGCCCGCGCGCTGTTCTATAACAAGAAGATATTCGAAGAAGTCGGTATCGAAGTGCCCGCCACATGGGCGGAGCTTAAGGATGCCTGCCAGGCCATCAAGGACTTCTACAAGGGCGAAGTCTATGGCTACGGCCTGGATATGACGACGGACGAAGGCCAGGCGGCTTTCTCCTATGCGACGTGGAACAACGACGGCGGCTTTGTGGACGCCGAGGGTAACTGGGCGATCAACTCCGAGAAAAACGTCGAGGCCGTGGAGTTCATGATCGGCCTGTACAAGGAAGGCTTCACCAACCCCAACCCCGCGACGCAGACCAGATACGACCTGCAGGATATGTTCGGCGCGGGCAAGCTGGCCATGGTGGTTGCCCCCAACAACCTGCCCACCTACCTGCTGGAAAAGAATTACACGGTCGATTTCGGCATCGCTGCGCTGCCCACCAACGAAGGCGCTAAGAACGGCGCGACGGGCGTTATGGACCGCATCATGGCCTTCAAGGATGACTCCGCGCCCGATCAGGCGGCCCGCAACGCCGCCCTGGGCAAGTTCCTCGAGTTCTTCTATGCGCCCGAAAACTATGTGGGCTGGGTTTCCATGGAAGGCTTCCTGCCCGCCGTCAATTCTTCCGTCGCCGCGCTTATCAAGGAAGATCCGGGCTTTGAAGCCTGGCTGAAGGTGCTCGACAGCTGCCAGTTCTATCCGTCTGCCAAGGCTGAATGGGTGGAAGCCAAGCAGGGCGTCATCGAAGCGCAGCAGAACGCGCTGGGCGGCGGCAATGTGAAAGAGCTGCTGGATGCGCTGCAAACCAAGCTGACAGGCAAATAAGTTATCGCTTCTACCGGGAGCCCGGTTTTCCGGGCTCCCTTGTTTCATCACTTCAAAGAGGGGGAGCTTGCCGTGAATTCGATCCTCGTTCGGCACAAATGGGAGCCGTATGTATGGCTTTTGCCCAGTATTCTGCTGATGACGGTATTCGTCATCGTTCCGATTGGGTTTGTATTTCACTTATCCTTCAGTGAAATTTCCAAAGCGGGTATCGTAGGCGGCTTTGCGGGGCTGAAAAATTTCAAGGATGCAATCAGCGAACCGGTCTTTGGAACCGTGATGATGAACACGCTTTACTGGGTGGTTTCCGTTGTCGGGCTTTCCATACTGATTGGTTTCATTGTTGCGATGGTGCTGAACAATCAGTTTCATGGCCGCAAGATCGTACGCTCGATCGTGGTGTTTCCCTGGGCGACTTCCCTTGTGATTCAGGCATCCATCTGGAATTACATCATCAAATTTGAATACGGCAATCTGAACAACGTGCTGTTGAATCTTGGCATCATACGCGATGCGGTCAACTGGCGGGCGTCCTATCAGATCGAGTTTGTTTGGGCCTGCGCCATCGGTATCTTTGTGACCATTCCCTTTGTTGCCTTTACCGTACTGGCCGGCCTTCAGTCGATAGACGAAGGGTACTATGAGGCGGCGACGGTAGACGGCGCCGGCTTCTGGAGCAAGCTGAGGCATGTGACGATGCCGCTGGTGGCGCCTCAGCTGACCATCAGCACGGTGCTGAACATCATTTATGTATTCAATTCCTTTCCGATTATTTTTACCCTGACGAAAGGCGCGCCTGCCAATAAAACGGATACGCTGGTCACCTACCTGTATATGCGCGCGTTTTATGATAACCAAAAGGGCCCGGCGACGGCCCTGTCATTGATCGGCTTTATGATCCTGTGCGTTGTCGCGGGCGCCTATATGCTGATTTCCATGCGGAAGGAGGATGCCTGATGAAAAAGACGCTGGCGGGGCAAACTCCAGGCAAAACCAAAGGGGGCATACTGCTGTGTATCGTCGGGCTTGCGCTGATGCTTGCGACGGCGTTCATGCCTGTTTACCGATTTGAAAGCGCGCTGTTTGAAAAAAGAAGCGGCAATACATTTCCGGGGGATGAACGGTATACTGCGGCGCGCGCGGAAGCGGAAGCGGTTTACCGGCAGTACAGCCAAGACGCTGCGTATGGCAATGTAGAAATTAAAGAAGATCAAGTGCTGCGCACCAATTCCAAAGGCCAGCAGACGTCTATGATGACCTTTACGGTGAGCGCTGTGATGGTGAAATCGGCGGCAGACTTCATGAGGTCGGGTATTGGCTCGGGCAGATTGCTATTGATTTGTTTGCTGCTTGCTGTGGCTTCCGCGGGCATGATGTTTTTTTCGCGCCCGGTATCGCTGCCCGCCGGGGACAGGCGCGTGACGGTACGCACCGTTTCCCTGCGCAGGCTCGCCTGCTGGATGGTGCTGGCGGCGTTTGCGCTTGTACCGCTGTTTTATTTTTCGACTGTGCGCTGCATACAGCGCGGGTTGATCATGCCCATCAAATACCAGCTGCCCAATCAGCCGACGGCGCTCATTTCGGCTTTTGACAGCTTTCTGTTTGGGGGCAAAGCGGGCGATACGGCGGCGGCGCTGCTGACGGGCATCACGCACGGCGCGCTGCCGGCCCTGTGGGCTATGGGTGGCGCGGCCTGTGTACTGCTGGCCGGCATGGTGCTGCTGAGCGAGGGGACGCTTACCGTGGCGCTGCGCCGCGGTGTATTGTATCTGTTTGTGATTCTGCTGTGCATACTGATCCTGTATCCGTATTATGCGATGCTGATTACGGCGTTCCGCAGCAATGCGGAAACCACCGATATGTATTTTACCGCCATGCTGCCGCAGGTGTGGAAGTTCAGCAACCTCATTGATATTCTGGATAAGAACATACCGACCTACCTTTTAAACTCCCTGTTGCTTGCGGGCGGGGCAACCGTTGTGGCGCTGCTCTGCGGCATCCCTGCGGCGTATGCCATGGCCCGTATGCGGTTTAAGGGGCGCAGCGTATTCCTCGGATTTGTCATCATGAGCCAGATGTTTGCGCCCATCGTGCTGCTGGTAGGCATTTCAAGGCTGATGAACCTGCTGCACCTTAACAACACGCTGCTGGGGCTGATGCTCATCAACGCGGCCTTCAATCAGGCCTTTGCCATCTGGCTGCTGCGCGGCACATTTGTCGCAATCTCTCCCGAAATGGAGCAGGCGGCCTGCATAGACGGCTGCAATACGGTGACCGCGCTGATCCGCGTGCTGCTGCCGATGGCCATGCCGGGCATCGTGACGACGCTGATCTTTGTGTTCATCAACGCGTGGAACGAGTATACGATTTCCACCGTTTTGATCACCAGCCCCCTGCTGCGGCCCATCACGGTCGGCATTACGCAGTTCAGCTCTTTCAACATGATCCAGTGGCACTACCTGTTTGCGTCCGCGCTGCTGGCGACGATCCCCGTCGTGATACTGTTTATGTTCATCGAAAAGCATCTGGTATCGGGGCTTACGTCCGGCGGCGTGAAGGGCTGAGAAAGCGAAAACAGTACATTCCATACAAAATTGGCGTGTTTTCACAGAAGTCGAACCATACAAAGGGGACTGCCGTCATGTGGGTGTTTTGCGGCAGTCCCCAAACATTTCCCGATCAGCGGGCGGAAGCTTATTCTTTTAAAAAGCTGTGCCAGATGTAGCCGATCACTGTTTTTGTTCCGAACCAGTCCTCCTGCTTTTCGCCGGCTTCCCACAAGACCAGCGTCCAGCCGTCGGCAGTGTTTTTTTTGAGGACCGTTACCTCCGTACCCGCGTTCAGGCGGGCCAGCGACGAGGACTGCCTGCTGTTCATTTCCCGCAGATGCACCCAATCGGCATGGGCGACGCGCATGGTTGTGTAATCATCACTGATCATGCGATCCGCTG
>CAZFUT010000025.1:0-31344 GCA_964522425.1 uncultured Oscillospiraceae bacterium
ACCTGTTCCAGCTCTTCCCGCAGCTTCTGCACCTGGCCGATGGCGTTCTTTTCGCTGTCCCACTGCGCGGTCATCTGCTTGAGCTCGTCGCGCAGGTTGGAAAGCTCCTCCTGCAATTCTTTCAGGCGGGCTTTGGAGAGGCCGTCTCTTTCCTTGTTAAGGGCGGCCTCTTCGATTTCCAGCTGCATGATGCGGCGGCGCTTTTCGTCCAGCTCCGCCGGCATGGAATCCATTTCGGTGCGGATCATCGCGCAGGCCTCGTCCACCAGATCGATGGCCTTATCGGGCAGAAAGCGGTCGGTGATGTAGCGGTGGGACAGCGTGGCGGCGGCGATGAGGGCGTTATCCTGTATCTTGACGCCGTGGAAGACCTCGTACCGTTCGCGCAGGCCGCGCAGGATGGAGATGGTGTCTTCCACCGTGGGTTCGTCCACCATGACGGGCTGGAAGCGCCTTTCCAGCGCCGCGTCCTTTTCGATGTACTTGCGGTATTCATCCAATGTGGTCGCGCCGATGCAGTGCAGCTCGCCCCTTGCCAGCATGGGTTTAAGCAGGTTGCCCGCGTCCATGCTGCCCTCGGTTTTGCCCGCGCCGACGATGGTGTGCAGTTCGTCGATGAACAGCAGGATCTGCCCCTCGCTTTTTTTCACTTCGGCGAGCACGGCCTTTAAGCGCTCCTCAAATTCGCCGCGAAACTTGGCGCCCGCGATCAGCGCGCCCATGTCGAGGGAAAAGATGGTACGGTTCCTAAGGTTTTCCGGCACGTCGCCGCGCACGATACGCTGCGCCAGCCCCTCTGCGATGGCCGTTTTGCCCACGCCCGGTTCGCCGATCAGCACGGGGTTGTTCTTGGTCTTGCGGCTTAGGATGCGGATCACGTCCCGTATCTCGTTATCGCGGCCGATCACCGGATCCAGCTTCTGCCGGTGCGCCAGCTGCGTCAGGTCGCTGCCGTATTTGCTGAGGGCGTCGTAGGTGTCCTCCGGGTTGTCGGTGGTGACGCGCGTCGCGCCGCGCACCTTGGAAAGGGCGTCCAGAAACTCGTTTTCCTTGATCTGGAAGGGATTGAAAACGCCTTGCAGCTTGCTGTCGCCGCTTTTGAGCAGCGCAAGAAACAGGTGCTCCACGGAGATATACTCGTCCTTCATCTGTTCGGCGACGCCCTTGGCCTCGCGCAGCGCCTTGTCCATTTCCTGCGACACATAGGTTTTGCCCTGCTCCTGCGCCGCGCCGCGGATGCGCGGCAGGCTTTCCACCGCCTTGCGCGCGGCAAGGCGCAGGCCGGAAACATCCTTGCCCATGCGCTCCAGCAGCTGTGCGGTCAGCCCCTCGTCTTCCTGCAGCAGAGCAGACAAAAGGTGCGCCGTTTCCAGCGTCTGGTTGCCGTATTCGGCGGCCAGCGCCTGCGCCCTTTGCAGCACCTCCATGCTTTTTTGTGTATATTGGTTCTGGTTCATATCTCATCCTCCTTGACCGGGCATCCGCTTGTTCCGAAAGGGAAAAAGCAAGCGGTGCGGAAGGTCTCGGAAGTATTTGACCATCTTTGACCTTCGAAACTATTATACCATGTCCACGTAGGGTGTCAAGCGGGAAAGTGCAAAGATTTTTGAGATAGATGGCAGTGCAGACCCGGGGCACGGAGGTGCCGGATACCTTCCCTGTGATTCCGGCGGTGCGGGAAGCGGAGCGGATTCTGGCGGAGGTGGAAAACCCGGAAGCACGATCCCGCAGGAAGCCTGACGCTGCCAGGGTATGTGTACGCTACCTGCAACGAACGGATGAAGAACGGCTGGCGCATCAAGGGAATCGACGAAATGGACATGCTGGTTTTCCTGTACGCGGGCATGAGGTGCGCAGCGGGAGCGGGGGGAAGAAAAATCCCCGGCAGCGCTTCATGGTTGAAGTCCGGCCGGGGTAAAGCCGGGATACACTGGAATATGACTACTTCTTCTCTGCGTTTTGCTCGCGCTGACTGTAATACGCCATCACCGCGGCCAGGCCAATTCCCCCAGCACCCACCAGATGGCAGCTTCACAAAAGTCTTTGAAGCTCCCGCCCACAATGATGCTGACCAAATACAACAGTAAAGTAGTCATCGCCAGAACAGCGGTTGTTCAGATCAATTGCTTGTTGTTTTTTGCTTCTTTGACATCCTTCTTTACCTTCTCCGCCATTTTCGAATCTCCTTTCACCAATTCATCCAAACTGATGCTGTAGAGATCGCTGAGACTCATCAGGCTGACGATATCAGGCAGAGTTTTCCCGCTTTCCCAATGGGAAACGGTCACACGGGATACCTTGATTCTCTCTGCAACCTGGTCCTGCGTCATGCCGGTATTCTGCCTTGCTTCTTTCAGCCTTTCTGAGATTTCCATCGTTTACGATCTCCTTTGTATGGCTCAAGTTTATGGCGAAGAGGCAAAGGCGCAGATCATTGCGGAACAGAAGAAGAGTCACCCGGCACACGTGTATAGGCGGTTGCCGGCCCTCAAGCTCAAAGTTGTGGATGGGATGAGCAGCAAGGAAGCTGGAAAGATCGCCGGTCTGCATGAAACGAGCGTCAACCGCATGATGGGCAGGTATCGAAAAGAAGGCATGGAAAAAAACCATCGAAAAGATCAAAACGCTGAAAAAGAGCCGGCCAAAGCTTCGGGTGATGTTCCAGGACGAGGCTGGGTTTGGCCGAATCAATAAGTCCAAGTGATGCCGGTGCGGAAAAGGGATACGGCCCACAGTCCCCTGTCACCGCATACGGGAGTACAGGTACCTGTATGGCGCTGTTTCACCACAGGATGGCGAGTTGTTCAGTCTGGTGATGCCCTATGCCAACACAGGTTGTATGAACATCTTTCTGGAGGAACTTTCCAAGGCTTATCCGGATGATCATATCTTGTTGCTATTGGACAATGCGGCCTGGCACCGCTCATCTGCCATGGTTGTGCCAAGCCGCATAGAACTATTCCCGCTGCTGCCCTATACTCCGGAACTCAACCCCATTGAGATGATTTGGGACGAGGTGCGAGAGAAGGGTTTCCGAAACGAAATATTCAGAAACCTTGAGGCTGTGATAGAGCGGCTGTGTGAAACAGTCCGCACACTGTGCAACGAACCGGCCAGGATCGCATCCATTACAAGACGACAATGGTTAAATGAGGCATTATCGTTTTAGAGTGGTATCATTTGCGCGCGAAGATGGTATGAACAAGCAGATGACATTAAGCCTGATTAACGACGAGCCGGCACGGGTCAACACGAAGAAGAAAGAGTTTCTATCCAGCATGGGATCAGTCGCTCAATGCTCTGTTTTTCTATATCGACAGTTGCATCTGAATCGCTTTAGTTCGGATGATTCAAACCCTCTGCGCAAGGCAGTCCATACGCGCCTTCTGCCTTTTCAACAGCTCTGACGATCGCTTTGCTGACGACCTCCGCAGACAACACGCCGACCAGATCCTGATCCGCTTCGATGCTTCCAACGGAGACGGCATAAATACTGTCCCCATCAGCGGACGTGTGTACTGGGTTAAGCGATCTTGCCATTCCATCATGCGCCATTCCCGCAATCTTGCACAGACGGGTTTTGTTAAAGGCCGCATTCGTGATAACAACAGCAAGAGTCGTATTGCCCACAAATTTATTCTCTGCTGCTTTAATGGAACCTTTCATATAATCCAGCGTGCTTCGCAGCGCCGTCCTGTCTTCTGTCAGCAGTCCGGCGATTTGCTTTCCTGTTTTTGAGTCAAAAACATCACCCAGTGCATTGACAACAACAACAGCGCCGATTTGCAAATCATCGATCTGCACTGCATAGCTGCCGATTCCTGTCTTCATCGCACAATCCATTCCGGCAATCTTGCCCACGCTTGCTCCGCATCCCACGCCGTAGTTGCCGTCCCGGTAGTTGGGAGACTCCATGGCCAGCCTTGCCGCCTCATATCCCATCGCCGCGTCGGGGCGTATCCTCGAATCCCCGACGGACAGATCATAGATGTCTGACTGGGCAACCAGGGGCACCAGGGCAAAGCCGGTATCATATCCGATCCCCTTTTCCTCCAGATACGCCATCACCCCATTGGCCGTCCCGAGTCCATAGGCACTGCCTCCTGCCAGCACAATAGCATGGATCGTCTGTGCCGCCGTCAGAGGATTGAGCAGTTGACTCTCGCGGGAGGCTGGGCCACCGCCGCGTACATCCAGCCCCGCCCGCATACCTTCCTCACAGATAAAAACGGTACATCCTGTAGCGGCTTCAGCGTTTTCGGCCTGTCCAATGCAGATATTTTGAATATCAGTAATAGGGATTTCGATCATCTGTCTGTTGCCCTCCTCGGCCATTGCCGTAATAGAAATTGTGATAAACACAGTGTAAATGAAAAGAAAAAGGATTCTCTTCATGACAAGGTCATTCTCCCTTCTGAATCATCATCAACATCGGATACGCTGCGGTAATCTGCTGATCAAGGGGCTGTACGTTGGCTTGGATAGCCAGTGCAAGCGGAATAGCAACAAGGATTTGGCCGTGAATGCGGGGATATCAGTCAGGGCACTTGTTACAGAGGGTACTGCTGCTGATTGCACAGAGGGATGCGTCTTGATTGACGGCACCTGTGCGGGGTGGTTGACAGGCGGCAAGGGGTATGACAGCAACGCGATCATTGCAAAAGCTCTTGAGCAGAAGACCCGCACCGTCATTCCTTCGAAGAACAGGCATATTCAACGGGGAAGTACGACGTTTATCTTTATCGTGTACGCCACCCGGCCGAAAACGCTTTTCTGCATCTCAAACGCTGGCATGGGATTGCTACTCGTTATGCGAAGTACCCTCCTCCTTCGTTGTCGTTGTCCAAATCAGATGCATTGCCCCGTGAGGCAATGTCCTGGTGTGAATTCCTGTCCACACCATCTAATCACTCATGGATATTATAACAGAATCCTGGCTTCTTCGGTAGATAAAAATCGTTATAAATATTGACAACACTGGGCCCCTGACAGACCCTAATTTGACTATTGCGGAGAAAAGTTTTTTTTGATATATTTACTAATATTACATGGTTTGGATGTGATGTTGGGATGATCCGAGATCTCGTGGTTCTAAACGTTTTCGGCACACGGCCGGAAGCGATCAAGATGGCTCCTTTGGTAAAGCGGCTTGAAACTGCAGAGCATATTCACAGCAAGGTTTGTGTAACGGCGCAGCATCGGCAAATGTTAGACAGCGTGTTGCAGCAATACGGGATTCATCCGGATTACGACCTGAACCTGATGAAGGCGGGGCAGACGCTGACGGCGATCACCACCGGTGTCCTTGAGGGGATGGCTGAGGTGCTGAAAGAGTGTAAACCGGATATTGTGTTAGTCCATGGCGATACAACGACTTCCATGGCAACCGCATTGGCGGCCTTTTATCAGCGAATTCCGGTTGGGCATGTGGAAGCCGGCCTTCGATCCCATCATCTCTACTCCCCTTTTCCGGAGGAACTCAACCGGATTCTGACAGGGCATATTGCCGCGCTGCATTTTGCGCCGACTGAGAGAAGCCGACAAAACCTTTTGCGGGAAGGTGTCACGCATGGGGTACATGTGGTCGGAAATACGATTGTAGATACGCTTCAAGATGTCGGCCGGGAGAGCTACTTGTTCCGCAATCCGGAAGTGAGGTCTTTGCCTTTGGAAATCGGACGATGGGTGCTGGTTACAGCACATCGGCGAGAAAACATAGGAAGGCCACTACGTCAAATCTGCCGTGCCCTCTCCAGGCTGGCGCAGAAGTATCCAGATATTCGTATCGTCTATCCCATGCACCCGAACCCGGAAGTCAGAAAAACGGTCTGTGAAATACTGGGTCATCAGGAACGCATCTATTTGATTGAACCAATTGAAGCGGAAGATATGCATAACCTGATTTGGCGAAGCTACATGGTGATGACGGATTCTGGCGGGCTTCAGGAAGAATCCCCTGCGCTTGGGAAGCCGGTTGTGGTACTGCGGACAGAAACAGAGCGGCCGGAAGTGATCGAAAGTGGCGTAGCCATTCTGGCCGGCGTAGAGGAAGACAGCGTGTTTCAGGCTGGCGATCGCCTATTGTGCGACAAAGAATTGTATCGTCGGATGAGTCATGCGCTCAGTCCCTACGGCGATGGGCATGCATCGGAGAGAATCGTAGCGGTTTTGCAGGACTATGCCAGTCGCCTCAAGGACTGAAGCCCTGGAGAGAGAAAATGAAACAGCCCCAATTGCCTCCTCGGGCCAGGCTTCTGGTTGCAGTGATTCTTCTTCTGACGCTGGTCATCTCTGGATTGATCGGATTGCTCTTTTGGTCAAATATAAGAGTAAAGGGAAACGAGATGAAAACCGCGATCGTACAGGGAGCAACTGACGTGATCCGGTCATCGGATCTTCTGCCCGATGCTACCCGCCTGTTCCAAAGGTACGATGGCCTGATGACAGACGGAAAAGGAAACGAAATCCGGCTGTCGAGCTTTCGCGGCAGCCCCGTGATCCTGCTATTCTGGTCGAGCTGGTGCACAGACTGTGAAGCATACATGAAAGTCGGGCTTCCTTCAGCATTGACGGCTGCAGCGGAAAAGAATGTTCCCTTTCATCTGGTGTGTCGAGAAGGCGTCCATGACGATAACTATGCGCAAGCAAAAGAAAAGCTCCGGGCTTTGAAAATATCGCAGGACACTTGGATGGATCCGAAGGCCGAACTGTTTCACACATTTGGCCTTCACAGCGTCCCCAGTCTGGCGGTGATCGATGAAGCCGGGAAGCTGAGGATCACGACGATCGAGCTGCCGGAAAGAGAAAAAATGAACGGGATCATTGACCTGTTAAAGAAGGGGGCCCTTCCTCTGCTGGACAAGTTTACCCGGAATCTCATCCGGATGGACGGCTCCATGGCCTCGGTCTACCACCTCGAACGGGACAGGCTGATCCCGGGAGATACGGTGCTTTCCGAAACCCAGGGGTTGCTGATGGCCTACGCCGTTCGCCAAAAGGATCAGGCGCTGTTTGAGCAAGTCTGGGGATACACGCAAAGGAATCTGCTTCGGGAGGGAGAAATCCTCTGGAGAAACAAGGAGGGGAGAAAGACCGCAGTCAATGCGGCGCTGGACGATCTGCGGATCGTGGATGCGCTGCTGGCCGCAGAGGAGCTTTGGGGCGGCTATCAGGCTCAGGCAGAAACGCTGGCGCAGGCTCTGTACGACAGCTGCGTGCATCAGGGCAGGCTGGTTGACTTTTCCGGCCTGGGCGGGAAAACAAAAGCAGAGCAAATCAGCTTGAGTTACCAGCACCCTGCCGCGCTTCGCCGGCTGGCAAAGCTTGACGAACGATGGGAAGAAGTGGCAGACCAGGCGGAAACGCTGCTTCGGGGCGGCCGGATCAGCGATGAATTTCCATTGTACTGGCCGACCTATGCGATAAAGAGCGGTCTGTACAGCGGAAAGAATCTTCATATGGCGGAAGCGCTCGTAACCGTTCTCCATGCGGCGCAGGCAAACATCATGGATGAAAAAACGCTGAACTGGCTCGAGGAACGGCTGCAGAAGGGGCCAATCTATGCCAGATATGACACGAACGGCCGCGTGGTTCCGGGATATGGATATGAGTCAACGGCGATATATGCCCTTGCTGCTCAGATTGGGCAGGAGACCGGGCAAACAGAGATCACTCGCCTTGCCATGGCCAGAATGGAGCAGTTCCGATGCTATCAGGGCATGCTGGCAGGAAGCTACGGGAACGAACAGGATCGCAGCTTCTATGCCTATGATGTCCTGCAGGCATTGCTGGCCTGGCAGCAGGCCAATCAGCAGAGAGCGGGAGGGTGAAGCATGTGCTGACCGTATTGCGTGCCATCGGACGGCTGTGGATCCGTGCCACCGTCGCCGTTCAACGGTTCGATCAGAAAATGCATCGGCACTATCGCCCTAAACGGCTGGCGCTGGTAACGGTGGCTGCGATCGGCGGGCTGATGGCTTTTATGCTGTTTGTGCCGCCCTGCCTGGGACTATCCAATGACGGCAGTCTGGATTCGGTGCTGGCGGATGTGGGCCTCAGCCGCATCGCCCCGGAGGACAAGACGGCATATTTCAGCTACTATGAGCGGACATATTCCATCGGTGCAAGCGCTTTTGCGCCGGGCAGCACCCCGTTGCCTTTGCGGCTCGTTGTCAAACTGGCCATCTGGTTGGATACCCTTTCGACGCGGGATGCCATGTTTGATATGCGGTTTCTGGCGGGGATCTACCTGATGGCCTATCTGCTTGCGCTGTATCCGCTGATTTCCGGCATCTTGCAGCGCGTGTCCTTTTATTCCCATGGCCTGCTGACGGCGGTGTTCGCTGTGCTGATATTTGCGGATTCCGTGCTGGCGGTGCGTTTTGCGAGCCTCTACACAGCGCCGATCGAATGCATAGCCCTAGTGGGCATTGCGGATACGGCCTTTGTATTGCCCGCCGGCAGAACCAAAGGGGTTTCCATCGCGCTGATGGCGCTATGCGTTCTGATTCTCATGGCCGTGAATCCCTACTGTGCTTTGACAGGAATGGTCGCGGCGACGCTGTTGATCTACTTGACGCTAAAAAAACAGGAGCTGCGCTTTCGTATTCTGTGCATGCTGCTGGCCATGGGCATGACGGTATCCAGCGTATATTTTACCAATCGGATGGTCGATCGGCAGACGCGGGTGGAAAAGTACAACCAGATGACGCGGGGCGTACTGTTTCAGGCGGAGAATCCAACGGAGGCGCTGCAGTTCTTCGGGATTGAACCAAGGTATTCCATCCTGACGGATACCTATGGAGACCAGGAGTTTCCGGTGGTTCTGCCGGACGATCACGTGCTGGAGGAAGGCTTTTTTGATCACTACAATACGACAGCCGTGCTTAGCTACTACCTGACGCATCCGGCCACGCTGTTTGGCATGTTCGATCGGGGGGTGCATCAGGCGTTTATTTCCCGGTCGGATTACAGCGGCCACTATGAACAGAGCGAAGGCCTGCCGCCGCGGACAAAAACGCCTTTCCTGAGCATCTGGTCCACCTTTAAACAGCAGTTTGCGCCAAAGACTGCGGGCGTAGTGCTTTTGATGGCGATTGCGCTGGTTCTGCTGTCCCGCGGCAGAAAAAAGAATCAGGCGGACGGGGAAAAAGAGGCGCAGTACCGCACGCTGATTGCGGTCTTTATAGCCATGGCGGCGATCGAACTGATTACGGTGGTTATCATGTCCGGGGACGCGGAACTGCTGCGCGAGAGTTTCGTGATGGGAGTCGCAATCGACGTGATGGCGGCAATATTTGCGACGGAAGTGATCCGCAAGGCAAAAACTATTGATGTGGAAGGGGACGACTGATATGAAGAACGATGCACGACAGGCATCGCTGAAGCGTGATCTGGGCATGCTTCTTTTGCTGCTTTGGTCGATGGCGCAGGCGCTGATTATGGCGCTTGCGTCAGAGGAAATGCGGATGACGTATCTCATTCTGCTGCTGGCGATGGATGGCTCTATTCTGATCGGCTACCTGGGACGGCCGATGGTTTCGCTTGCCCTGTGCGCCACCATCACGCTGGTGTGGATCACCTATCGGCTGTATGGCTATTATTTCTGGGGGAGCAGGCTGGATCTGCCGGACTATCTCCTGACGCCGGTGCCTTTGGTGGGGGCCGCGGGGGCGTATTTATATCATGCGGGGATGAGGAGGCTGAGCATTGAACATGAAATGTTTCGCCAGCAGGTCGAAGAACTGGTGCTTGTGGATCGCGTGACGGGGCTGTATAATCTTCGTGCTTTGTACAGGGACCTGCAGGTGATGGTCAACTATTGCGAACGAAATCATCTGCCGCTGACGCTCATGGAACTGCAGCTGCGCTACGAATCGGAGCTGGAGGGGATGCTGTCAGCCAATCGTTTTATTGACCTGCGCAGGAGACTTGGCGAAGTGATCCAAAATAATGTGCGGGTGGAAGACCGCGTGTATGCGGCGGACGAGAAAGGCTCCATCATTGTTTTGCTGACGGCGGCTGAAAAAGACAATGGAATCATCAAAAGCCGGATTATCCATGCGCTGGATACCACGGACGCCTTTGACGGTATTCTGGAAGCGGGGACAAAGATCGACCTGCGAACAGCCTGTAAGCAGTATTATCCGGAAATATACGGAATGGACATGCTTCGCTATCGCAAAGCAGTTGAGGCAGAGCTGGCGTATGACGTATAAAAGGCACAGGCTGGCCTGCGGACTGCTGATGATTGTACTGGCTGCTCGGATGGTCATGGATGGCATTCCATTAAAAAGCGCTCGCGCGGAAACAGACCGCCTGCTCGTCCTGTATGATACCGCCGGAAATGAAAGAACGGAAAGCAACCTGCTGAGCCTTCGAAGAATTCTGACTTATACGAGTCAGGCATGCGATTATTTGGGGGCATCCTCTTTGGTTTCTACGGAAAAATACAGCGCCGTGCTGGTGGTGGTGGATGAAAGCCGGGCCCTTCATGAGGATACCGCGTATGCCCTTCGGACCGGAAAACTTCCGGTATTCGTGATCGGCGGCGGCGCGATCGAACAGCTGGCCAAAACCCAAACGGAGCGGGGTTCGATCGTTGTGCGCTGTACGACGGAAACGGGAACCAGCAGCGACTTTCTGCTGAAACAGGACAGCATTCCGATGATGACGGGCGAGGCGAGCGTGATCGGGGGCGCTCTGTATGTGGACAGCGTTCAATATCCGCTCTGCAAACGGGGCGGGAACATCACGCACATGGCTTACTGTGATGGCCGGGAGCCGCTGCTGGCTGCTGCCCTGGCGACGTATCTTCAGGCATGGAGGTGGCCGTATCAAAACGCCCCAACCGGCTATGGCCAATATCTGGTGCTGGATAACGTCTACCCCTTCTATGAGCCGGAGGATCTGATGAAGGTGACGGATATGCTGCGGGAGGAGGACGTACCGTATGCGATCACATTGATGCCGGTCTATGGGAATGCGGATTATCCTTCCATGAAGCGTTTCTGCGAGTGGGCAAGGTATATCCAATCGACGGGGGCGGGCATCGTGCTGCGTTCGCCGCTTGTTTCGCTTGAGCAGGTCGATCTGGCGATGTACCAGAAACAGCTTGCTGCGGCGTACGGCGCATATACGCTGTATGGCGTCTATCCTGTTGCCATTGAAGCGCCGGAAGCGTATCTGCAGAGCAGAAAAGGGATCGAGGTGCTGAAGCATTTCCGCACGGTGCTTTTATTTGAAAGCGATGACGTGCTGAGCGACATCGCCGAGGAGGAGAACCTGGCGTATTATGACGGGCATCAGTTGATTGCACCGTATGATCCGACCGCTCATGCGCTGACGACCGCCTATGCGCAGGCCATTTATCTGGATGTCACAAAAGACGTGGAAGAATTGCGAAATTTTGTTCGGACGATCAAAAGAAGCCGGCGCGTGCTGAAAAGCCTCAATGATATGGAGCATTCCGTGTATATCGGAAAAGACCTCGTGCAGCGATTCGGCGCAGAGCGGGTGACGGTCAACGGAAAGGCGGTCAGCCTGCAATACGATCCCTTTGTGTATGAGGACTACACCTTTCAGCGAGGCATCAGGCATTTTCTGACGAATCAGATCGAAACCAGCAACCAGGTCATCATGGCCTTTGTGCTGGTTGCGGGTGCGTTCTTCCTTATTGCAATTGTCCTGTCCAGAAGGGCGATACGGAGGGCGATCCTGCATCCGGGAAACTACAAAAGGTCCCGGCAGAAGAAAAAACAGCGGGCAGAGAAGGGGGAAGGGGAATGAACCTTGCGGATTATCTGACTCTTTTCGCGATGTTTTCCATCTGGTCTCTGATGCTCATCAACGTGTTCCTGTCTGTGGGCGGATTTCTTTATTACTACCGGATGGAGGGAGAAGATCCCCATATTCCCCTGAAAGCGTACCCGTTTGTGAGCGTCATGGTGCCGGCGCATAACGAGAGCGCCGTCATCCGGCGAACCGTACAGGCGCTGCTGAAGTTCGATTATCCGGCGGATCGGTATGAGATTATTGTGATCAATGACAATTCCGTCGATGATACGTCGCAGACGCTGGAAAAAATTCAGGAGCAGAACCCGGGCCGGATGCTGGTGGTTATCAGCACAGACAGTGTAGTGGGGGGAAAAGGGAAGTCGAACGCCCTGAACATAGGGTATTCCGTGGCGCGGGGCTCTGTGCTTGCGGTCTACGACGCGGATAATACGCCGGAGCCGCAGGCGCTGCGGATCCTCGTGGAACAGCTGATGGCGGATGATTCCCTGGGCGCTGTGATCGGAAAATTCCGAACCCGGAACCGAAATGCATCCCTGCTGACCCGTTTTATCAACATTGAGACGCTGGCGCATCAGTGTATGAATCAGGCTGGAAGATGGTTCTTTTTCGGACTGTGCACGATCCCGGGGACGAATTTTGTGATTCACCGTCATATCGTCAAGGAGATCGGCGGGTGGGACCCGAAGGCTCTGTCCGAAGATACGGAAATCAGTTTCCGAATCTACCGCATGGGGTATAGGATTCGCCAGATCCCGGCGGCTGTAACCTGGGAACAGGAACCGTTCCGGCTGGACATCTGGTTAAAACAGCGGACGCGCTGGGCAATGGGGAACCTGTACGTGTTAGCCAATAACTTCAAGTACATCTTTGACCCCAAGGGCGGGAAGATGCGGCTGGATGTCCTGTATTACTCGCTGGTGTACCTGCTGATGGCGACCGCTCTGGTCTGTTCCGATATCATTTTTATTCTTGGAATCCTGGGTTTCGTCCATGTGACGCTTGGGGGGCTTTCCACCTTGATTTGGGTGCTGGCGTGTATTCTGTTTGAATGCAATGTCATGCTGACGCTGAGTCTTGAAAAAAATGAGTTCACCCTGGAGTCCGCCCTGATCGTAATCCTGATGCTGTTCTCCTATTCCAAACTTTGGGTGGTCGTGGTGCTCCGCGCTTTGTGGATGATCGTCAAAAAGAGCATGACCAGGACCGAAGTAACATGGTATAAGACCGAGCGCTCTGCCGACTAATGGAGGAAGAAGAATCATGCAGTGCAAAAGAAAAGCAATCTGTCTGGCCGCGGTATGGCTGGGGATGATGTTTTGCCCGAACCTGACGACCCACATGAAAGCCGAGTCGCCGGCGGCCCAGACACCGGGAAACAGCATCAGCGCATCCGGCACCGCCGAACCTCGAAACACGGCTCAAGCACCCCGGACGACATTGGCGCCCGACGCGGCGGAAGGCCCGGCTGCGACGGCGGCGCCAAGGGAAGAAAGCGATGCTGTGTCCCAAGAAAAGGATCAAAAAGACCAGATTCCGCAGGGAATCAACGATGTGCGGGTGCGGGAGGGACTGGATCAGCAGGACAGGACGGCCGAATTGCTTTTCCGGAACGCCGCGCTCCAGGGCGCGCATTACGCGGATTTCACCTTTGACGGGACGCAGTACGTTCGGGGCATTTTTTCGGTGCTGAGCCTGTATTTTAAAGTGCCAGATTATGTGACGCCGACCAGCGCGGTATTTCGCGTTAGCTATACTGCCTCTGACTTGATTTTGTCCGAGTACTCCTCGCTGACCTTTCATATCAACAGCATTCCATTTTCTTCAACGCATGTGGCGGTGAATGCCGAACAGGGCCGGACGGTTCTGTACATCCCTGTGCCTCTGGAGCTGCTCACCCCCGGGTATAACCTGCTGGAACTCAGCGCTTATGTCCGTCTCACGGATGATGAGGGCTGTACGGATGACTACAACGGCGCCAATTGGATCAAATTTGATGAGACAACCTGCCTGCGCATGGCGTTTGAATTGTCCGATCAGGCGGAGGAAATTTCGACCTTCCCCTATCCCTTTGTCTCCATCACGGACAGGAGTGGCGCGCAGAGCGCCGTCGCGGTTTCGGACGCCATGGCGGAGGAGGAACTCACCGCGGCCCTGACGCTGATGGCTGACCTTGGGAACGAGTTGTCCCCAAAGAACGACCTGCTGTTTGGCCGCATTTCCGAGACGAAACGAAAGAATATTGTATATTTCGGCCTGGAAGAAAATACGTCCGAGCATCTCCTCTCCCTTCTGGATCAGCCGGTTCCGCCTGCGGGGGCGTTCATCAGCCGCGCCCGGGACCAGGAGCATGAATATCTGCTGGTGATCGCAAAAGAGCAGCAGGCATTGCTGGAGGCGGCCAGACTGCTCAGCGACGGGAACCGCACGGAACAGATCCGCGCCGCCGCGGCAACGGTAAGCGTGGGAGAGGCTCAGCCCTATATGGCTGCGGGAGGCATGTCGTCTCTTGCGGTCATGGGCCAGTATACACTGGGCGAGGTGCTTGGCCGCGGCGTCAGCTTCCTGGGGCCATTCCACCGGCAGACGACAATCAGCCTGCCTGTGCCGGAGGATTATACGCTGTCCCGGGAGGGCAAGTTCTCCTTCAATATCCGGTATTCGGAGAACCTGGACTGGGACCGCAGTCTGCTGACCGTGAGCTGGGGGGATGTGCCGCTGTACTCCCGAAGGCTGAGCAATGAAGGCGCCAGAGGGGAGACGGTTACCTTTTCCGTTCCGGCGGATGCCGTTGGGCAGGTTGGCCATACACTGACGATTGCCTTCGATCTGGAAGTAAAAGATATGGATTGTACGCCCCGTCAGCTCGATACGCCCTGGGCTTATGTGGCGGAGGATTCGACCCTGTATCTCCCGCAGGGGGAGCAGGCCGGCCTGAGCCTCAGCAACCGACCAGTGCCCTTTCAGCGAAACAACCGGATGAACAACGTGCTCTTTGTCCTTCCGCAAAAGCCCACCGCCCTCGAGCTTCTGCTGGCTGGGCGGACGGCGGCCATGCTGGGCATCGGCAGCGAACCCTACGGGACCTTGAACGCGGTTACGGATCATGCGTTCGACGCGGCTGTTCACGGGGAATCCAACCTGGTCGTTATCGGCAGCGCGCAGTCCAACCGTCTGATCCGGGAGTCCAATGCGCAGCTGCGCTTTCGGTATACGGAGGATATGACGCGCTACGCATCCAACGATCAAATGATTTTCAATGACGGATATGCCGGCCAGGTAGGGGTGATACAGCTGCTGGTTTCTCCGCATCACAGCGGCAGCGCCATGCTGGTATTGTCAGCGCCGGAGGAAAGCGGCCTTCGTGCGCTGGCGGAACAGATATCGGAAGAAAAGAAACGCTGGGCATTGAGCAAGGAAGCGGTGCTGGTGGATCCCCATGGGAAGGTTTCCAGCTATCAGTTCGGAGTCCCTGCCCAGGTGGAAAGCGAAGCGGAAAAGGCGCCGACATTCCGGCGGATCATCGCCGAAAACCGAGAACCGCTGATCCTGATGCTGGTTGGATTCGGAAGCGTTCTCCTGGTGCTTGTGGGTCTTCTGATCGTTGTGATCCGCACACAGCGTCGGAAACGCTAAACAGCGAAGCGTATGCGTCCGGTGAACGGGAGGCTGCGCGTGGGCGCAGCGCTCCCTGTTTTACGGGCCGGGCCTTTTGGTCCCGAACCATCACAATGCAAGTGGAATGAGGTAAAGCCGTGCTGTTCAATTCCATCGAGTTCCTTGTCTTTTTCCCGGCCGTGGTGCTGCTGTATTATCTGATTCCGGGAAAGCTCCGCGTGTATTGGCTGCTGGTGACTTCCTATGTGTTTTACATGGGCTGGAACCCTTCTTATGCCTTGCTTCTGCTTTTTTCCACCCTGATTACATACCTGACGGGCTTGCTGATCGGCCGGGCGAGGCAGCGCGGGGAAGCGGAGAAACGGGTCGTCATTCCCGCAAAGGCATGGGTTACCTTATCTTTTTTGATCAATCTGGCCATTCTGTTCTTCTTTAAATACTTTGATTTTGCGCTGGAGAATGTTAACGCGGTCCGAGCTTCCATGGGACTGGCGGAACTGAAGGCCGGTTTTGAGGTGCTCCTGCCTGTCGGCATCTCCTTTTACATCTTTCAGGCGCTGTCTTTTACGATGGATGTGTACCGCGGGCAGGTGCGGGCAGAAAAGAATTTCTTTAAGTATGCCACATTTATCAGTTTCTTTCCGCAGCTGGTCGCCGGCCCAATTGAGCGCTCCTCCAATATGCTGGAGCAGTTTGACGAACCGCACCGCTTTCAGATGGATAACGTGCGCCGCGGGCTGTTGATGATGCTGTGGGGCTACTTTCAAAAGATCGTGATTGCGGACCGGGCGGCCATGCTGGTGGATCAGGTGTTCAACTACTCCGGGTATTATAACGGCTTTGAGCTGCTGCTGGCCATGCTGCTTTTTGCGGTTCAGGTATATGGGGATTTTGCGGGCTATTCCTGTATTGCAATCGGTTCTGCCAGAATCATGGGCTTTGAGCTAATGCAGAATTTCCGCCGCCCCTATTTCGCCGCCTCCGTTTCGGATTTCTGGCGGCGCTGGCACATTTCCCTGTCCACCTGGTTCAGGGACTATCTGTACATTCCCCTGGGCGGCAATCGGAAAGGCAAGACGAGGCAGTATGTGAACATCATGATTGTGTTCCTGTGCTCCGGCCTTTGGCATGGGGCCGCCTGGACCTATGTGATCTGGGGGCTGCTGAACGGTGCCTATCAGGTGGCAGGAAGCCTGCTGAGACCGATCCGGCAGAAACTGCTTAAAAAAATCGGGGTCAGAACAGATTCGGGCAGCCACCGTTTTCTCCAGACGCTGACCACCTTTGCGCTGGTGGATCTGGCCTGGGTGTTCTTCCGGGCGAACAGCCTGAGCAGCGCGGTGAGCATTTTAAAACGTCTGTTCGTTTGGAATCCGGACATTTTTATCAATGGCAATTTGCTGAAGATGGGGCTGGACAGTACCCAGTGGCTGGTGCTGTCCGTGGGAATTCTGGTGCTGATCTTTATCAGCGCCATCCAGGAAAAGGGGATTTCCCTGACGCACCGGCTGGAACAGCAGGAAACCTGGTTCCGGTGGGGCGCGTATCTGCTTGCGGTGTTCAGCGTTCTGCTGCTGGGCATCTATGGCCCCGGTTTTGACGCCGCCGCTTTCATCTATTTCCAGTTCTGAGGAGGGCCGAAAAGCAATGAGGAAGATCGTTCGGGCACTGGCTTTCCTGATGATATTCTGTGTCCTGTATGTGGTGGCGGACGACGTGTTGGGAACAAAAGCGCCTGACGCCATCGAATCCATGAAGGAAATGTATATGCTGCCCAAGGATACCGTCGACGTGCTGTTTGTGGGCTCCTCGCATATCGGGATGAATATGGACAACAGAACCATGTGGGAAAGACATGGCATCGCGGGATACAGCCTGTGGGGGGGCATGCAGCCGGTCTGGAACAGCTATTACTACCTGAAGGAAGGGCTGAAAAGCCAGACGCCGAAGGTGGCTGTGGCGGAAATTTTTTTGGCGGGGAATACGGCGGAGTATTCCGTCGAGCCTGTTGCCTTTAAAAACATTCACGGGATGAAGTTTTCCATTGACAAGATTGCCGCCGCGTTCGCATCCTACCCCACGTGGCAAAAGGCGCTGGAAGCGCTCTGGGGGATGCCGTATTATCACGGCCGCTTCAGCGAGGTGACGGAAGAAGACCTGATGCTTTTTAACAGCCGCTATGATACGGAGCTGAAGCATCTCAGGCGTCCTTCCGAACAGGTGACCCAGCTGAATTTCCTTGACTACGGCGCGATTACGGAGACCCTGCCTTTATCGGAAAAAAACGAGACCTATATCCGAAAGATGATCGACCTGTGCGAAGCGAAAAACGTGAAGCTGCTGTTCCTCATTGCTCCTTTTGAAGCGACGGAGGAGGAATGCAAACGCCTGAATACGGTGGAACGGATCGCCCGGGAGAACGGCGTCGGGGTGCTCAACTACCTGAAGTGCTATTGGGACGCGGGGATCGATCCGAAGACCGATTTTTACGATATCGGCCATCTGGGCTATGAAGGGATTCAGAAATTTTCCGTTTCGGTCGCGGATTACCTCCGCGCTCATTATGATCTCCCTGACCGCCGTCTGGACGCCGGCCACATTTGGAACAGCGGCGCCGTTCAAACAGCGGATATGGCGCCATGGTACAAAATGGAGGAGGCGTTCCGGGGCGATGGCATCGGCCAATGCGTGGATACCGGGGTTGCGCTGTTTGACAACCGCTACAGCACCTGGACCCTGAGGACCCGCCTGGACATGGCCACGGCCGGGGACGATGGCGTCTACCTGAGCTGCTATTGCGAGGAAGCCGGGAAGGAGCATTCGGGCCTGCTGATTCGGAAAACCCGTGACCATCAGTTGTCGGTCCTTCTGGGCGATGGAACGCCGGTCGCGCTGCCGGACTATGATGGAGAGGAAGCGACGCTCTCCATTGTCAAACAGGTGGATCGCTACACTGTTTGCTGGAACGGCGAAATCGTTGCGCGGGATACGCTGCTGCCGGGGACTCCCTACAGCGGCAATTTGCTGGTCGGCTGCCAGGAGAAAGCGGCGGGAGGCGAAAAGTTCCGTTTCAGCCAGACGCATGTGCTGAACCTGGAAGTGTATCGCGAGGCGATGAGCGAGGAGGAGCTGATCGCCTGGGTTCCGGAAACGCTGCCCGAGCCGGCCGTGCCGCTTGGCCGGGGGATAGAAAAGCCCGAGGTTGTTTATACCCTGCCCGAGCAGTTTATCGGCGGCCAGAAGGGGCTGCCTGCCTATGTGGACACTGGACTCAGGCTTTATGAAGCGCCCGGCACCCGCTTTACCGTCCTGGCAGAGATGATCCCGGGGGAAGGCTTGGGGGACGGCGTCTATCTGGCCGACTTTTCCGAGGAGCCGGATCATTACCGGGGCCTGCTGGCGCGTCTCCTGTCGGACGGACAATTGAACCTGGTGTTTGGAAACAACTACGGTATCACTGCGGCGGTTGATCCCCAAAAACCGATTCGCCTGGCTGTCGTAAAGGATGGAAGCCGGTATACCGTCTACCTGAACGGCGAGAAGGCTGCAGATCAGGTGATTTCTGAGGCGGACGCATATCCTGGAACCTTGTTGGTGGGCGCGCAGCGGGATGCCGAAGGCCGCCTGTTCCGCCAGAGCCCAACCCGGGTGACGAGCCTGAATGTGATGGCGGGCTGCCTGAGCGAGGATGAAATTCTGGCATGGGATTACCCGCAGGCGGCGTTCCCGGAAAAGAAAAAAACAGCGGCATCCTCCGTGAACTTCGAGATGGCCGATGCTTTTCTCGGCAACGGGAAAGACCGATACCTGGATACGGGCGTCAGGCTCTACGATACCGATAAGGACTGGACGCTGGATACGCAGATCACACTGCGGCGGGGGAGCAATCAGGGTGTGTTCCTTGCCTGTTTTGCGGAGCAGCCGGAAATCGGATACCGGGGGCTGATGGTCCGCCAGGAGGATGCGGAATCCGTAACCTTGTACCTGGGCGGCCTGCAGACGTGGAAATATCCCATCAACGGCAATACGGTCCCGATGCATCTGGTGGTCAGTAAGCAGGGCAGCACCTACACGGTGGCGGTCAACGGCAAGGTGGAAACGACGATCGAGAGCGCGTGCGCCGCTTACGACGGTTCCCTGCTGGTGGGCTGTCAGGCGGATGGAAACGGGGCGCCGTTCCGCTTCGGCAACGCCATGGTGGATCGCCTGAAGGTGACGGACGGTTCCATTTTGCCGGAAGAAGCCGCGGAGCGATCCGTTATGGAAGAAAAACACAGCAGGTTTTAAGGACGCACCGATTCGAGGAGCGTAACAGGGTCAAAGGGGAGAGAGACATGACACGGCAAAGAAGAGGGCGCGAAGCCGGGCTGGCGGCGGCCGCGCTGCTGCTGGCGGCGCTTCTGTATACCTTGTTTGCTGCGCCGGCGGTTCGCGTGACGTCCGATGGCTCCTATGCCAATGTGATGGACGCTTTGCGCCTGACCTGGGCGGGCGAGCCGGCCAAGTGGGGTGAGGTCGTCCAACAATTTGCCTATCTCCGGTACGACTTTGCCTCCCTGCTGTCCCCGGGACAAAACGCCATTGCCTATCCCGCCGCGCTGGTCCGCCTGGCGACAGCGCCCTTTGGGCTGCCCTTTGACACCAGATGGCTCGCCTGCGCTTATGGGCTGATGATGGCGCTGGGCGTATACCTGGGGGTCAGCGGCCTGTATCGGCGCAGCAGGGGCGCGGCGGCCGCGGCGGGCAGCGCAATGATTCTGCTGGTGATGGACCCCAATATGACCGGGTACTTAAACAGCCTGTACGCTCAGGGAACGGCCATTGCCTGCCTGACGCTGTTTCTGGGCTGCGTGATTTCCGCCCTGTGCAGCGACCAGGGGGCCGGGCTCCGGCCGGTTTTCAAGGTGCTTGCAGGGGGCTGCTTGCTGGCGCAATCGCAGCCGCAGATGGCGGTGATGATCCCCGCCGTGGCGGTCTGCGCAGGGCTGACCATCCGGCACGCCTGGCCCATTCGCCAGGCAAGGCCGCTGTACTGCCTGTTGACGGCGTTTTGTCTTTTTACGGCCGGGATCAGCATCGCGTCGAACCTTGCCGCCCAAAAGGACATTTCTTCGGACGCGACAAATCACCTGGCGATGTTTCAGGGATATCTCTCTGCGGCGGATGAGCCGGAAGCAGTGCTTGCCGGCTTTGGTTTGGACGCTTCGTACGCTCAGGACGTGGGAAAATCCTATTACGGGGATGCGTCTGCTTTTTCAAAGGATCCCCGGACCGATCAAACGCTTCTGGCGGCAATCCGGCTCGGCAACCGGGTCCGCTATTGTCTGCGGCATCCGGAACTGATAAGACGGTTGATTGCGGATAAAGCCAACCACTATTTGGATCCGCTGAATGGCCGCGTGCGCTATGAGGGCTGGGAAGGGCGGTATATTCGTCCGTCCGTCTATGTTTTCCTGCGGCTGCTGGCGGGGGAGGGAGGCTTTGAAGCGACCACCTGGAGGATGCTGGCCGCGGCCTGTGCATTGCTGCTGCTGGGCCTGTGCAGCGCAAAGGGCCTGAGAAAACTGTACCTTGGCATGGCGGCGTTCTTTTTGAGCGCGGCGACATATTTGCCGATGAGCATGGTTCTGACAGGCGGATTGGATGTTTCGCTGACCAAGGTGATCTTCTTTTATCTGGGGTGGATGGGGCTTTTGACCGCCGCGGCGGCTTTGGTCATGCTGGGGCAGCAGGCATTGGACTTCCTGGCGGCGCGGGACGCGGCGCTGGTAAGTGCCTGGCGGGATGAACAGCCGGAAAAGAACCCGGCCGATTGGCTCACCCGTTTGCGGATCAGCCGGAAGGGGCTGATGTGGCTGTGCGCGTCCTTGGCGATAGGCATGTGCTGCGTGCTGCTGCTCCCTTCTTCCCACATCGGCGGGGTCAATAACGGCGACTATGGCCGAATGATGGAGCAGATGGACCTTTTCTGGACGCCGGAACGGTCGGAAATAGAGCTGAGAAACCCGTATGGAGACAAGCGGGTAGTGGAAGAATATGCCTATCGGGAGCCCTTTCATCCGGAGCGGCAGACATCGGCAGACCCCACGTATTCGCTGATCTTCGTGTCCATGGCGGTGCGGCTGTGGAGCCTGCTCACGGGAGCCTATTATTCAACCTGGGTGCAGGCATGGCTTCTGCTGGCGCTTACGCTTTCAGGCGTTCTGCTGATCGTGCATGACCTATATCCCAAACTTGGGCGGGCCGCCATCCTGCCGGGGCTTCTGCTGGTGACGATGCTCTTTGGGGAAAATTATGTCGCCTGGTATAATTCCCTGTACGGCGAAAGCATGATTCCGCCGGCGCTCATTTGGGTGATCGCCTGTGCGATCCATCTGGCGCTGAAACCTCGGGCGGGGAAAGGCAGCCTGCTGTGGCTGGCGGCCCTGGCGGTCAGCGTCCGAATGCTGACCTGCTCCAAGGCGCAGCTATTGCTGGCGCTGCCCGCCGGGCTGCTCCTGCTTGCCGTGTTTGCCTGGTATCACCGCCCCCCAAGGGAAGCGAAGAGCGGGCGCCCGTTTGCCGTGCGAATGGGCGGTTATGCGCTGGCCGTCCTGCTGCTCTGCGGCCTGGTGACCTGGGACAGCATTGGCGTTTATCGGAAAAACGACACCGTATCCTCCAAACAGACCGTATGGCAAAGCGTTTTCTTCGGCGCACTGATGATCGCGGAGGATGCGGATGCCTCCATGGAAGAATTGGGTCTAAACCCGGAACTCAGGGCGGACATCGGGAAACACGCCTACCATGCGGATGCCGATTACGTCTATCCCATTCTCTCCGAGGAAGCGGAAACGGAGATTTTCGATAAGATCAATGCGTTCACCATGATCCGGTATTATCTGCATCATCCCAAGGATCTGCTGACGATGCTGAATCGGGCGGCGCAGGAATCTGTCCATCTTCATACCGCCTTCATGGCGTATTCGGACGAACGCTATGAGGAAAGCCAGGGGCTCTATCGGCTGAACGCGTGGCGGCATCTGCGGCCGCTCGTGGCCTGCCGCGCCTTCTGGCAGTACGCCCTGCTCTATGGCGCGGCGCTCGCCTGGTGCATCCGCCTGATGCTCCAAAAAGACCGCGCAGGCTATCAGAAGCTGCTGGCGCTGGTGTTTCTCTGCGTGATGATGATCGGTGCGCTCCAATACCCGCTGACGGTCATCGGCAATGGTTTTGCTGACAACAACAAGCAGCTGTACACCTTTATGCTGTGCCACGATCTGCTGATCATCGCCGCCGGAACATTCGTTCTTCGCGGCCTGATACGAAAAGCGCTGGGACGAGAAACGGTTTTGCCTGCCGATGCCGGGAAAGAGATTCAGAAAAAAGGGGGAGAGGAATAATGCGCCGAAAGAACGCGCTGGAGTTTATCCTTCTGGGGCTGTTCATCATGTGTATGGTCCTGGCGCTGAGCGCGGCGCTGGAATACAACACGCGCGCCACCGAGAGGCAGTATCTGCGCCAGGGAGCCTATCTTCTGTTCCTGACCGGATATATACTCGCCTGCTTTTTCGGCATTCGCGTGGTCCACAAAGCTTCCCCCAAAATGCCGGATCTGTTCAAAAACATCCTGTGTTTCCTGGCCTGTGCAGCGCTGATTTTCGCGGGAATCTATCTGAGGCTCAGGACCATTCAGGAGATTGTGCTGGAGCCGGATTCTGATTTTGAGACCTACTACCGCCTTGCCAATCACCTGCTGAACGGAACCATTCTTCGTCCCGAGGCGCAGGCAGACCGGGAATATATTGCGCAGTATCCGCATACGATCGGCTTTCCCATGCTGGTGCTGCTTCCCGTGTTTAGGATCCTTGGGCCGACGGTTCACCATGCATTGATGGCAAACCTTGTAAGCAGCATGCTGTCCGTCCTCCTGACAGGGCGGATTGCCTACCGTACCATGGGCAGAGGGGCCTGCGTGATAGCGATTGCCTTCACATCCCTGTGGCCTTCCCATATCCTGTACGGAACGATGGTTGCCACTGAACCAAGCTTTACCCTGGGCGTGGTCACTGCGCTCAATCTCATGGTTTCCCTGATGGACAGAAGGAAGAACAGCCTGTACGATGTCAGCCCCTCCCGGGCGCTTGTGTCGCTGGTATTGCTGGGGGTTGTGCTGGGGCTGTCCGCTGCGATCCGCCCCATGGCTGTGCTGCTTTTTGCGGCATGGGCGGCAACGCAGCTGCTCAGACGCGGCGACCCCACCGGGGAGATCCCGACCAAAGGTATCCGGGTCATGCTGTCCAAGGGGTGGATATGTGTTCTTGTTGTGGGTCTTTTTTACCTGGGGACGGGCAATATCATCACGCGGGCGATCCGGGACACGATCATGGAACAGCCGGCAACCGGTCTGACGGCCTCCGGCTATAACATGATGGTCGGTCTGAATGTGGAGCATCGGGGCATATGGAATCAGGAGGACGCGGAATTTTTTGCGGAAAGCTATGAACAGACAGGTTCTGCTGAAAAGGCTCATGCGGCTGCCATGCAGCGCGCGCTGGAGAGGATCGGGAGCGAGCCGGAAAATGTGATGGACCTGATGGTCTATAAGTTCCGGGATTTGTGGCAGACCGATGACTTCGGGGTGGACTGGAATCTGCTGTGGATGGGACAGCAGAATCTGCTGACAGAAGAGAACAGCCGGATGCTGGAAAGCGTGCGGACGTATTCCCGGCCGCTGTACATGCTGATTCTGGCCCTGTCTTTGCTGGGGGCAATCGAGGCGTGGCGCCGGCAAAGGGCGCCGATGGCGCTCCAGATGGTCTGTATCCTCTTTTTCTTGGGAACCGCGCTGAGTCACATGATCCTCGAAACACAGGTGCGATATCATTATAACATGATCCCCGTGTTGATTCTGCTGTCGGTGATTTGCATTCATCAGTGGCGGGAGCACAAGGCGGAGGAACCGACGGTGAAGCTGGTGATCCGGCAAAACGAAGAAAGCGTCAAGGAACACGAGGACCATACACGGTTCGACATGGCCGCCGCATTGGCCGCCGGCCATGTCAAAATGACGGTCAGCGCCGCCTATGACGAAACGGAACAACAGCCCGTCGATTCTGTTAAGGCGGAGGAAACACCGCTCAATGCAAAGCTTCAGGAAAAAGAGTCCCCTTCACGTTAATCTCCTTTTGGGCCTTTGGTAAATTTGCAGCCTTTTTTGACATCCTGGCAGGCTGCCTCTGGACTTAACCATCCCACACACTTGCCCATACTTGGTTTTCTCGGACTTTTCATCCCCTTTTCTTCCTTTGTGCGTAAGCCCTGAGAGAAAGGGCATGATGCCGGCGTTTTCGCCCGGCGCTCAAACCGGATTTCATCGACAGTCGACAAAATCCGGCGGATATACCAGCCGTACGGTTCCAACAAAGCGGTCGGCGACCGCCTGCCGCTTTGGCCGTTCCTTGTCACTGCTCCCGGTATTTGGTATAATCCAACCGACGGAAAGGGGGAAGCGTATGGCCGGATTTTTCGAGGAGAAGCGCAACATATGGATCATCGTGCTGCTGATGGTGTTCGCTTTTCTTTTATACCGCTTTGAAGGCGTGGTGGATGTGCTGAAGCGGCTGCTGGCGATCCTGAACCCGCTGATCGTGGGCACGGTGGTCGCGCTGCTGGTCAACCTGCCCATGCGGTTTTTGGAGCGCATCCTGCCCTTTGAAAAGACCAGAGTCCTCAGGCGTTTTAAGCGTCCCATCTGCCTGACCGTTTCCATGCTGCTGGCGCTGGCGCTGCTGACGGTGATGCTGCTGGTGATCATCCCCGAAGTAAAGGCCGCCATCGGCAACATCATCCTGGTGCTGCCCTCCGCCATCCGGCAGATCACGGGCTGGATTGACAGCCTCGGCCTTACGCTGCGCGCCAACCTCAACCTCTCCACCCCCGTGCAGAGCGATGTGCAGCAGCAGGCGGAAAGCATCTATAAATATCTGATGGGCGGGCTGAGCTCGTCCACCATCATCATCAGTTCGGCGGCCACCGTGGTGGTGGAAACGGTGATCGGCTTTGTGTTTGCCGTTTACCTCCTCTACGCCAAGGAAAGGCTGCTGCGAGGGTTCAGGGCGCTGACCACGGCCTACCTAAAGCCCGCTACGTCGGGCCTGATTCACCGCGTGCTGCGCGTGTCGGTGAACACCTTTTCCGACTTTTTCGGCGGGCAGTGCATTCAGGCTTTTTCGTCGGCCGTGCTCACCTGGCTGTTTTTGACGGTCTTTGGCATCCCCTACCCGGTATTGATCGCCCTCATGGTGTTTTTGACGGCCTTTCTGCCGGTGTTCGGCCCCTATATTTCGGGCGGCGTGGGCGCGCTGCTGGTGTTTTCGCAGAACGCGGGCATGGTCGGCTGGTTCCTGCTGGTGTTTTTTCTGGTGCAGCAGATATCGGGCTCGGTCATCTATCCGCGCATCATGGCGGACGCCATCGAGCTTCCTTCCATCTGGGTGCTGGTGTCGGTCACATTGGGCGGCGGGCTGATGGGCATTGCGGGCATGCTGTTTTTTATCCCCTTTGCGGCCATCGTCTATAAACTATTGAAGGAGGACGCGGCGCGGCGGCTGAGCCTTGGCGCGTCCCGGGAGGATGCCCATGCCGGACATTGAACTTCGGAACGTCACCAGAGCCTACGAAGAGGATCACGGCCTGTTTGACCTGTCCTTTTCCGTGGACGAGGGGGAAGCCTACGCCGTGCTGTCGCCCACCGGCGGCGGCAAGAGCACGCTGTTTTCTTTGATCGCGGGCATGCAGAGGCCGGATGGCGGCGAGTGCCTGATCCGCGGCATGGACTGCTTTCGTGAGCGCCTCAAGATCCGCGGCATCGCCTGCTTCGTGCCGGGCGGCGCGGCCTTTCCCATGCGCCGGGACGGGGAACAATACCTGCGCATGCTGATGGCGTGGCAGGGCGGCGTTTCGGAGGAGAGGCTGCGCGACCTGATGGAAAAACTGGACATCAACCCCATGGGCCGCTTTGGGCTGATGACGGTGGAGCTGCGCCGCAAGATGGCCATCCTGATGGGGCTGATGCGGGATAAGCCCATCCTTGTACTGGACGAGCCGTATCAGAACCTCGGTTCTTACGCGCGCAGCGCGCTCACCGGCCTTCTGATCGAAGAAAAAAACAAGGGCAAAACCATCCTGCTTTTGACCCATGTGCTCAAGGAAACGCAGGCGCTGGGCGGGCGCATCGCGGTGGTGCGCCGGGGGCGCATGGTGGTGGAGCAAAAGGCGGACGATCTGGCCGTTGTCCGCCAGAAGGTCTATCACATCACCTTTGACACGCCGGAAACGGCGAGCCGCTTTTCGCAGGAGTGGGAAACGGGCGTTGAGCTGATCGGCAGCCGCGCCATCGTGGCGGTGCCCGGCAGCCCCCAGGCGCTGATTAAAACGCTTGCAGGCTATGCGGTGCTGGACCTCGTGGGCGGACGGGACGAAAACGAGGAAACCTTCCTTAAATACCATGGGGATGATACGCTATGAAACAGTTTTTTGTGTACAGGCTGAAGGCACAGGCACTGCTGCTGTGCTTTTTCTGCGCGCTGACGGCGATGCTGGTGCTGATGTCGTCCTTCGTTTTTCTTTTGCCCGCGATGGGCAGGGCGGAAGGGATGGAGGCCTTTCGCCAGCGCTATCCCCTCGCGGCTGAAGCGTTGCGGATGCGGCTGTCGCTGACGGGGGAAGACCATCTTTTGTCCACCCTCTACGGCCTGCTTTTGCCGCTTTTGTCGCTGATGTACGCTTTCTTTGCCGTGCGCCTTTTGCAGGCAACGCCCATGCAGACGGGGGAAATGTACTGGTTTCTTGATACGCCGTTTCATCCCGCGCGCGTGCCCACCATCCATTTTCTGGTGGTCATGGCGGGGCTGCTCATACAAAACCTGTTGGTGCCGCTGTTTGCGCTGCTGCCCGCTTTCTGGCGGCCGGGCTGGCGGGCGGATATTGTGCAGCTTGTCCTTGCGGCGGTGGGGTCGGCTCTGTTTTTTGCGATGCCTGCCGGGGTGTTCCTCGTGGAAGCCGTGGGGTGCGGCAGGGAAGGGATGCGCAAAAAGCTGCTTGCGATAGCGCTGCTGTTTGGCGCTGTGCGCCTTGCGGTCAATGTGCGTTCTTTGCCCCGGGAGCTGGCCTTCGCGACGCCCTTTTCGCTGCGTGATGCGTGGGGGCTGGCGCGCGGGCAGACGGGCGCATGGGCGCAGGCGGGCATCGCCTTTGCGCTGGGGCTTGTGTGTATGGCGGCTGCCGCCCGGCGCTTTGCGCGCCGGGAAATGGAACTGTAAAGGAGAAGGCCATGAAAGAACGTTTTCAGATCCATCCGTGGAAGGTGATGGAAGACAGGCTGGAAATGGGCGATATCCGCTTCAGCGAGAGCCTGATGTCGCTGGGCAACGGGTATATGGGCTTAAGGGGCAATTTTGAAGAGGACTATTCGGGCGATACGCACCGGGGAACCTACCTTGGTGGCGTCTGGTTCCCCGATAAAACGCGCGTCGGCTGGTGGAAAAACGGCTATCCCCGGTATTTCGGCAAGGTGATCAACGCGGTCAACCTGATCGGCCTACATATAAAAGTCAACGGACAAACGATCGATCTTGCAAAGATGCCCGTGCTGCGCTTTGCGCGCGCGCTGGATATGCGCCGCGGCGTGCTGGCAAGGGAAGCAGCCGTGCAGTGCAAGGAAGGCGCGGTTCATCTTCGCTTTGAGCGCTTCGTATCCATGCGGGATACCCACTGCCTGGCCCTTTCCTGCGCCGTGCGGCCGGAGTTTCAGGCCGATATCGACATCGTGCCCTATCTGGATGGCCGTGTGCGCAATGAAGACAGCAATTACGACGAAACCTTCTGGCAGCAGATGGACAGCGGCGCGGGGCGGGAGATCGCCCATGTGACGGCGCGCACCAAAGAAAACCCCTTCGGTACGCCGCGCTTTACCGTGTCCGCGGCCTTTGCCTGTGAAACGGATATGGCCCTTGAAATGTCCGAACATCAGGAGGGCTACGCGGCGCAGCATTGGCGCGCCGCCGTAAAAAAAGGGGAGGAAGCGGCGCTTTGCAAGCTGGTTTCCGTATACACCGACCGCGATATGCCGGCGGAGGATGTGCCGATGGCGGCGCAGCGCCACGCGGCGGAGATTAAGCGTTTGGGCTACCGGAAGGCGCTGTCCCAACATGAACAGGCGTGGTGGGAAAAATGGTCGGCCTGCGACGTTACGATACAGGGCGACGACGAAGCGCAACAGGGCATCCGGTTTAACCTGTTCCACCTTTTGTCCACCTATACGGGCGACGACGCGCGCCTCAACATCGGCCCCAAGGGCTTTACGGGCGAAAAATACGGCGGCGCGACCTACTGGGATACCGAGGCCTTCTGTTTCCCCGTGTACATGGCCGTTTCGGGCGAACAGACGGCCAAACAGCTTTTGCTGTACCGGCACGGGCAGTTAAAGGAAGCGTATGAGAACGCGCGGCAGCAGGGGCTGCCCGGCGCGCTCTATCCCATGGTGACCTTTACCGGCATCGAGTGCCATAACGAGTGGGAAATTACCTTTATGGAGCTGCACCGCAACGCCGCCATCGCCCACGCGATATTCAACTACACCGCCTATACGGGCGATTTCAGTTACATCAAAAACGAGGGGCTGGAGGTGCTGCTGGGCATCGCCCGCTTCTGGGCGGGGCGCGTGCATTTCAGCGACCGCCAGCAGCGCTATATGATACACGGCGTCACCGGCCCCAACGAGTACGAGAACAACGTCAACAACAACTGGTATACCAACCGCATGGCGGCGTGGTGTCTGACCTTTTGTGCGCAGGCCGTTCATCTTGCGGGCGATCAGCGGCAGAAAGAGATGGGCGTTACGGAAGAAGAAATAGAACGCTTCAGGGACATCGCCGAACGGATGTATTACGCGGTGGATGAGCAGCGCGGTATCTTTGTGCAGCACGATACCTTTCTGGACAAGGAGCTGCGTCCCGCCGATTCGCTGCCTAAGGAGGACAGGCCCCTTAACCAGCACTGGTCGTGGGACCGTATCCTGCGCTCCTGCTTTATCAAGCAGGCCGACGTGTTGCAGGGCCTGTACATGCTGAACCACCTGTACGACAAGGACACCAAGCGCCGCAACTTCGAGTTTTACGAGCCGATGACGGTGCACGAAAGCAGCCTCTCGCCCTGCGTGCACGCGGTGCTGGCGGCCGAACTGGGGATGGAGGACAAGGCGGTCGAAATGTATCGCCGCACCGCAAGGCTGGACTTGGACAACGTGAACAACGACACCGGGGACGGTCTGCACATCACCAGCATGTCGGGCGGCTGGCTCTCCATCGCCCAGGGCTTTGCCGGTATGCGCACCGCCGAAGGCCTGTCCTTTTCGCCCATGGTGCCGGAGGGCTGGACGCAGTACAGCTTCCGTTTCCTGTACAGGGGCCGCGCGGTGCTGATCGCGGTGCAAAAGGACAGGGTGATATTGAGCCTTGAAAGCGGCGATCCGCTGGGCCTTACGGTGTGGGGAAAGGATATCACGCTGAAAGACCGGGCGGAAGTGATGAAAAAAGATTGTTTACCGTTGCTTGGATGACAAGGATGTTTCCGCATGGTATACTGACATCCGCGGTCTGTTGCGCCGCGCGGAAAGGATGCGCATGAACACAACCAACCGGCAGATGCTGAAAAAAGCGCTCAACATGACGTTGATCGTGGGCACCTTTGCGGGCGTGCTGTTTTTTGCGCTGCGTTCGGGCGACATTGGGCAGATATGGGCGGCGCTGATGGGCATGGACATGCGCTGGCTGCTGGGGGCACTGGCCTGCTTCGGTGTGCACCTGTTTTTTGAGGGCTTTATTCCCTATGTGTTTTTCCGCTTCCAGAAGGTGCCGGTGCATGTGGGCACCGGGACGCTGGTGGGGCTGATCGGCATGTACTATTCGTCCATTACCCCGGCGGCGACGGGCGGGCAGCCTATGCAGGTCTATGCGCTGAAAAAGCGCGGCGTGCCGCCGGGCGTATCTTCCTCGGCGCTGACGGTTAAGTTTTTCTGCTGGCAGTGCGCCATGCTGCTCATCGGCGCGGTGCTGTGGGCCATGAACCCCGCTCTGGTGCGCGGTAAGATGTCGGGCGGCGTGTGGTTTCTGTTAACGGGCTTTCTCGTGAACGGCCTTACCGTGGTGGGCGTATTGCTGCTGGCCGTCAGCCGCGGCATCGTGCGCGCGCTGATCGTGTTCTTTGTCAACCTTGCGGCCAAGCTGCGCATCGTCAGGGACAGGGCCAAAACGGCGTCGCGGTTTGACGCCGCGGTGAACGATTTTCACGCCAGCGTGGAGCTTTTGACCAAGCATCCCTTCCAGTTTCTGGTGATGTTTACCATGTCCGTTCTGCAGGTGATCGGGCTGATGAGCGCCATTTACTTTGTGTACCGCGGTCTGGGCTTAAGCGGCGCGCCCTATCTGCACCTGCTGACCATGCAGACCATGCTGTACATCGCCGCGTCCTTTACGCCGCTGCCCGGCGCTTCCGGCGCGCAGGAGGGCGGTTTTTACCTCTTCCTCGGCAGCTTTTTCCCCGAAAACATCGTGTTTGCCGCCATGTTTGTATGGCGATTTGTAACCTACTACATGTCCATCCTCACCGGATTTATCGCGGTGATGGCGGACAGCGCCCGCAAAGCGCCGCCCAAAGTGGGCAGCCTGCCGGGCGACAGAACCAACGAAGGAGAAGGACGATGAAAAAACTGATCGCTGCTTTAATGACCCTCTGTCTGCTGCTGCCGCTCGGCTCCGCCCTGGCCAAAACGAAGGCGAAAGAGCCAAAGCTCAAGCTCTTTACGCTCGAAGCCGGGGACGTGACCCAGCCCGTCGAGGGCAAGGGGACATGGGAAAGCCAGCACCCGGATGTGGCCACCGTTACGGCAAACGG
>CAZFUT010000026.1:0-31251 GCA_964522425.1 uncultured Oscillospiraceae bacterium
TTAAGAAAATATAATGTCGAAAATCTCGAAATTGATAAGAGTATAGATTTGACTAAAAAATATGAAAACCTCTGTAACAGTTTCATAGCTTTATCTGTAAAGCACTTAGCTGATTTTATCAGGAATGTAACTGTGATCATTTTTACATCAGAAGTAGATACTGGTGTAAAAGATAGTATTGTTTCTATTTTTGTCGATTCTTTTATTGAAGCAAGAAAAAAGAATCTCAACCTTTGCATTGAGCTATTATCCACATTAGATTTCCTTGTTCAAAATGCTGCTGATAATTTCACAATAGATTTAAAGAATCGCATTCTTATAACCATCCTAGACGAAAAAAACTATAATACGCTACTGACGCAGCCTTCATCACCAGTGCATAAAGCTATAAGAGTTTTCGCCCCATTTGTTGAAGAAAAGCTAGTAGAACAGCAGCTTGAATACATTGAAAAGCAAGAAACAATACAGAAAAAGTTAGCAGTAGTATACGATCGCAGATTCCTTCTGCCATTAGATAAATATCAAAATCTGCTTGAAGATAACATAGAAAAGATAAGTAGTAATCAATTGTTTCATCTTCTTGTCGAAGAGCGTATCCGGTTTACTCCTGATATTCAAACACGCTTTGTTGATACAATCGAAGAAGAGCATAAGAAGAGGATCGCTCACCCAGGTTATCGTAGTTTTCCCGATTGGCTTCAACAAACACTTGATGAATGCATCATCCTAAGAATTATTGGTTACAATTTTGACATTAGTGTTTTACAACCCTATAAAGAATACTCATTGTGTTTACAGTTTATGCTTGATCCTGAAGCATTCGACTACTCTCTTATTAATATAAAAGAGTATATGTGGCAAAATCTGTTGTTCTCCACTGAATATGGAGAAATATTAAAAAAGCATAAGAAGGTTATTCTTACACCAGAAATAAAAAAGATTTTCAAAATGGGCTTAGAAACAAGGGATCAGCAAAAAATAGTCTATGGTATATTATTGGATCAAGACGAACTAAGACAGTTTTGACAAAAGCATTCTTCCCTCCAATACTACTGGAGAGTTTTACAACAGACAATGCAATGAGGAGAAGTACCTCTTAAGACAATACTCAAGCCGGATATACATGCCAATCTTTCGCACCTTAATCGCTTATCCCATGGCGGAAACGTAAACAGCCTGAGCAAAAATAGGCAGTAATGCAAACAACGGGAGGAATTGCATTATGATAGAAAACAATCACGGTGAAGTCATTGTATATCAGTCCAGCGATGGTCTGACAAGGGTGGATGTGCGTTTCCAGGATGAAACTGTCTGGCTAACACAACAGCAGATGTCAGAGTTGTTTCAAACATCACGTACAAATATAGTGGAGCATATTCGTCATATCTATGAAGAAGGAGAATTGTTTGAGGAAGCAACTTGTCGGGATTTCCGACAGGTTCGTCAGGAAGGAAAACGCAAGGTTACACGCACGTTACCATTTTATAATCTGGATATGATCATTTCCTTGGGATACCGTGTGAAATCCCTTGTGGCTACGCAGTTCCGCCAATGGGCCACAGCACGCCTGAAGGAGTACATGCAAAAGGGCTTTACGCTGGATGATGAACGGCTGAAGGGCAACGGCGGCGGCAACTACTGGAAAGAGCTGTTGGATCGCATCCGGGATATACGCTCCTCCGAAAAAATGCTGTACCGGCAAGTGTTGGATCTGTATGCCACCAGCGTGGATTACGACCCGCATAGCGAGGATTCCGTCCGTTTCTTTCAGATCGTGCAAAACAAGCTACATTTTGCCGCCCACGGTCACACGGCTGCCGAAGTGGTTTATCAGCGGGCTGATGCCGAGCAGCCCTTCATGGGGCTGCGCACCTTCTCCGGTGATCTGCCTGTGCTGCGCGACGTGGGTGTTGCCAAAAACTATCTGGATGAGCAGGAATTACGGGTTCTGAATAACCTGGTCTCCGGTTACTTTGATATGGCAGAAATCGCGGCGATTGAGCATCGGCCCATGTATATGCGGGATTATATCGCGCAGCTGGATGCGGTGCTGACCTCCGGCGGACGCCAGCTTTTGCAGGATGCCGGAACCGTGAGCCATCAGCAGGCACTGGAAAAGGCACAGGCGGAATATCGTAAATTCCAGGCGCAGACACTTTCGCCGGTGGAAGAAGCATACCTGGAAACGGTGAAAGGCCTTGAAAAGACTGCCAAGAAGAAAAATCGGGAAACAAAACAATAAAGAGGATTGTCTGTCAAGCCCAATTTTCATTGGTCTGAAAGGCATATCCAATGTTGGTACAGTATGAGAATCATCATTTCCCCCGCCAAGAAGATGCGGATTGAAACGGACACCTTTGCATGGAACGGGTTGCCGGTGTTTCTGGAGAAAACCGAAATTCTGATGGACTGGATCAAAAGCCTTTCCTATGCAGAGCAGAAAAAGCTGTGGGCATGCAATGACAAGATCGCCCAGGAAAATGCTGCCCGCTTTGCGGACATGGATTTGCGTTCCAATCTGACCCCGGCAATCCTGGCCTATGACGGCATTCAATACACCTCCATGGGGCCATCGGTGTTTGAAAGCAGCCAGATGGATTATGTGCAGCGGCATCTGCGCATCCTTTCCGGGTTCTATGGCGTGCTCAAACCCTTGGACGGCGTGGTGCCTTATCGGCTGGAAATGCAGGCGAAGGCGGCGGTGAACGGGCATGTCAATCTCTACGATTTCTGGGACGATGCGCTGTACCGGGAAATCCTGGACGACAGTCGGATCATCGTGAACCTGGCATCCCAGGAGTATGCCAAGTGCGTTGAGAAATACCTCACACCAGAGGACCGCTTCGTCACCTGCGTGTTCGGAGAGATCGAACACGGCAAGGTGGTGCAAAAGGGCGTCTATGCCAAGATGTCCCGGGGCGATATGGTGCGCTACCTCGCGGAAATCCAGGCGGACGCCCTGGAACAGATCAAAGGATTCAACATCAGCGGCTATCATTTTGACGCGGAACGCTCCACTGATACGGAATATGTATTTATCCGCACGAAAATTCCCGGCAAGCAAAGAAAATCGGACGCATAAGCGCCAGGAGGAAGCATGATGAAGGTATGCTATTTCACCGCCACCGGCAACTGCCTGTATGTAGCCAAGCGCATCGGCGGGGAGGCGTTTTCCATCCCGCAGCTGATGAAGCAGGACAATATCGAGCTGACCGACGACGCCGTGGGCATCGTGTGCCCGGTGTACGGCGGCGAGATGCCCAAGATGGTACGCAGGTTTATGGAGAAGACGGCCATCCAAGCGGATTATTTCTTTTTCATCTATACCTATGGCATGAACAATTCCGTGGCCATTCCCAACGCGGCGGTGCTGGCGTCAAAAGCGAGGATCAGGCTGGACTACGTGAACGCCATCAAGATGGTGGACAATTATCTGCCCGGTTTTGAGATGAAAAACCAGCTGGAGACCGCGCCTGCCAAGAAGATCGAAGAGCAGATCGACGCTGTATGCCGGGACATTGCCGCCCGGAAGAAAAACACGCCAACGGTGGGTGTTATCCAGAAGATCGGCATGGCCCTGGTGCGCAATACCATGGGGCGGGTGGTGCTGAAGGATATGGCAGCCCAGCATTACATCGTGACCGATGCCTGCATCCGCTGCGGCATCTGCGCCAAGGTGTGCCCGGCGAACAACATCACCGTGACCGATCAGGTGCGGTTTTCCGATCACTGCGAGGACTGCTACGCCTGCCTCCATGCCTGCCCCAAGAACGCCCTGCATATGAAGACCGAGCGCAGCGCCGTGCGCTTCCGCAATGAGCACGTGACGCTGAAAGAGATCATTGCAGCCAACGAATGAGCATGCACATCAAGCTATGGCCGGATCGGGAGATCCAGGTGGAAAAGAAACGCGTCGGCCGCGTGCCCGTGCTGATCCTGCGGCCCGCGCAACCAGCGGCAGGCAAGCCCGGCGTTTTGTGGATTCACGGCGGTGGGTACATCACCGGCATGAAGGAAATGGTGTACATGAGCCGGGCCGCGGATCTGGTGATGAAGTACGGCGTCACCGTGGTGTCCCCGGGGTACAGGCTGGCCTGGCTGCATCCCTGGCCCGCGGCAGCGGAGGATTGCTTCGCCGTGCTGCAATTCATGGATGAAAACCGGGAGGGGCTGGGCATCGGCTCCCTCATGGTGGGCGGTGAAAGCGCGGGCGGCGGCCTGACCGCTGCCGTATGCATGATGGCTCGGGATCGCGGAATTCAGGTGGATTTCCAAATACCGCTGTACCCGATGCTCAGCAATATCGACACCGAAAGCTCCCGGGACAACCACGGCAGGGTGTGGAACACCCGGCGCAATCACTTCGGCTGGCGGCTGTACCTGCGCGGGCAGGCCAAGGAGAAGGTGTCGCCCTATGCCGCGCCCATCCACCAGACCGATTATCATGATCTGCCACCCTGCTATACCTTTGTGGGCAACGGCGAACCCTTCTATGCAGAAACGCTGCAATACGTGGAAAACCTCCGGGCTACCGGCGTTCCGGCAGAGGTGGATGTGTACCCCACCGACATGCACGCCTTTGACATGCTCCGCCCCCGGGAAACAGTGAGCAGGGAAGCAATTCAGAATTTTGAACGGCATTTTGAACGGGCTTTGCAAACGGAACTTTGAAATCAAATAGGAGAGAAAACAATATGAAATCCTATCGTTTTTACGGCTGGGAAGCCGCCCATATCCGGGACAGCCTGGGCCTGACTCCCTGCGATTATTATGATTTGTTATCCGATATCTGGTGCGAGGAGACCTGCGCGCCCCGGATGCGGAAGGACTGGACGACAGACAACCGGACCCTGGGCCAATGCTCCATCACGGCCTTCCTGATCCAGGATATTTACGGCGGAAAGGTGTACGGCGTGCCCCTGGGCGATGGGAATTTCCATTGCTTCAACGACGTGAACGGCTGCGTGTTCGACCTAACCAGCGAGCAATTCGGCGATACCCGGCTGGATTATACAAACTGCCCCGAGCAGGATCGGGCCGTGCATTTTGCCAAGGCGGAGAAAAAGGAACGGTACGAGCTGCTGAAGGAAAGGCTGTTTGCCCGGCGGCCGGCCCTTCTTCCCATCACGATGGCGCATGTGGAGCGCTATGGAGAAATCTATGCCGCCGCGTTCTCCGGGCCGCCCTGGAATGATCCCTGGACGGAAGCGGACGCGGTGATCCACGTGCGGGAACTGCTGGAAACAAAGACCGCCTACGGCCTGGAGTATGTGATGGATGGAAAGATCGTCGGCTTCCTGCTGGGCACCTCCATGCTGTTCCATTATGGCCGAGCCTTTGAAATCAACGACCTGGCGGTTGATCCCGCTTATCAGGGCCGCGGCATTGCCTCCGCGCTGCTGGAGCGCTGCAAGGCGGACATGAAGGCGCGCGGCATCGTGGGGCTGCACCTGATCACCTCCGCAGACGGGTTTCTCCCGGCATTCTATGAACGGCACGGGTTTGGCCGGGAGCATGAAGTGATCCTGATGGGGATGGAAATGTGAAAGCACAGCGCGGCACTGCGAAGGCGAAAGAAAAATCCGGTACAGATGCTGGAGAAAATTTGAGACAATAGAAAAGGAGAAAAAAGCGATGAACAATTCCGTGAAATGTTTTGAAAAAAACGATGGTATAAAATCCGTAATAGAATTCTTATCTGCAATAGCACATGAAAAGAATTATGTATTTAGAGGATATAATAAGCAAGAAGAACTTCTTCCAGCTATTATTCGAGGCCCAAAAAGCTTCATAGATGCAGAAGATGAATTGCTGCACGATTTCGAGAAATATGGGAACTATTATTTTGGTTCAATCACTAAATCTGTGTGATAGCGTATTCCGAACATATCCCTGACGGCTCATATCGAAGAGCTTCAGGAAGAAGTATTCATCATCTGGGTAGCCATAGCCGTGCCTCCTGAGAGTCTTGATTTTCTGGTTGATTCCTTCGATCTTAGCAAAACTGCAAAGCAAATTTCATGTATCCGTCGCAGAAATTGACGAGCAGGATACGCACACGATCATCGTGATCGGCATTGCCGCCATCGTTCCCCATCACGCCATGGCGGACAGCCTGATGGATGAGATTTCAGCTTTCATTGAGGAAAACTGCGAAGCGGAAATCCTGGAGGAAACGCGGGAAATCCGATAGATAATCGCTGTAAGGCTCTGAGAGCCGTTTTCATCCTGACGGATGGAAGATTGGCCTATGAGCGGCTTTTGCGACGATTACAAGCCAAAATACGCAGCAAGTACACCGTATATTGTATTTACGGAATTCGTTTTGATACAATATATGGTGTACTTTTTATCTTTCTTTTTCTTGCGGGCAATACTTCGGAACTTGAAGATACTTTTAGCAAATTTGAAGTTGGATGAAAGCTCGTTGAGAACTTGTCTCATTAATTGGCCAAGGCCTCAATGGCCTTATCTATTACTATATCGCTACAGCGATATAGTCCCTAACAAGAGGTAGATTGCTCTTTCACGTCCATATAGAGTACAGTTCTTCTTTGAAAAGCGGCAGCCCCTTTGCAGAAATACTTAGTAGTTTCATTGTTCTCCATCTTCTCAGATAAAAACAGATTTCCCGTTTTTATTTTTCTTCCTGAATCATTAAAGCCCTGTTTTTCAGAAATATCCACAGGAAATCCGTTTTTAATTTTCTCATTTTAGCATACAGCAGGAGAAAGCTACTCAAACTCCGGGATCGGCTGCAAATTGAAGTGAATCTCAATCGTGATACGAAAAGATGCCTGATCCACGCTCCTCCTTTTTGTTCCGGATGCCTGTATTCTGGGAGCCGCGCACCTCTTCGTGGTAGAAGTAATCCACGATGGTGGGATGCCCCTGCTGTACCCGCTCATAGGGCGTTTCGTTATCCACGAAACGGCAGCCGTTTTGGACCGCCATATTTTCGGCTTTCTTTTCCAGCATTTCAAAATAAGTGCGGTTGTGCCTGGTGTAGATTTCGTCGTAAAGCGGTTTCAGCTCAGGATGCTTTTCCGCAATGTAATCCATAATCGTCTTTTTGAAACCGCCGCGCAGGTTCAGGTTTTCCAGCCAGACCAGGTCGCACTGATCCTTGGCCCGCTCAAAGATGGCTTCAATATCCGTGATTCCCGGGAACACGGGAGAAATGAAGCAGACGGTGCGAATGCCCGCGTCGTAGACCTGCTTCATGGCCGCGAGACGCCTTTCAATGCTGACTGCCGCATCCATATCATTCTTGAAATCCTCGTCCAGCGTGTTCACCGACCAGGACACCGTCAACCGATTCCGTTTGTTGATTTCCAGCAGCAGATCGAGGTCCCGCAGTACCAGATCGGATTTGGTGCAGATCAGGATGTCCGCGCCGCTGTCCTTCAGCTGCTCCAGCAGGAGACGGGTCTTGCCGAATTTTTCTTCCAGCGGGTTGTAGCCGTCCGTCACCGTCCCGACGATCACCTTCTGACCGGCATACTTCCAGGGATTGGTGATGGCGGGCCATTCCTTCACATCCATGAAGGTGCCCCAGTCTTCGGTGTGCCCGGTAAAGCGCTTCATAAAGCTGGCGTAGCAGTACCGGCAGGCATGGGAGCAGCCCACATACGGATTGACAGAATACCCGCCCAAAGGCGCGTTTGACTTGGTCATGATGCTTTTCGTCTGAACGAATCCTACTTTGATTTCCGGCTGTTCCATGCTCTCTGTTCCTCCAATACGTGATTGAATGCTTCCGGCAATTCCTGGATCATCTGTTCTTCGCCCATGATGGGAACGAGATCCTCCTTCCAGAAGACGGGGATGTTATTTTGGTGCGCCTGCTCCGTCAGGGAATAGACCCACGCGGGCTCCGTATGAACCTTCCGGCTTTGCGCCCCGGTCATGGTGCCCACGACGATCCAGCCGATGCCGGACAGATCGACCGTTCTGGGGTCATCGAACAGCGGCTCGAAGGTCACATGATAATGCTTTGCCTTTACATTTTGCCGCAGGGCTTCGATGCGCCAGAGCTCTGCTTTTCGGGTGACCGTCACGCCGAACCAGGCATTGTCCAGGTCGGTGCGGATGTCCAGCAGATCGGGGCGTTTGCTGAGAAACAGAAACTGATGCTGGGGATTCTCCCGGATCTTAGCAAAAACCTCTTCCCGCCACTCCAGTTTCCAGCCCGCCAGGTCGCTCATCCCTGTCAGCAGGAAGTTCTGCGGGCGGGGCTTGTCCATCATCCGCAGCTTTCCGGGAAAGAATTCCGGCTGGGAAAAGTCGTCGATCATGTGATACCGCTTCACGTTGTTTCGTGCGTAGCAGTACGGGCAGCCCACGGTGCAGCCGATCACCAGGTTCATGTTCTGGATCAGATCCTTGATGCATACGCTCATGATTTCAGCTTCTCCTCCAGATTCCGCTGTATCCGCTGCAGGTATTCTTCAAACTGCCGGATTTCATCCTCTGTGAAATCCTTGTAGTACAATGCACCCATCTGATCGGAAACGGCATCATAATCCGCTTGCAGCGCCCTCGCCTTATCCGTCAGGAAGAGCAGGGTTTTGCGCTTATCCCGGCTGTCCGGTTCCCTGCGGATCAGCCCCTGCCGCTCCATACGCTCCAGCATCGTGGTAAGAGAAGTAATGGCAAGACCACACGCGTCCGAAACCGTTTTAATCGGCACGCCATCCTGCTGCCAGAGGACGTACAGGATCCGTCCCTGTGCGCCGTTGAAGGCGTCAATTCCTTTTTCGGCCAGCACCTTTTCAAAGATACGGTCACCCAGCTGCTTGATCTTGGTGACCAGGAATCCGCCGTTCGTTACCATCCAAACAACTCCTATATGGTAGTACTTTGCGATTCTACCATATAGGAGCATCATTGTCAATATTCTTTCTCCAAACGGGGAAATACGCAGGCTGCTCCAATGTGGTTTCACTGGCTTGAAAAGCTGGATGTATGCTTACAGGGAATCCCGGCATTTGAGTCAAACCTTCAAAAGAAATTGGCCAGTTCTATCTGCAGCAGGCCGCAGTTTTCCCGACGAATACGCAGTCTGGTATGCAGATTTGCTTGCCTTATAAGATTTCCGACTGGCGTTACATCTGTTCACCAAGCCGGGGCTTTCAGCAGTTTCCGCAAGCATTGTCCGCCATTGAACGCACCTCATGACCGGATGTCCCGGTATTTTCTTTCCAGCAGTTCCGTTTTTTCACGGATTTCCTCTGCGATCTGCCTGCAAAGCCGCACAGGAATACCCGCCTTTTTCCCCACGGCAATCAGCTCCTGATTGCCTGGATTCCGTCCGTTACCATCCACAGTGGTGGTGTGCTCTCCAAAGTACGTTGTACTCCAGGTAAGGTCATATGCCGGGGAAGGATGCCAGCAATCATACAGCGGATCATAGATCCAGGTAAAATTCTTGGCATGATCATCCCGGTTGTGCGCATACACATTGAAGCACATGCGGCTGTACATTTGGAGAAGATCGGCTTCATTGCTTCGGGATAGAATCGCTGTGAGCTTCATCAGCGTATGATAGTCCATCGAAGCATACCGCCAGTCCACCTCCAGAATCGCGGAAGCGGAAAGCATATGCAGTCTTTTCCCTTGATCCCGGTCAAAGCGCCGGATCGCAAAATAGCCAGCACATTGCCGGGAGGGCATCAGCTTCGTTTCCGGCACAGTAATTCCGCAATCCGCCGCGCAATCCATATATTCCTTTTCCATTACGCCTGTGTCCATCATATCGCCGGATGCGGGAAACTTGATGATCCATGCATCGGTCATCACCTTGGGCCGAGCGCCGCCGCTGCTTCCGCCCAGTCGGAACAGCGCGTCCAGATCGGCGTTTTCTTCATGCTGCAGCAAGGCGGCGCATTGAGAAGCCAGTTCATCCAAATCTCCCAGAGACGTTTCCCGGGACAGATCCCAGGCGGGGCGATAGGTCAACGCGCCCATGCCCGAACTGCCCACGATGGCCAGCCGATCCAGCGCGGATACATCGGCAGCGGTATAGCCGTGGCTGCGCAGCATGCGATCCACCAGCAGCCGGCCCCAGGTATCCGGAAGGCTGTCTGCAAATACACCCCACAAGCCCTGGAAGCTTTCGGAGGTTGGAACAAAAACCTTTTGCTCCAGCGGAAGGGAGAAGGGACTGATGGCAAAGCCGTTTTCCAGCCAGCTGTCCGCGTAGGCGAAAGCCACCCGATGCTCCGCTGTTTCGGCCAGTGTGCCCACCGGCTTTTCATTCAGGAAAACATCTACCTTATGATCTTTCACGGACGACCTCCTCGATGGAATTGTATTTTACATCCGCAAACAGTCGTTTCATATCCTCCGTGCAGTCCAGCGCGACAGCCAGCTTTGTCAGCGAAATCAAGGAAATTTGCCCCGTGGTTTCAAACCGCTTGATGCTGCCAAAGCTGACATTGCTTTTTTCGCTCAGCTGCTGCTGGGTAAGATTCTTCCGCTTGCGGATGCTGCGCAGCCGCTGCGCCAGGGCTAAATTGATTTCTTCCGGTGTTTCCCAAATAAAGCTCATGTCTTCCTCCAAGCAGCTCAAATATGATCTATTTCTATTGTATTAACCATCAAACAGATCATATATTATCCATAATCAGTATACCATATACTTTTGAAAATGACAAGCGGATAAATAGCCTGCCGATTCTATCACTAATATTCTTACAAGAATATAAACAAGCAATACCATTTGATCCATTCTTCTTGAAGATTTCAATTTACAATATTAGCTGATTATACTGATTTCGTGGTCTTTGCTGAGGTTTAGCCGAAAAAAACGGCTAAACCTCTTTTGCATAAATGAACTTTTACTGTCTTCTTAACAGTTTCATTGTACACGATTAAGTCGTCCTTGTACACTAACAGACAGTTAGTACTTTGGATCAGAAACAAACTGGCGGTAAGGGAAAACCCATAACCGATGAAAAAGGAACACCCCTGCAAGAATCTAGGAAGCTTCCTGCAAGGGCATCGTCTTACATCATGGATTCATCTGTCTTATACAGCGTGACCGCTTTCAAGTACCTTCCCGGGTCATCGTTCAGCACCAGGTCAGCATAGGCGGCCGGATCGCTGAAGAGGAGGTAATCCAGCTCGGAGCGTTCGTACATGTTGTCGGAGAAGGCATCCTCCACCTTCTGGCAGTCGATGGTCACGATGGAGCGGTCGGTCAGCCAGGCGTTGACACAGTTGGTATCCATATCGTAAAATGCAGTGTAGAGCGTCATATTTCATTCCTCACTTTCTTATTGGGCGTGGCTGCCCAGCCAGTCGTTGATGATGGGTTGGATGGCGTGCTGGTGCCAGAGGGAGACTGCCGGTTGGTTGAGAAACGCCGGCGACAGCAGGAAATCAATCAGCCAGGGCTTGGGGACCATGCGCACATTCCGAAGGGTGAAGCTGCGGACTTTGCCCTCGCTGCACCACTTGATGATGGTGGTGTCGGCATAACCGATAGCGTCGCTGATCTGCCTGGGGTCCATCACGTCCGGGAAGGGCTCCAGTGTTTCGTCATAGAGTGCCCGGAGCTGGTCGGCCAGGGCTGGCGGCACCCGGGTCAGCGCCGGATTCCGACTCTGCTGCGGCATCGTGGCAGCGCCGCCTCTCTTTCTGCGGATGCGGGGCAGGCTTTCCAGGTAGGCGATCACGTCCACGGTGGCGATCACATACTTGTGGGTCGCCCGCCTGGTGATCTGGCAGGGAACGACGCCGCTGGTCAGCAGCATCCGAGCATGGTTCTTGCTGATCTGGCACAGTTTGTAGAATTGCTCTTTGGAGATGGTTTCGGGATAATCCCGCAGGATGCGCTCCCGTTCTTTCTTGGTCAGCATAGGGATTCACCTCTCTGTTTTTTCTGTCAACGGCAGGAGGAGTCCCGGATGCCTTTTGTTGGGTGTGTTCTCTCCTGAGTTCTCTCCAACGTGCCGGATTTTTGACCGCCAGGAGAGAACTTGGAGAGAACTTTCGAACCTATTTCGAGCCTATGAATTTCCTGGGTTTGCGCTGTTTTGGGGGTGTGCGGGGCGGAGAAAAGCCTTGCGGAGCCTTGCTTTTGGGCTTCCGTTATCTTCCGCGAAAAGGATACTGATTTCCGGTGTTTTCCGAGATTCTCAAAAAACTCGAAATCAGTTTGTGGGCAACCACACGTGGGTTCGAATCCCACCCTCTCCGCCATCTGCCGTCTAAACGTCCGGTTTGGATGGCTTTTTTTGTGTCCTTTGGAACCTCTCCAAGCTGGGCATGATGAAGACATTTGGTTGTCTGCGCAAACAGCTTCTGCTGATACCAATGAAAATCATTCAAATATCGCTGTTTTTATTCAGCGCCTTTGTAAAACAGTATCTCGGTTCCTTCAGATTTGGCCTCCCGCCCAGGCAGGCCGCAAAAGCCTCTGTCCAAAGAGCGGCAGAGGCCTTTTGATGCCGGCGCTACGGCTGTATCAGGTAAGGCATCCACTCTTTGAGCCGCTTGTCCCCGATGCCGGGCACGGCGGCGATATCCTCCGGAAAATAAAAGGGCTGCTGTTCGCGGTGCGCGATCACCCGATCGGCCAGTTTGGGGCCCATGCCCTTCAGCCGCATCAGCTCTTCCTTTGTCGCGCGGTTGATCCACAGGCCGGCGGGCGGCGTGGGCGCGGCCCGCTCCCTTACGGGGCGCAGGGCAAGGCGCGCCGGCTTCTGCGGCAGATGGCGCACAAAAACGCCCGCCAGCAGAACAGCCGCGCAGCATAGGGAAAGGGCGGCCAGCCACGCTGCCGCCCCCTTACCTTTTTTCACAGCTTGCGCACCTTCTGCCCCTGCGCGGTATCCTCCACCAGGTACCCCTTTGCCTTGATGGCGTCGCGCAGCGCGTCCGACTGCTGCCAGTTTTTGTTTTTGCGGGCATCCGCGCGGTCGGCGACCATTTGGGCCACTTCGGCGGGCAGGTCGTCGCTTTTCTTCATCATCAGCCCCAGGACGCCGTTGAGCGCGTTCAATTTGTCCAGCGCGTGATCGACGATTTGCAAAGACGAATCCTCGTTCAGCGATACGTTGATTTCGTACACCAGCTCAAACAGCGCGCCGATGGCCTCGGCGGTGTTGAGGTCGTCGTCCATGGCGGCGTCGAATTTCTCCACGCAGGCGTCCATGCGGCGCACGGTTTCTTTTTCTTCGGCCGTCATGGGGCCGTCCTTGGCGTGCTCCTTTAAGAACAGCGCCTTGTCGCGCGCGGCGTACAGCCTTTGCAAAGAGGCGTGCGCCTGCTGCACCATGTCGCGGCTGAAATTCAGCGGGCTTCTGTACTGGGCGGACAGAAGGAACATGCGCACGTCTTCGGGCGCGTATTCCTGTAAGATATCGCGCACGGTAAAGAAGTTGCCGAGGGATTTGGACATCTTCTGATTGTCGATGTTGAGGAAGCCGTTGTGCATCCAGTATTTCACGAAAGGCTTGCCCGTTGCGCCCTCCGTCTGCGCCACCTCGTTCTCGTGGTGGGGGAAGATCAGATCCTGCCCGCCGCAATGGATGTCGAAGGTTTCGCCAAGGTAGGCGGTGCTCATGGCGCTGCACTCGATATGCCAGCCGGGGCGGCCCATACCCCAGGGGCTTTCCCACGCGGGTTCGCCGGGCTTCTGCTTTTTCCACAGCGCAAAGTCGGCGGGGTGGCGCTTCACATCATCCACGTCCACGCGCGCGCCGGCGTCCAGGTCTTCAATATTCTGGCCCGACAGCTTGCCGTAGCCGGGAAACTTCGAGGTATCGTAATATACGTCGCCGTCCACATTGTAGGCGATGCCCTTGTCTTCCAGCCGCTTCACGAGGTCGATGATCTGGCGGATATGCTCGGTGGCCCGCGGATGCACGGTGGCGCGGCGGACGCCCAGCGCCTCGGCATCCTGATAGTATTCTTTGATAAAGCGGTCGCCCAGCTCCTTCACCGTGATGCCTTCCTCGGCGGCGCGCCTGATCATCTTGTCGTCGATGTCGGTAAAGTTCTGCACAAAGGTCACTTCGTAGCCCCTGTACTCAAGATAGCGGCGCAGCACGTCGAAGACCACGAAGGGGCGGGCATTGCCGATGTGAAAATAATTATAGACCGTCGGGCCGCAGGCATAGATGCCCACCTTGCCCTCGTGAAGGGGCACAAATTCTTCTTTGCGGCGAGACATGGAATTGAATATCCTCATCGCTGATCCCTCCTTTGGATATCGGTTATGATAGCTGAAACACGCTGTCAAAGTCAACAGGGAAGGGCGTTTCGTCCATGAATTCCTGCTGGGAATCGATGGGGGAGCCGAGGCTGCTGACCCTTACGTATTCGCCGTCCGGCTGCATCTCCCACGCCTTGGCGTCGTCGGAAAACTCGATGGCCAGTATCTCGTGGATGCGCTTGACGACGCGTTCGTCTTTGACGGGCACCGTCAGTTCCACCCGTTTGTCCAGATTGCGCGGCATCCAGTCGGCGGAGGAGATGAAGGTCTCCTTTTCCCCGTCGTTTAAGAACACATAGATGCGCGCATGCTCCAAAAACCTGCCGACGATGCTGCGCACCACGATGTTGCCGTTTTCCGGAGGCTTCAAACAGCACAGCCCGCGCACCATCAGATAGATCCTGACGCCGCTGTCCGCCGCCTCGTAGAGCTTTTCAATGATCTCGGGGTCGGACAGCGAATTCATTTTGGCGATGATGGCGGCGGGCCTGCCCTCTTCCGCCGCGCACTGTTCGCGCTCGATGCGCTTCTGAAACTCCCTGCGCAGGGAGAAGGGGGATTCAATCAGTTCCTTCAGGGGAAAGGTATCCTGGTACCCTGTCACGATGTTGAAAAACGCGCCCGCATCCTGCGCAAGGCCGCGGTCACAGGTAAGGATGCTCAGGTCGGTATAGCCTTTGGCCGTCGCGTCGTTATAGTTGCCGGTGCCAAGGTGCAGGTACTGGTTAAGCCCGGTTTCTTCCTTGCGCACCACCAGCAGAATCTTCGAATGGGTCTTCCATTTGGGCACCCCGTAGATCACATGGCAACCCGCTTTTTCCAGCGCCCTGCACCAGGCGATGTTGTTTTCTTCGTCAAAGCGGGCGCGCACCTCCACCAGCACCGTCACCTGCTTGCCTTTTTGGGCCGCCCGGGCCAGCGCCGCAATAAAGGGGCTGCTGCGCGACACACGGTACAGCGTCTGCTTGATGGCCAGCACCCGGTCGTCGTCGGCCGCTTCGTTGATAAAGCGCACCACCGGCTCATAGCTGTCGTAGGGGTGGTGCAGCAGAATGTCCCCGCCCCGGATGGTGCGGAAAATGCTCTCCTTGACGTTCAGGCGCTCTTCCGTCCGCGGGTGGAAGACGGGGTAACGCAGGGCGTCAAACCCGGCAAGACCCTTGAAGGTTTTGGGTAAAAACCTCAGGTCGATGGGGCCTTTCACGGGCAGCAGGGTATGGTCGGGCGCCTGCATCAGCTTCATCACCCGCTGCAAAAGGGCCTTGTCGTGCTCTTCCTCCGCCTCCACGCGCACGATGCGCCCATAGGGGCGGCGCTTGATGATGCGCGTCATTTCATCCAGAATGGAATCGGCGCTGCGGATGTCCAGCAGATAGTCGGTATTGCGCGTCACGCGGAAACACAGCGCGCTGTCCGGTTCGGCCGTGGGGAACAGACGGCCGATACACAGCTTAATCACGTCCTCCAGCAGGATGCCGCGCGCCTTGCCCTCGCCCATCGGCAGCAGCAACACGCGGGGCAGGCCGCCCGGCACCGGCACAAGGCACAGCGGGCGCTCCGCGCCCTTGGGCGCGTCCACCGTCACGGCGACGTGCAGGCGCCGCGCCGACAGCAGCGGGAAGGGATAGATGGGGTTCAGCACCCGCGGCGTCAGCACGGGCATGATCTGCGCGTCAAAATACCGAGCCAGCCACTCCGCCTGCGGCTTGGTCAATTCCTGCCTTTTGACCAGCGAAAACCCGTGCGCTTTCAGCGCGGGCAGCAGGCTTTTATTCAAAATGGCATACTGCTTTTCCGCCATCGCGCGGACGCTCTTCCAGACAAGGTTCAGCTGCTTCTGCGGGGTCAGCCCCGCCGGATCGGCCTTCACATTGCCCGACGCGATTTTGCTTTCCAGTTTGCCCACCCGCACCATGAAAAACTCGTCCAGATTGCCGGCGGTGATGGCCAGAAAATTCGCCCTCTCCAGCGGCGGGTTGCGCGGGGATACCGCTTCCTCCAGCACCCGGTCGTTAAACTCAAGCCAGCTTAATTCTCGGTTGATAAAAGGTAGGCTGCCCATATTCCGCCTCCACATTCGTCATCGGTCGCCGGTCAGCGTAATCAGGCTGATCTGCGGGGTATTCATCAGGCGATAGCGCGCCCACCACGGGTAAACCCTGGACGCACCAAGGCCGGGCGTAATGTACTGCACAACGCCGCGCACCGACTGCGCGCCCGAAAGCAAACGGCTGTCCGGCATCAATCCCCCCGCCCCCGTCCATTCCGACTTGGGGGCGTACAATGCGCCCAGGCCGGGGATGCGCACCTGCCCGTTGTTGAGGTGCCCGGAAAGGATGAGGCTCAGCCTGCCGGGAAAGTTGTTCATGCTCACCGCGCCCTCGCTGGACGAATGGATGAGCGCCAGCGAGCTTTCGCCCAGCGGCACATGGCTCAGCGCGATGTACACATCCTTGGGCAGCATCTCCTGCCTGGCCAGCATGGTCTTTTCCAATACGCTCAGCCGGTATTCAACGGCCCGCAGCATCGCCCCGTTCTGTTCGGACGCGGCGTCGGGGGCCGCCAGGATGGCCTTTCTTCTTTCCCGCAGTGCGCTTTGCGCGGCTAAAATATCCGTGCTCAGCAGTTCCTCGGGGCAGAACCATACGGTGGCCTTTCCAAAGACCAGCTTCTCAGGCGCATCCAGATAGATCGCCCCCGCCTCCACCGCTTGCCGCACCCACGGGCTCAAGACCGACGCATCGCCGTGCGGCTCGGACAGCACGGCGGCGCTATCCTCGTCGCCCGGGATCAGATAAACGGGCAGATCGCGCGGCATCTGGCGTATCAGCGCGAGCAGCGCTTCCGTTTCGCCCTTTTTGCCCAGCATATCGCCCGTCATGCAGACGGCGTGGTAGTTTTCATCGGCCAGCAGCTTCATGATCTGCTGCTGGTTTTCGCCGAACATGCGCCCGTGCAGGTCGCTCACATGCAGTATTTTCAGCCCCTGCGCCGCTTTGGGCAGGCCCGGTATGAACACCTTTTCATTCACCTTGCCGGGGTAGGCGTTGAGCGCAAGGTTGAGGAACACGGCGGCCACCACGATCAATACAAACAGCGCTGCCAGCACGAGGCAGCCCCACGGCCGCCTGCCGCCATGGTCAAACAGGTCTTTTTCTCTTCTCATCAGCGGTCCTTATCCTGTGCGCGCGCAAACAGCACGACATCCACAAATTCGCCCTTGTTGAGAAAGCGCTCCCTGAGAACGCCCTCCCTTGCCATGCCGCACTTTTCCATCACCCGCGCCGAAGCCGGGTTGCGCACATCGCAATATCCCTCGACGCGGTGCAGCTTCATCACATCAAAGCCGTAGGCCAGCAGGCTGTGCAGCGCCTCGGTTGCAAGGCCCTGCCCCCATACGCTTTTCGCAAACGAATAGCCCACTTCGCCCCTTAGGTTTTCGCGGTCGATCTGGCAAAAGCCCGCCGTGCCCACCACGCGCCCGTCGCTTTTCAGCACGCAGCACATCGTCAGGCTTTCGCCCATGCGGTTTTCCATCATCATGCCCGACAAAAAGCGCCGCGAATCGCCCACGCTCAAATGCCTGCTCCACAGCACATAGCGGCTGACGGCGGGATCGCGCGCATAGGCGTACACGTTTTTCGCGTCCGACAGCCGGGGCGCGCGAAGCAGCAGCCTTTCCGTTTCCAATACGGGCGGCTTGAGCGCCCCCTTCAAAAAGGGCAGCAGCAGGCGTTCGGACCATCCCATCAGCCGAGCGCCGACAGAAAGGCCGCCGCCCGCTCGGCGTGCTGCGCTGCTTCCGGGGTTTCCCGGACGCCCTGCACGATCAGGTAGGCGCCGCCCGCCAGCAGGCAAAGCAAAAACACGATCCAGAAAAACAACAGAGCGCTTCTTTTCTTTTCCATTTTCTTCCCCCCGTTTATAGCAGCTTCCTCGCCGCGTCAAGCCGCCTGTCCGGAACGCCAGCCGCATCCTTAGGCGCGTTACGCCCCCTGGCCAGCGTCTTTTCGGCCATCAGAAGGCCCAGACAGGTTTTGGCGTCGGTGATCTCCCCTTCCATCACATAGCGCACGGCCTCGGAAAGGGGCATGGCGGTCAGGTTCAAAAACTCGTCGGCGTCGGGATGCGCTTCATGCCTGCTCAGCCCCGTCGCCAGATACAGCGCGATCTTCTCGGTGCAGAAGCCCGGCGTTGTCACCACATGGTTCAGTTTCTGCCAGTGCTCCGCGCGCAGGCCCGTTTCCTCCTCCAGCTCGCGCCGGGCGCAGGCAAGGGGGTCTTCCCCGGTATAATCCAGTTTGCCCGCCGGGATTTCCCACGTAAACTCGTCAATGGCCACACGGTGCTGGCGCACCAAGGTCACACAGCCCTTTTCATCCACCGGCACAATGGCGGCGGCGCCCCTGTGCTTGACGATCTCGCGCGCCGCGGTGCGGCCGCTGGGCAGGGACACCCGCCATTTCTCCACCTTGATGATGGCTCCCTCGTATATATCCTCCTGGGAAAGGTAAACTTCTTTTAACTGTTCGTCGCCCATGCCCGTTTCTCCTTTATTGTTTTCCAACCAAAATATACCCCAACAGCCCGGCGTTTGCAAGCCCGCCGGTGGCGTCCTGCCTGCATCTATGCGCGGCCTCGCCGCCTGCCCCTTGCAAAACAGGTTTGTTTTCACGATAATGGCATGGGGACGCCACTTCCACGCAAGAAAGCCGGTGTTTGAAACGTTGTATTGTATGAAGGAAAAAGGGGGTGCCAATATGAATAAGGCGCTGGTCTCTGTTTTGCTTCTGTCCATGCTCTGCCGCTTCTGCGCGCCTGGGAACGCTCAGGAAACATCTTTCGTTTCGGGGGATTTTTCCTGCGCCTATTTGCGGGATGGAACAATCTGCATCACAGCGTACGAAGGAAGCGGCGGCAAGGTTCATGTGCCCGCCCAAATCAACGGGGCAGCTGTGACACAGATCGGTCCATCCGCCTTTGCCGAATATGAGGTACCGCATCTTACCTCGGTCACGCTGCCGGAAACAATAACGGCCATCCGCTCGTCGGCTTTCAGCGGATGCTCGCGGCTTACCAACATAAACCTTCCCGACAGCCTGGCCGAAGTCGGCGACCGCGCCTTTGAAGGCTGCGCCAAGCTGTCAAAGCTGACCCTGCCCGCCGCTTTGAACAGGCTGGGCGTCAATCCCTTTGCGGGATGTACGTCGCTGACGCTCAAAGCCGCGAAAGGGCTGGAAACATATCACGTTCAGAAGGGCATGCTGTATTCCGCCGATGGCGTGCTGATCGCTGCCCCGGGAAAGAAAAGCAGCGCGGCGATCGCGGATGGGACGGTTCGCATTGGGGATTGCGCTTTCGCCGGAAACAGTAAACTCAGACAGGTGGATATCCCCGATACGGTGACGGCCATCGGAGCGCGCGCCTTTGAATTCTGTTCCGCTCTGCGCGGCGTTTTGCTGCCATCGTCGCTCGTAAGCATCGAAGATCAGGCGTTTTTCGGATGCGAGCAGCTGAAAGAAATAGAAATCCCGTTCGCGGCGGAACATATCGCCGGCAATCCGTTTGCATACTGCACCCGTCTCAAATCGTTCCGTGTGTCCGAGGACCATCCGGTCTTCATGAGCACGGACGGCGTACTCTGCAAAAAAGAGGGTATGGTGCTGGTCTCGTATCCTCCCGCAAAGGGCGACGAATACACCGTGCCGGACGGTATCCGTGTGATGGGGGATCAGTCGTTCTACGCCTGCCGGTCTTTAACATCTGTCCGTCTGCCGCCTACCGTAACGGAGATCGGCGAAGAGGCCTTTCGCTCGTGTATCAGCCTAAAGGATCTCAATCTCCCGGACAGCGTTGCCCGTATGGGAAAACGGTCTTTTGCCTCATGCAGCGGCTTAACGGATATCCATATACCGTCCGCCGTGCGTGAAATCAGCCCGCTTTGCTTTGACAGTTGCACCGGGCTTACCCGGATCGATATCCCCGATGGCGTGACCCGCATCGGCGACAGCGCTTTTCAGTCCTGCTTTCAACTGAGAGAGATCACGATCCCCGCGAGCGTAACAGAAATTGGGCAGAACGCTTTGAACGGTTGTATGAATCTCACCTCCGTCACATTGCCCGCGGGCATGACGGCCATCCGGCCATACACCTTTATCTATTGCTCCGCCCTGAAAGAAATAACCCTCCCCAAGGGCATAACCGCAATCGGCGAATGGGCTTTTGCAGGCTGCTATGGCCTTGAAAAAATCCATATTCCCTCATCGGTAACGCAGATCGGCGAGCGTGCCTTTGACTTGGCGGAGCCGGTGATCGTAACACCCGCAGGTTCTTACGCGGAAAAGTATGCGCATTCAAACGGTCTGCGCACAGCGTTCGGGAAATGACGTAAAGCTCAATATCCCCATGGTTGTTCCCCGCCGTGCCCATACACGCCGCTTCTTTACAATTTCAGCGTTTCGCTGTATGCTATCGAAGAATCATGCGACCAAGGAGGGGGAAAAGCTGAACCTGTTCAGGCATAAAAAAGCCGGGCAAGGCAACGACAACGCCCCATATCAGGAGCAGCCGCCCGTAACCTACGGCTATGGCCCTTCCTATCTGCCCGCGCAGGAGGATGGGTATTTTACGCCTGCCGCCGTGGGGCAGCAGGCCTTTGTGCCGCCTCCCATGCAGGGCAACGCGAACCCCGATTATTTTGTGCCCGCGCAGGCGCCCGCAGCGCCGCAGGCCCCGCAGTTCTCCGCCTATCCGCCGCCCTATCGGGGGCCGCTTCAGCAGCCCGGCCCGCAGGCCTTCCATGCGCCCCCCGCCATGCAGGCGCCCGCTTTCGGCGCGTCCCCGCCCCCGCCGCCCTCCGGCAATGTGCCGCCCGAAGACGAAAAGCCGGAGCGCATCCCTTACCGGGCCGCGCCGAAGCAGAAAAGCATGATGATCTACCTGTACTTAAGCCTTGCGGTGCTGGTGATCGTGCTGGGCGCGATGGGGCTGAGCCAGCTGCTTGACCCCAAGCAGAGCCAGACCGCGCTGGTCACCCTCAGCGGGCAGGATTCCACCTATTCGGGCAATGCGCTGGTGGTGCGCAACGAAACGGTGTTTTCTCAGGCCGGCGTTTCCACCATCCGCTACACGGCGGAGGAGGGCGCGCGCGTAAGCCGCGGCACGCCCGTATGCACCGTATACACCACGGGCTTCAGCGGCAAGGAAATGACCACCCTGCAAAAGTACCGCAACACCTTAAAGGAACACGAGATCGCCCTGTTAGAGGCCGAGACCGCGCCCGATACCAAATTGCAGCAGCTGGATACCACGGTGCTGGAGCGCGCCGCCGAAACGCAGGCGCTGATCCGCGGCGCACACGGCAACCTGCTCAATCAGGAAGAGCTGTTAAAGGAAGCCGTCAGCGAGCGGCAGGCCTATATCAAGCAGAAATATCCCGACGATACCAAGCTGACCCGGCTTTTAGACAACGAAAACAACCAGCTGCAGCGCATCGACACCTGGACCAAGCAGTACGCCTCCGCCGACGACGGCATCGTCAGCTTCTATACCGACGGCTTTGAAGGGGCGCTGAACACCAGCAACTACCTAACTTATACCCCCCAGCAGGTGCAAAGCATGCTCAGGGGCGAAATCCCCGGCGAGTTCAAAAAGGACAAGGACACCTCCGACATCTACCGTCTGGTGCGCCAGCACAGCTGGTCGGCGCTGATGCTGGCCGACAACACCGATTGGACGCCCGTGGTGGGCGATACCTACCAGATGCTGGTTGAAAGCTTTGAAAGCACCACCGCCAGCGCCGTTGTGGAGGGCGTGACCAAGGCAGGCGGCCAGCTGCTGGTGCGGCTGAAGATCGAAAGCAACGTGCAGCCCATGCTGTACACGCGCTTCTGCCGTTTGCAGCTGTCCAAAAGCACCATCACCTACTCGGTGCCCGCCAAGGCCATCATCAATCAGGGCGGCATCATCGGCGTTGTGGCCATGTTTGCCGAGGGCGATTACCTGATCCCCGTCAACGTGATCTCGCAGGACGCGACGCAGGCCAACATCGTCCCCATCAACGCGGGCTATCTGTACGAGGGCATGACGGTGCGGCTGTTCAGCCGCTGACCGTATCCTCCATATTTGTTTGGATGTAACGGATCAGGACGGGTACATGGCTCTTTTCCGGCTCCCGGCCGGCATACACAAGGGTCACATTCCCCTCCTTTTGCTTCGCCTTAATAAGCGCCGCAAGGCCTGCGGCATCCAGGGACAAAGAAAGCTCCCGCTCATAGGCGGCGGCAAATGCCGCATAGTCTATCAGCCCCTGATGGTAGCGCAGCCTAAGCGCCGCACCAGGCGCGGCCTGTTTGGCCCAATAGTTCACCGCGGCTTTTTCCTTGGTTAGTCCCCGCGGCCACAGCCTGTCGATCAGAATGCGATACCCGTCGGACGGCTCGGCCGCGTCATAGACCCGTTTCAATTGTAATACGCCCATTTTTCTTCCCTCCCTTTGCCTTGTCGTTATCATCATTATACCGCCGTGTGCTCCGCAGGGCCAGAAACATATAGACCATCGCAGCGCCCATGATAAGATGGCTCAGCCCCGCGATGCCGGATACCGCGGCATCCAGCCCCTTGGACATGGCCGTGCCCAGCGCCTGCAGCACGCCGCGCACCAGCAGCATGCCCGCCATAAAGGGCAGGCCGATGGTATGCAGGGTCAGGAACACGCGGAAGCGCTTTTCTTCCAGCAGCGGCATATGGCAAGCAAAGAGGGCCAGCACCAGCAGCAGGAGCGAACCCAGCAGCATCAGGTGCGGGTGGACAAAGGCCAGCGCCGTGCGGCCGTTAAAACCATTCCACTTGGTAAACTCGCGGTAGAATACGCCGCCCGCCAGGGCAAGCAGCGCATACAGGAACGAGCGGCTGATCAGCTTTTTCATGATAAATTCTCCTTTTCCTCATTGCGCATGCTCAGGTAACCGATCAGGACAGTCCACACATAGGCCAGGGTTTTGGGGATCATCAGGATGCCGACCGCCGGGTAAACATCCCCAAACAGCACCACCGGGATATAGAAGGCGAAGCTCAGGACAATGGTGAGCCACATGAAGCGGAAGGGGCGGTCGTCCCGCTCCCGGGCGCTGCGGTAGAACAGCACGATGGCAATGATACCCATCAAAGCAAAAGGAATATTGCGCAGGATGCCCCACATTAGCGGCGGGTTGAGGGACGTCCACTCGTTCTGCGGGAAAAAGCACAGGGCGATGCGCAGCGCGGCCAGCGCCAGTATCCATCCCGTGACGCCGTGCCGCCCCTGCACGCGGTAGCGCAAGCGCCATACATAATAAAGCAGAACGTAGAATACCGTCATGGTGATGGACGTAATAAGCTTGCCGTTGCCCAGCGCGGCGGTATGGTTGGCCAACCCGTCCGTCAGCAGCGCATAGGCCCGCGGCGCCAGATGGAAGGCATCGCCCGCCCCCAGGGTAACGGCCATGATGCCAAAGAGCAGGTATGGACGGCGTCCGTTGTGGTTACGGATCATCAGTATCCCCAGGGTGACCACGGCCGACAGGTAAAGAGCATCGAAAGCGGTTTCCATGATGGCTTGCATGTTTGTCTTTCCTCCTTGCAGGGCATCGAAGAATCGGTTCCGGCGGTTCCCCTTCCTGCCCTTTTGTGAAAGGTACATGGCTTATCTTCGGGCAAGGCTGCCCGCCGGCGATTTCCTTATGGAGAAAGGGAGGATCCTTCCCCCTCGCCATAATGAACAATGTTCATTATAATCACGGCGGAGGCTTTGTCAAGCGTGCCCGGAGGCATTTTTCACAATTTTGAACACTGTTCATATTCGGCCTTTTTTTACCCGCCCAAAGGGGGGTGAGTCAATCATTCGTATCCTCAGCGCGCTGACGCACCGGCAGGATAAAGGGCGCGCTCCAACAGCCCCACAAGAACGGAAATATCCCCTTTTTCCTGCAAAACAGCCGCGACGACCCCGTCAAATGCCAGGTCCACAACGCCTTCCGGCAAAAAGCCCCGGCCGAACTGCGCGTTCACCTGCGCATCCTGCCTGAGGGCATCGAGCAGGCGCTGTTTGACGCGGTCAAAATGCTCGTGCATCAGCCGGCGCGCCGACTGCTTATCCCGATTGGCAAAGCTGAGCGCGTGCAGCGTAAAAAAGCCCGGATAGGTAAGACGGCCGCGCCGCAGGCTGTCGTACACCCATTGCACCGCCTGCAGAAAGCCGTCAAACCGCTTGGGCTGTTCGGAGCCGTAAAAGATATCCGTCCACACGCTCTCCACCGTCGCCGCAATCAGCGCTGATTTTGAGGGGAAGTAATTGTACAGCGACCCCAGCGCCACCTCGCACGCCGACGCCACGCCGCGCATATCCACGGCTGCGATGCCCTTTTCCATCACCATTTGGCGGCAGTGCGATAAAATCGCCTCGCGGGACGTAACCTGTTTATTCATTCGACCGCTCCTTTTTTCCCCGTGAACAGCGTTCATACTATCTTGATTCGATTCCCCTGTCAAGGCCGCTGCGGCGGCCGCATGACCCGCCGACTTTATGCTGTACCATGGGCGGCATCTATGCTATAATCCCCGTGGAACAGGAGGAAACCTATGCAGCACACCGATACAAAAACCGGCAAGGCCCGCCGCCTGGCGACGCTGTTCTTCGCCATGCTGTCCATCAGCGCTTTCACGTTTGGGGGCGGGTTTGTGATCGTCACCCTGATGAAGCAGCGCTTTGTTGACAAACTGCACTGGGTAGACGATACCGAAATGCTGGACATGATCGCCCTGTCGCAGTCGGCGCCGGGCCCCATCGCCGTCAACGCGGGCATATTGGTGGGCTGGAAAACGCTGGGCTTTGCGGGGATGGTGGCGGCGGTGCTGGGCACCGTCATCCCGCCCATCGTCATCTTGAGCGTGGTTTCCCTGCTCTATGACGCTTTTATCCAAAACCGCATCGTCGCCACGGTGTTTAAGGGCATGCAGGCGGGCGTAGCCGCCGTGATCGCCGACGTGGTGCTGGGCCTCGGGCAAAAGGTTACGGCCTCCAAGGATTGGTTTCAGCCGCTGATGATGGCGGCGGCCTTCTCAGCCGCTTTCTTCTTAAAAATCAACGTGATGCTGATCGTGCTGTGCGCCGCGGCGCTGGGCGCTGCGCGCTGCCTTATAAAAGGAAAGGGCGGGCAGGCATGATCTATTGGCAGCTTTTCTTTTCATTTTTGCAGGTAGGGCTGTTCAGCATCGGCGGCGGGTACGCGGCCATGCCGCTGATCCAATATCAGGTGGTCAGCCTCCACCAGTGGCTGACGGTGAAGGAGCTGAGCGACCTTGTCACCATCGCCGAAATGACGCCGGGCCCCATCGCCGTCAACGCCGCCACCTTTATCGGCACGCGCTTTGCGGGCCTTGGCGGGGCGCTGGCCGCCACCTTCGGGGCCATCCTGCCCTCCATGATCCTCGTGTCGCTTTTATACCGTCTGTACGCGCGCTGCCGCGAAATGCCCCTGATGCAGGGCGTGCTGTCGGCCCTGCGCCCCGTTGTGGTGGCGCTGATCGCGTCGGCGCTGCTGAGCATCCTGCATGTCGCGCTGTTTTCCGGGCAGCCTTTGCGCATCGAAACGCTGGACCTGCTGAACCTCGTTCTTTTTCTGCTGGCCCTTATGGCCCTGCGGAAATTTCGCCTGAACCCCATCCTCACCATGGCCGCCTGCGGCGCGCTGCGGCTGATCGCGTCCTGTCTGATACCGGGCGCATGATGCGCAAACGAAAAATTCCGTGTTGACAGGTATATATTTCTGTGCTAATATATTAACGGAGATAATCAATAAACTACGTTTTATATTTTCGTCCGGCGGACGGGAAAGAAACGCATATCCGAGCCGGTTTCATATCGAAGGGGTTTTCCGATGCACAAAACGATGGGCGGCAACAACAGCGACCTGATGGAGGGCAACCGCTCTGCCGTTGTAAGGATATTGCAGCGCAGGGGGGTTTGTTCGCGTGCCGACATTGCGCGGGAGACCGGGCTTACCCAGCCCGCCATCACCAAAATTGTGGCGGCGCTGATGGATATGGGCATCGTGGCCGAGGTGGGCGGCATCAAGGGCAGCGGCAACCGCCGCTCCATCGGCCTTACCTTAAACAGCGATAAATACCAGATCGTGGGCGTCAAGTTTTCCCGCCAGATCATCAGCATGGGTGTGTTCGGGCTGTATGGGCAGATCTACGCCAAGGAAGACCTGCCCTATACCAACAACGACCCGCCGCTCTCGGTGCTTTCCGCGCTCAAAGAGAAAATCCGCGGCTTTCTCCTTCGCTTCCCCCATGTGGTGGCCATCGGCTTTGCGCTGCCCGGCCCTTATCTGCATAAGGAAGGGCGCATCGCCGTCATCACCCAGATGCCCACATGGCGGGACGTCAATTTCCGCAAAGAACTGGAGCACGCTTTTGATAAGCCCGTGTTCATCGAGCATGACGCCAATTCCGGCGCGCTGGCGGAATGGTATTTCGGCAGCCACGGCCAGCGCATCAACAGCCTCGCCTATTTTCTGGTGGGCGAGGGCGTCGGCTCCGGCATCGTCGAAAACGGCAGCCTGCTGCTGGGCGCGCAGGGCTGCGCGAGCGAATTGGGCCATATCAGCGTGGACGTACACGGCCCCGTATGCGAATGCGGCAACCGCGGGTGCCTGGAAATGTACTGTTCCTCTTTTGCGCTGGTTGAAAAAGCCGTGCAGGCAGCGCCTGAGGCGTTTGAGCATCTGCCGCATACCTGCGAATCGGTCTTTGCGCTGGCGCGCGGCGGCAATCAGCGGGTTCAGAAAGCCATTGAAGGCGTTGCGGAATATATCGCCTTCGGCTGCGTGAGCCTGATCTATGCCTACAACCCGAGCGTCATCGTGCTGGGCGACAGCGTGGCCGCCGGGCGGGAGCTGATCCTGCCCACCGTGCGGCGCGTGGTCAGGGAAAGGGTGCTGCCCGAACTGTACAGCAAGGTGGAGATCAAAATCACGGGCCTTGCCATCAACCCAACGCTGCTGGGCGCGGCGGCGGCAGCCACCAACAAGGTGCTGCAAATGCCCAGCGTATATCTGACGGCCTAACCACAACAGCGGCCCCTTTGGGCGGCGGGAGGACAAGAAATGGAGAACCAGTACATCCTGCAAATGCAGGGCATCAGCAAGCAGTTCCCGGGCGTGCGCGCGCTGGACGATGTGACGCTCGAGGTGCGGCGCGGCGACATCCATGCCATCTGCGGGGAAAACGGCGCAGGCAAATCCACGCTGATGAAGGTGCTTTCCGGCGTGCATCCCCACGGCAGCTATCAGGGCGCCATCCTCTTCATGGGCAGAGAAGTCGCCTTCAAAAACATCAAGGAGTCGGAGGCGGCGGGCATCGGCATCATCCATCAGGAATTGACGACGATCCCCGAGCTTTCCATCACCGAAAACATCTTCATGGGCAACGAGGTGGTGAGGCACGGCCTCATCGACTGGGACGAGGCGCGCAGGCGCACCATGGAGCTGCTTGCCCGCGTCAAGCTGAACCTTAACCCCTCCACGCCCATTAAAAACCTCGGCGTCGGCCAGCAGCAGCTGGTGGAGATCGCCAAGGCGCTGTCCAAAAACGTCAAGCTGCTGATACTGGACGAACCCACCTCCGCCTTAAACGAGTCGGACACGGAAAACCTGCTTGCGCTGATGCGGGAGCTTAAAACCAAAGACGTTACCTGCATCATCATCTCCCACAAGCTCAACGAAATCGCGGCCATTGCCGACGCCGTCACCGTCATCCGCGACGGCCGGACGGTGGAAACCTACGATGTCGAAGCCGGGAAGGTGGACGAGAACCGCATCATCCGCTCCATGGTGGGCAGGACGCTGGAAAACCGCTACCCCGTCCACGACTCCAGGCCCGGCGACGTCATTTTCGAGGTATCGGACTGGCAGGTGGAAGACCCCAACATCGCCAACCGCATGGTGTGCAAAAACTCCAGTTTCTTTGTGCGGGCGGGCGAGATCGTGGGCTTCGCGGGGCTGATGGGCGCGGGCCGGACGGAGCTGATGCGCTCCATCTTCGGCCGCAACTACGGCATCTATAAAGGCGGCACCCTCAAAATAAAGGGACGGGAGGTGCAGCTGCACTCGGTCAGCGACGCCATCAAAAACGGCATCGCCTACGTGCCCGAAGACCGCAAAACGCTGGGGCTGAATCTGCTCGATCCCATCCGCAAGACGGTGGTATCGGCCAACCTGAAGGGCATCCTGCGCGGCCTGCTGCTCGACCTTGACAAGGAGCGCCGGGTGTCCGAAGAATACCGCGACCTGCTGAGCATCAAGATGAGCGATGTGGATACCGGCGTCGTCACCCTGTCGGGCGGCAACCAGCAGAAGGTGGTGCTGGGCAAGTGGATGTTTACCCAGCCCGAAGTGCTGCTGCTGGACGAACCGACCCGCGGCATCGACGTGGGCGCCAAGTACGAGATATACCGGCTGATCCACGCGCTGGCCGATCAGGGCAAGGCGGTGGTGATGGTTTCCTCCGAACTGCCGGAGCTCTTGGGCATGGCCGACCGCATCTACACCCTGTGCGAAGGCGCCATCACCGGCTGCATCGATAAAGAAAACGCGGATCAGGAAACGCTGATGCGCATGATGACCACATTATCCGAACAATAACCGAGGAAGGACGGCATTCCCATGAAAAAGACTATCAAACAGGTGCTGGGCAGCGAGTTCCGAAATTTCACCATGCTCATTGCCCTCGTGGTGCTGCTGCTGGGGTTCAACATCATTTCCGGCGGCAAGATGATCACCTCGTCCAACATCCAGAACCTCGTCACCGGCAACGCCTATGTGCTGATACTGGCCATCGGTATGCTGATGGTGATCGTCATCGGCCAGATCGACCTGTCCATCGGCTCGGTATCGGGCTTTGCGGGCATGGCGATGGCGATGGCCGCGCGCGATCTGGGGCTGCCGTGGTGGCTGGCCGTGCTGCTGAGCCTGCTTATCGGCGTCATCGTGGGCGCATGGCAGGGCTTCTGGGTAGCCAAGCTCGGCATCCCCGGCTTCATCACCACCCTGGGCGGCATGATGATCTTCAGGGGCGGCGTGATCTGGCTGTCCCGCTCCATCTCCGTCCCCGCTCCGAGGGAACTGAAAATGTTCGGCGCGGGCTATCTGCCCGACTGGGGGCGCGAAATCACCGGGCTGAACAACGTTACCATGCTGCTGGGCCTTGCCGGCATCATCTTCTATGCCCTGTCCCAATTGCGCAAGCGCAGGAAGGCGCAGGAACTGGGCAGCGACGAGCCGCTCTGGCCCGTGATCACGCGCATCGCGCTGGTCAGCGCGGTGATCGCCTATGTGGCATGGCTGTTCGCGTCGGGCCGTCCCGGCACGTCCTTCCCCATCCCCGGCATCATCCTGCTGCTGCTCATTATGGTTTACCACACCATCACCCAGCGCACGCGCCTTGGCCGCCACATCTACGCCGTGGGCGGCAACAGGACAGCGGCGGCGCTGTCGGGCGTCAACGTGCCGCGCACCTACTTTTTTACCATGCTGAACATGTCGGTGCTGGCGGCGCTGGCCGGCATCATCTACTTAGGCCGCGCCACGGCCGCCGGCCCCTCTGACGGAACGGCCTGGGAAATGGACGCCATTGCCTCCGTCTTTATCGGCGGCGCGGCGGTATCGGGCGGCATCGGCACGGTGCTGGGCACCATGGTGGGCGGCATGGTGATGGCGGTGCTGAACTCCGGCCTGATGCTCATGGGCGTGGGCGCCGACAAGACGCAGGTCATCAAGGGCTTCGTGCTGCTGGCTGCCGTCGCCTTCGACGTATACAACAAGCAGCACAGCCGCAGGGCGGCCGATGCCAACGTTCATTTAGGCAAGGGAAACCATCCCGCGGGAGATGTTCCTGCCGGCGCGGGGCCGAAATAACGGCCGGCTGACAGGATTATCGATACATCGTCCAAGGACGTAAAAAGGAGGATCTCATGGCAAACAGGAAATTTAGGCTCTGGCTTGTCGCGGCGCTGCTGGCAGCAATGATGCTGTTCTCTGCCGGCGCAATGGCGTCCGGCTTTGAGGCGGATGCGGCCATCGGCGTCGCGCTGCCGTGGCTGGGCACCCAGAACTGGGCGGAAGCCAACGACATGTTCAAGGCCCAGCTGGAAGCGGCCGGTTTCAAGGCCATCATCCAGCACGCGGACAACAAGGTGCCCCAGCAGCAGCAGCAGATCGAATCCATGGTGCAGAACGGCGTCAAAGTGATCGTCGTCGGCCCCGTGGACGGCTCTCAGCTGGGCGCGGTGCTGGAAGAAGCGGCCGCCCAGGGCATCAAGATCATCGGCTATGACCGCCTGATCGAGAACACCGCCGCCATCGACGGCGTGGTGCAGTTCGGCAGCATCAAGACCGGCGAGCTGCAGGGCAAAGCGCTGCTGCAGGGCCTCAAAGAGCTCAAGGGCGAAGGCCCCTACAACATCGAGCTGTTCGGCGGCGGCCCGGCCGATCCCAACGCCCCCAACTTCTTCAAGGGCGCGATGAGCGTTCTGCAGCCCCTGATCGACGACGGCACGCTGGTCGTCGTATCCGGTCAGACCGATTTCACCCAGTGCGCCACCATGGACTGGGACAACGCCAAGGCCCAGGCCCGCATGGACTCCCTGCTCGCCGGCTTCTACTCCGATAAGGAAATCCACGGCGTGCTGTCCCCCAACGACGGCATCGCCCGCGCCATCATCACCGCCTCCGAGCAGGCGGGCCAGAAGATCCCCGTGGTCTCCGGCCTGGACGCCGAGAACGAGTCGGTCGAATGGATATGGAGCGGCAGGCAGTATTCCACCGTCGCCAAGCCCACCGACGTGCTGGTGAGCAAGACGGTCGAAATCATCAAGTCCCTGCAGGAAGGCAAAGGCATGCCCGAGCCCGATGCCAAGGCCAACAACGGCGTCGTCGAAGTGGGCCTGTACGAGCTGCCCCCGCTGGTCGTCACCAAGGACAACGCCA
>CAZFUT010000027.1:0-30073 GCA_964522425.1 uncultured Oscillospiraceae bacterium
TCGCGGCCGAGGTGATCGGCGTGCCCAAGGGCACCATCGGCGAAAAGCTGTACGACGCCAAGGTGTACCTGAACACGCCCGATCTGTTTGCGTGGACGGCGGTGATCGTGCTGCTGAGCCTGATTTTTGAAAAATCGTTCCTGTTTCTTTTGAAAAAACTGATGGGCAGGGGGGCGGCATGATGGATATACGGGTGGAAAACGCCGTCAAACGCTTTGAGGGCAAACAGGTGCTGGACCATGTGTCGCTGGTGTTCCCGCAGGGCGAAATATCCTGCCTGATGGGGCACAGCGGCATCGGCAAAACAACGCTGCTCAACGTTTTGATGGGCTTTGTGCCGCTGGACGCGGGCAGCGTTTCGGGCGTGCCCGACAAGGTGGCGGCGGTTTTTCAGGAGGATCGGCTGCTGGAACCCTTTTCCGCCCTCGATAACCTGCGCTTTGTGCTGGGCAAAAAGGCGGACGCGGCGCCGCTGCGCCGCCACCTTAAGGAATTGGGGCTTGCGGACGGCGATATGGAGCAGCCCGTCAGCACCCTGTCGGGCGGCATGCGCAGGCGCGTCGCCATCGCCCGCGCCGTGCTGTGCGACGCCGGCCTGCTGCTGCTGGACGAAGCCTTCAAGGGCCTTGACGGTCAGACGCGCCGCGCGGCCATCGACTATGTACGAAAGCACACGCGCGGCAAAACGGTGGTCGCCGTAACGCATGAAATGGAGGAAGCCCGCCTGCTGGGCGGGCATATCGTCATGATGGGATAGAGCGCTGCGGGGATTGCCCGCAGCTTTAGGAATATATCCCAGCTCGGCTCCCTTTTTCCCGTTTTGGCCGCCTTCATAGGCCCGATGGTAAGTACGGGGCATTTTTTTCAAATTGATCTGCTGTCAGTTTCATGCTGACAATTTACCATATCCGGCAAAAATGTGCAATGGCGTGAACAGGCTCTAATTTGTTAAAACGAGTACAAGCGTTGTTTCATTGCTAAGGCAATTGCGCCTTTTAGTAAATCATCCCTCCCCAGCTTGCTTGTAGTAATCATAACATGTTCCGCTTTGTGTAGAAATATATGGTTTAACGCCTCAGTTTGGGCTGCCTGTACATAGCAGGAGCAATCGGACAGCTCTCCACCAATGATTATCATTCGTGGGTTGAATAGATTAATCAAATTTGCCATACCTATGCCCAGATAATAACCGGCATCACGGAAAATGCTCTCCACCTTGGGATTTCCTTGATTTAACGCTTCAATTGTATCCGGAAATTGCACCTCATCAACATCAGTGATACCATTTACTGAAAAGTGTGATTGTTCCATAGCGTTACGGACACGTGCCAAAATAGCTAAAGATGAAGAGTACATTTCAACACAACCGCGATTACCGCAGTAACATTCAATACCATCATGTTCAACAATCATGTGCCCAAATTCACCGGCAACGCCATCAGCGCCCATATATAGCTCACCATCAACAACAAGGCTTGCACCAATTCCAAAATCAGCATAGATATAGATAAAGCTGGATACATTCCGTCCCCCGCCAAATCGCAGCTCGGCCATAGCCCCTAATTTAGGAATATTCTCACATATGAAAGGATATGGAAGAGGGGCCTCATTAATCCATGTGTTCATATCAAAAGTAGCCCATTTTGCAAATGGGTACTGCTTAACCATATCTGTATGTTTAAAATTACTACCGGGAATGCCCATTCCAATAAAACAGTTATCATCTATTCGTATTCCGGCAGTATCAATAACTGATCCAATACCTGCTGCTATTTGATCAAATACACTTGCGTTCATATTCTGGTAATTGAAAACGGATTCATATCGTGATATTATTCTTCCAACTGCGTTGGCCAAAACCACTTTTAATTTACGCTGAATACAGACACCGACATAATAATTATGATGCTCGTTCATTTCGAGCATCGTTGGCTTGCGGCCCCCGGTCGAATCTCCTTGCCCTACTTCTACAATAATCCCTTTAGCGATAAGAATATCCACAATTCTCATTACTGTTGGCAGTGCAAGGCCTAATTTCTTTGCAATCTCAGAACGAGATATATGCTGAACTTCCATAATAAGGTTTACGATCAAATCAACATTGATTTTTCGCATCATTTCGGCGTTGCCTGTCATCTTTCTTTTCAGTGTTGTCACCCCCTAAGATAACATAATAAATAACAAACTGTTACTATTAAAGTATACTCTGCTTTGATAACAATTCAAGACTTATTATATAAAGGGTGCAAAAAACGTAGAAAATAAATTATTCACCAAGTATTGCCAAATTATATTTTGAAGTGTATACTATATTTAAACTTACTAACATATTGTTAGTAACAAAGCGGACAACTATAGTATTTAGCCGGCAACGGTTAAAAATATATCGAACGGAGGTATCCCATGAAAAAGTTCTTTGTTGCCCTGTTGTCGTTGGCTTTGGTACTCTCCTGCTTTGCTGCAATGCCCGCAATAGCAGAAACAAAACCGCTTACCTTCGGATATCTGGTTAACGACATGTCTCATGAATGGTATCAAAATATTGTGAAGGGTGCTACAGCTCAGGCCGAAAAGCTCGGAATTACGCTTTTGGTTTCAGACGCGGCAATGGATGTGAGTAAGCAGGTTTCTCAGGCAGAAAATATGATTACCAAGCAAGTAGATGTGTTGATCATTACTCCGATCGACGTTAAAGCCTTAGCGAATGTAGTTGCGGAAGCAACTGCAGCTGGAATTCCGGTTATCTCTGAATCCAATGTTATTGATGGTGCAAAAACCTATGTTGGTATTGATAATATCTCTGGCGCGAAAAATGCGGGTCTTTGGTTTGCAGAGTATGCAAAGGTAAATTCAATTGATCCCAAGATATTGATCGTAGGCCAACCTGCATACGCAGATTGTCGTATGCGTGTTGAAGGCTTCAAGGCGGGTATGGATGAAGCGGGAATTAAGTATAACGTGGTTCAGGAAGTTGACGGTGGAGGATCAAAAGAGACAAGTTTAAAAGTTGCACAGGATGCTCTTACTGCACATCCTGATACAAATGTAATCTTTGGAATCAATGATAATTCTGCAACGGGTGGAATGGCCGCTTACAAGGAAGCAGGCCTCAATGAGTCTGCGCTGACAGTTATTGGTTTTGGCTTTGAAGGCGTTGTCGGACGCGAGGCACTTCTTGGAAATACACCGTATAAAGCTGCGGTTGCAATGTTTCCTGATTACATGGGAGTAAGCCTCATTGATGCTGCTTACAAAGCGGCCAATGACGAAACATTACCAGAAAACTATGAAAGCGGTACTGTTGTCATCACCAAAGAAAACTTCGAGAAATTCTATATAAAAGAGGGAGATAACTATATTACAAATTTTGACTCTATTCGTTCCTTAATGGAGAAGTAAATGTAATCTTGCTTCCAGAGTGGCATATATATTCAGCGTTGCATATATGCCACTCTGAATCCGATACGAAGAATAGCATACAGGGACATGACTTACAAGAATTCGGTTCCAAAGGAGCGCTTGGGATGAAAACACCGACCAAGAATAATCAATGGTTAAGACACCTTCAACAATCAGATAATTCAGTTTTATTGATTGCATTGGTATTGCTTTGTGCGATTTCATATATTTTACAACCTGTTTTTCTTTCTGAACGTAACATTATGAATACGCTTCGACAAGTCTCTTTAACTGCTATTTGTGGTTTTGGACTTACATTAATTATATTGGTTGGTGAAATAGATTTATCAGTAGGGTCACAGCAAGCTGTGGCGGGCATCCTTTCCATCGTTACCCTGAATCAAACGGGAAGCGTTGCTTTAGCTATCATTGCGGCACTTCTGGGAGGAATTGTTGTAGGAGGACTTAATGGCTTAATTGTTACAAAACTCAAGATGAATTCAATGATTGTAACGCTTGGAACAATGGCCATTTGGCGAGGGGCTTCAATGGTGTATACAAAAGCGGTGTCAATACAATCGAAGTATCCGGCATTTCAAGAATTAGCAACAGGATATGTCGGGATGGTCCCAAATGCTGTAATCATTGCAGCCATAATTTTTATTGTAGTCTATTTCGTTCTTAATCATACAACGTTTGGTCGATATGTTTATGCTATAGGCGGAAATAAAGAAGCTGCGCTCTTTGCGGGACTTCCTGTAGAAAGGATTAAATTAGCGGTTTATATTATTGGCAGCGTATTGACAATGCTGTCTGGTGTATTACTAGCTTCACGCATGGCTTCAGCCCAGCCTACGGCAGGTACTGGTTTTGAAATGATGGTTATTGCTTCGGTAATTTTGGGCGGCGTTTCGTTATCAGGAGGAATAGGCTCAATTATCGGAGCAGTTATTGGTATGCTGATCCTTGGTGTATTGCAAAATGCCCTTACTTTAATGGCCGTTAACTCTTTTTGGCAGGATATTACCAGAGGTATTGTCATAATACTTGCAGTTGCGGTGGATGGAATAAGGAAAAAGAGTATCGCAAAAAAACTGATTCATGATCAGAAACTTCAAAAAGAAGGGTAATTAGCATGCAAAAGCCAGTATTGGAAGTACATGATATTCATAAATACTTCCCCGGTGTTCACGCGCTTAAAGGAGTGGATTTAACGCTTTTTTCCGGAGAAGTTCATGCACTGGTGGGTGAAAACGGTGCGGGAAAGTCTACATTGATAAAAATCCTCTCTGGTGTGTACCAGCATGATGGAGGAACATATTTCATTGAGGGGAATCCTGCCAATATTTATCACCCCAGTGATGCCATTAAAAAAGGGATTAGTGTTATTTATCAGGAATTAAACTCTGCTTATAATCTTTCGGTTGCGGAAAATATATTTTTTGGGCGGCTCCCTCAAAAACATGGACGAGTATTGTGGAAAAAACTATATGCTGAAACGCAGGAATTGTTGGATGAAATTGGCCTTGATATTCGTCCAAGCATGAAGGTGCAATATTTAAGCATTGCAGAGCAACAATTGGTGGAAATTGCCAAGTCGATTTCATTAAATGCGAAAGTGATTATCATGGACGAGCCTACCAGTGCCTTAAGTCCCACTGAAATTCAATCTCTATTTACGGTGATTAGAAAGCTAAAAAAACAAAATGTCGGTATTATCTATATTTCGCATAAAATCGAAGAGATTTTTACCATAGCTGATCGTATTACTGTTTTTCGCGATGGAACAGAAATGGGTACTGCTAATACGAACGAAGTACATAATGAAGATCTTATCAATATGATGGTTGGTCGCAGATTAGAAGATGTTTTTCCAGCAAAGGACAGAACTTCAGGAAAAATCATTCTTTCGGTTCATAATCTAAGTAGTGATAAAATACATGATTTGAGCTTTTACACATGTGAAGGGGAGATTGTGGGCTTTTCTGGGTTAATGGGTGCTGGCCGTACGGAAATGACGAAAGCATTATTTGGAATAGATAAACGATTATCAGGCCAAATTCTGATATCCAACAAACTGCTTCCACCAAATAATCCTATTGCTGCAAGAAGAATGGGGATTGGCCTTGTATCGGAGAACAGAAAGGATTTTGGTATTTTCCCTAATTATTCTGTTGAGAAGAATATTAGCATTGACTCGCTGGATCAGGTTTCATTAGGCCCTATTGTAAAGGTTTCAAAAGAAAAAGCCTCAACTAATGCAATCGTCAAGACGTTATCCATTAAAACGCCTAAGCTAACGCAGCTAATAACGAAACTATCTGGGGGCAATCAGCAAAAAGTAATGCTTGCCCGTTGGCTAATAAAGAAAAATCTGAAACTATTGATTATCGATGAACCAACTCGCGGCATTGATGTCGGAGCAAAGGCTGAAATCTATGAATTGATGCATCAATTGGCACAAAACGGCTTATCAATTTTGATGGTTTCATCAGAACTGCCGGAAATTTTAGGAATGTGTGATCGTATTTATGTAATGAAAGAAGGAAGAATTACTGCGGAATTTAAAGGAAAAGATGCGGATGAAAAAAGATTATTGTCGAAAGCGATTTGTTAACTATGATTAAAAACAACCAAAAAGAAATTCGCGGCTTGGTTGCCGATATACAAAGATATTCCTTGCATGATGGCCCTGGGATACGCACTTCGGTGTTTCTGAAAGGCTGTAATATGCGATGCGCATGGTGTCATAACCCTGAGATGATATCGTCAGAATCAGAAGAAATTTTTGACCCATCAAAGTGTATTCATTGTGGGGAATGCAGCCGAGGATGTTTTTCTGGTGCGCGCAGAACTGTCGGGAAACCAATGACGCCTCAAGAAGTTTTATCTCAAGTATTATTAGATCGCAGTTACTATGGAAATGAAGGCGGGATGACTCTTACCGGCGGAGAGCCTAGCTTTCAGCCGATCTTTTCAGAAAACCTGCTCAGCCTTGCAAAACGGGAAAAGATTAATTGTGCCATGGAAAGCAACATGTTTGCACCATGGGAGGTGCTTTTGCCTTTGATTGAGAAATTAGATTATCTTATGTGTGATCTCAAAATATGGGACAATACAGAGCATAAAAGATGGACAGAAGTCGGTAATGAACAGGTGATAAAGAATATTGGAAAGGCGAGCAAACTGAATATTCCTATGATAGTGCGTGTTCCGATTGTAGCAGGTATTAATGATAATGAAGCCAACATTGAAAAAACGGCTCATTTCTTGTCCTCGCTGTCAAAACAAATCATACTTGAACTGCTTCCATATCATCCTTTGGGGTTGTCAAAAAAGCTGGTTTCAAAAAAATTTACCCCTAAGCAGTTTGAAACTCCTTCAAAAGTTGTTTTGAAAGATTTAGCTGGTATCGGGGAAAAATATCAGCTTGATGTGCGGATAGCTGGCATTAGCCGAAAAACAGATGCGTGAGGAGAATAAATAACATGGTTGTAAAAAGCATTGATTACCAAAAAAGATATGAAACACTTCGAGAAAAAAAACTATGCCATACGCAAGAAAAATTTGCGCAACAAGGATATATGGATGCTGACGACTATGGAACCATACCTTTTCCTGACGGCTATAGCTTTACGCCCGTTCCATCCGATGGGGATTTTTGGGGCTATGAAGGATGGGCGGAGAATTATCAGCTTTTTTTGGAAAATCATCCTGTTTATGTTGACAAGTATGAGATCCTTTGTGGGCGCTGGTGCGATAAGTTATCTGACTACAGAAAAGTGAATGCCAATCTCCCGCTTGAACAGCGTTTTTTTCCAGCGGAACGTTTTGATTATGAGATGTATCAACCAGCTATTTCGCTGTATGGTCTTGATACGGGTATAGGGACTGATGCGCATTTTGCTTCTGATTACAGAATTGGTTTAAAGCTTGGCTTTGGGGGCTTTCTCACAAAAATAAAGAAATATCGCTCCATTCATACAGGCGATTCTGAAAAGCAGGCATTCTATGATGCTGAAGAAAAGACAGTTCTTTCAATACAGTCATGGATATCAAAACATATTGCGAAAATCGAAGAGCTTCTGATCATAGAAAAAGATGAGGAAATCAGATATACGCTCACTCGTATGCTGGAAGCAAATAAGAATGTTGTTTCTAACCCTCCAAAAACATTCTTAGAAGCTTGCCAATACATTGCTTGGTTTTCAACGGTTTCCCGCATCTATAATAGAGATGGCGCAGGATGTAAACTTGACCAGTTATTATTGCCTTACTATAAAAAAGATATACAAAATTATACTTTATCAAAGGATGAAGCACGTTTTATTCTTGCCAATCTTTTGCTGATAGATACTCATTATTATCAGCTGGCGGGTTGTGATATTTATGGGAGGGATTTGACCAATGAGCTTTCATACCTCATTCTTGAAGCCGCTCATTGTATGAATCTTTCGGCAAATCTGACTGTTCAATATCACCCAAACATAGATCCTGACTTTTTCAGAACGGCTGTCACATATAATTTCGAGGATCGTCACGGATGGCCCCGGTATTCTGGTTACGAGGGCATGATGAACTATGTTCGAAATAAGGGCATAGACATACAAACGGCTAATGAGCGTATTGCTGTGGGCTGTGGATGGAGCGCAGTACCTGGACGCGAGCTGCCAATGAATGATTTAGTGAAGGTGAATTGTGCCCGCGTATTTGAGATTGCTTATTTGGAAATGATGCAAAAGTACTATGAAGCTCCCAATGATATACATAAACATGAGTTTTCTCCGTCGTTGGAGCGACTGCATTTCAGCTTTATCACGCATTTACGTCGGGCAATTAATGCGCTGTCGAAGTGTATGGTTTTTCAGATTGAACATATGCATGAAGTGGAACCCGAATTGGTGATGAATTTGCAAATGCACAATACATTGGAAAATGGATGTAACATATCACAGGTAGCAGATTTATATACGCTTTGTGTGGATGGAGTTGGCTTGGGGATCATCGCTGATTCATTTGCAGCTATCGAACAACGAATCGTTAAAGAAAACGTTTTAACATGGAATGAGCTTTATGACGCAATTCGCGATAACTTCGTTCACTCAGAGAGAACGCGTCTGATGCTTTCTTCTTCAGAGCGGTATTGTCAAGGAAATTCTATAGGAGACAAATGGGCTAAACGAATTAATGATGATTTCGTCGCTGTGGTCAAAGCGCAACCAATGCCTGAAAGGATGCAGCTTATACCTGGATGGTTCTCATGGTCTAAGACCATTCACTTTGGAGCTCAGGTAGGTGCGACGCCAAATGGACGTAAAGCTTTTGAACCGCTTACTCATGGTGCAAATCCTACACCGGGTTTTCGAAGGGATGGAGCCCCAACTGCAATGGCGAATGGAATAGCCATGGTGCAGCCAAACTATGGAAACACAGCCCCTCTTCAGATTGAATTTGATCCGGGGTTAAGTCGGGAAGAAGGTGGAATTGAACGCGTTATGCAGCTTATAAAAACACACTTCGATATGGGAGGAACATTGATTAATATTAATGTTCTTGATAAGAACATACTGATGGAGGCGCATAAAAACCCGATGTCTTACCCCGATCTGGTTGTGCGAGTTACAGGCTTTACTGCTTATTTTTGCACGCTATCTCCCGAATTCCGCCAATTAGTTGTGGATCGTTTTATGGATCATATGTGAGGGTTCCGGAAATCAAAGCATGAATAACCATCATAGCATTACTTCGCTCCCTGCCCCTTCAATTCCTCCGCCTTTTTAAGCAATTCTTCCTCATCCACATACGCGGCGAGGCAGCCGACGGCCGTGACGCTTACGCCGCCGGTGATGTTGCCGTACAGCGCGCAGGTTTCGGGCGGCGCGCCGTGGTAAAGGCCGTACATGAAGCCCGCGAGGAAGGCGTCGCCCGCGCCGGTGGTATCCACGGCGCGCACGTTCGGCATGGGCGGCACAAGGGTCTCTTTGCCGTCATGCAGCAGCAGGCACCCCTCCGCGCCCAGCTTGATGACCACGGTGTCGAAAAATTCGGCCAGCACTTGGGCGGCGGCGGACGGGCTGCGGGTGCCGGTCAGCAGCATGGCTTCCCTGTCGTTGGGGGTGTACCAGTCGGCCTGCGTGAGGACGCCGCGCATGGTTTCGACGCTCATGCCGCTTTGCCAGCCGGTGTCGTATACCAGAACGGCCCCGTCCCTTTTCAGCTCCGGGTAGATGGGGAGAAAATCCTCCTGCATCAGCACGATGGACGCGCCGCGGGAGAGGGCCAGCGCTTCGTTTCGCATATCCTCGGTGATCGCAACCGGGTCGGAATAGCTGATAAAGGCGCGGTCGCGCGGGGTGATGACGGCGCTGGTCAGGTTGACGGGCATCCGATCGCCCGTGTACAGGTTGTGCGGGGACACGCCGTTTTTCAAAAACTGCTGCCGGGCGAATTCGGAAAAGCTGTCTTTCCCCAAAAAGGTCTGTATGCGGCAGGGCACGCTGAGGCGCCCTAAATTGATCAGCGTCGCGGGCGCGCCGCCGCCCAGCTGCATGGAGAAGCTTTGGGCGTATATTTCTTCGCCCTCCCCGGGCACGCGCGGCATCCCGCTGTACAGAAGGTCCACATTGGTTTTGCCAAACCCTGCTACCCAGCGCATATCAGGCCCCCCACCCGCCGGTATAGGGGCGGTTCAATTCGATATAGCGGTCGGCCAGCTTTTCGGCGAGGCTGAAGGAGTTGACGAGGGGGTGCAGCATCAGGGCGTCCACCGCCTTCTTGCGGCTCTTTTCGATGATGGCTTCCGCGCCCACGCGCTCGTAGTACTTGACCCTTAGGATCAGTTCCTTCTGATTTTCGGGCACACGGTCAAAGCGGTGGGGCTTCACGCCCTCCGCCGTGATGTCGCAGGTGACTTCCACCGTGTCGGTGTCCTTCAGGAAGTCCACCGCGCCGTTATTGGGCACGGTCAATATCATGCGGCCCGCTTTGCCCGAGCGCTCGATGTCGATAAAGTTAAGCGCCACGCCCGCGTACCCGCCGTCGTCCTGCCTGAAGGGGTCGAAGACCCACTTGGCGGTGCGCCTGACGCCCGTTTCGTTGGCCATGTACTGCGCCTCGCGCTCGCCGTACCATTTGGAGAATACGGCCATTTTTTCGCTGAACCCGCTGCCTTCGGGCAGGCTCTTCAACTCTTCCAGCATGGCGCGGTTGATGTCCAATATGATGTCGCCGCGCGTTTTGCCCGCTTTCAGGATGTTGCTGACCGCCTGCTCGCGGCAGTAGAAATAGTACAGGTATTCGTTGGGCACGCAGCCGATGTGATTGAGCAGCGAGGGGCTGAAAAAATGCAGGTCGGTCTCCTTCAGCGCCTTTTCGCTGCGCAGCAGCCCGTCCATCACATCCCTGCCGTCCAGCAGCACGCGGTGGAACCATGACAGGTGGTTGAGGCCGAACAGCTCGCCCTCCAGCCGTTTCGCGTCCACGCCCAGGACGCCCGCGAACTGGTGCAGCATGCTGCTGGGCGCGTCGCAGATGCCGTAGGTGAAATCGTACCCCATCTGCCGCAGCGCCTGCGATACGATACCCACCGGGTTGGTAAAATTGAACACCCGCGCGCCGGGCTTGGCGTACGCTCTTACCATGTCGCAGTAGTGTTTCAGCGCCGGAATGGAGCGCATGGCGAAGGAGAAGCCCGCCGCGCCCGTCGTTTCCTGCCCGAGGATGCCAAGGTCCAGCGCCGCGTGTTCATCCCTGGTGCGCTGCAAATCGCCGCCCACGCGCAGGGTGGTGATCACATAATCGGCGTCTTTGACGGCGTCCCTGGCGTCGCTTGTCATGCTGAAGCGCATGCCGGGGGCCAGCATACGCGCAACCTCCCGCGCCATGCCGCCGAAGGCCAGCAGCTTTTCCTCGCTGATGTCCATGAATACCAGTTCTTCTATGTGCAGCGCCTGGGCGCGCTGGGCGATGCTTTTCGCCAAAAACATGGAGCGGACGCCGCCGCCGCCGATCACCGTCAGTTTCATTGCATTTCCTCCATGGTTGATGATGTCAGTATAATGGCCGCTTGTGAAAAAGGGAAGATGGCCCCATTTGGAAAGCCATCTTCCCGGCGTCAAGGCGTCTTATTCAGCCTGGTAGCCAAGGCTGATCAGGTTGGCGTACAGCAGATAGGCGCCGGGTACCAGCCCTTGCAGCTGACGCTCCCACACAACGGCAGAATAGGTGTAATGGCCGCCGTTTTCCATTTCCTTATACAGGATGGCGGGGCGCATCGTCCCTTCGGGGTCCTGGCCCTTGAACAGCACGGTGTAGCCGAGGGCTTCCATGCTTTCGACCGCGCCGTTTTCGGCAAGGCCGGGCGTCCATTCGCAGCGCTGCTGAATCCACCCGTTCCAGATGGAGGAAGCGGACTTTTCGCCCTCCAGTATCAGGTCGATGCCGCGGTAGAAGGGCGTCTTGGCGGCGTTTTCGCCGACAAAGACTTCGCTGTCCTCCTTGTTGATGTTGGTGTTGGCCATCGGGAAGGGAACGGGAGCCCAGCTCATCAGGTTATCGGGGTGATAGTTCTGGTAATGCAGCACGAGGTTGCCGCCGTTGTTGGCAAAGTCGAGCAGGTTGCTGAAGCTGGCCTTCAATTCGGCAGCGATGGGGCTTTGGTCGGGCAGCGCCGTCTTTCCCACGATGATGGTGTCAAACTGCTGCGCCAGCTGGCTGCCGCTCCTGGTGATGTCGGCGACGGACAGGGCCTTCAGGTTGCTTTCCGCCTTGGCGGGATCAGCGTACATGGCCTTGATGTAGTCGAAGATGTAATCGTCATACCCGGACATGAGGTAGCCGATTTTGAGATCGTCGCTGGGCAGGCCGTACCGGATGACCGACAGCTTCTGCGCCGCCAGCTCGTAGTAGTTCACGGTGTTGATGTGGCTGTAGTCGATGGCCTGATAGCCTTCGGAGAAGGTTTCCCCGTTGTACACGGCTTCGACGATCATGTTGACGTTGCGGTCGACGAAGGCGGCGGGCACGGTGACATCCAGCTCGGCCGCCAGCACGGAGCCTGCGGCCACCGTCACCCTGGCGCTGCTGACCGTAATGCCGGTATTCTCTTCGTCCGCCCTGGCGGTCAGTTCGATGTTCTCAGCCGCGGTTCCCATCTTATTGCCGATGACGACCTGTATCTTCGTCTTGATTTCTTCCCCGGTATGCTTGAGCATGTTGGCCTTGTTGCTCACCTGCACAGAGAGCTTGGGCACGATGCGCAATTCCGGCTCCGTTGCCACGGGGTAGGGCTGGCCGTCGATGACGGCGGTATACGCGCCCATGACGGGGGCGTGCGCATACGGGTCGGACAGCTTGGTGGTGATGCCGAAGGCGAGGTCTTCAACGGCGTTCTGCTTTTTGATCAGTTCGGCCGTCAGCTTGGCGGGGTCAAGCGTATCGGCGTCGCTGGCGACGCGCTGCTTGCCGTTGACCACCGCGCCGTGCGGATAATAGGGATCGGTGTACGCTTCGTTGTAGGGGCTGTTGTAGGGGCCGGTGTAGGCGCGCTCGCCTTCCGGCACCGTGACTTCATAGGTGAAGCTGCGGCCCACGACGCGGTCGCCGGACATGATGTCTTCCACCTTGGAAGACGCTGCCTGCCAGCCTTCGGGGATCAGGAGGGCGCTGGGCTTTCCGTCCACCATGCCCTCTTTGGGCATCCCCACCGTATCGGCATCGGCGGAGCGCGCCCACAGCGTGGAAACCACCGTCAGCTTCTGGCCGGGCACGGCGTCTTTGGCGTCGATCTTCACATCCACGTCCAGGGCATAGATGGCGCGCATCACTTTGCCGATGTGGGTTTCGATGCGCTTAAGGTAGCTGAGCGCGTCCGCTTTTTTGGAGGCGTCCTCCATTGCTTCGGCGGCGGCGTACAGCTCCTTCACCGCCTGCATCGCGCCGGTCAGATGCGGTGCACCGGCGGTCATATTGCTGATATCGAACCCATTTTGGAAGGTATGCACGCTGTCGATCAGCGTTTTGACTGCGGCCTGATCGCCGAATACCTTGCCAAGATCGTCAATGGTCACCACGTCCAGCCCGCCGTATACGGTGGAGCTGAAGGCTTCGTCAACGGCGGCTCCGGGCGCCGCCTTTTTCAGGATGAAAGTGGAGATGTTCGGCCCCTTTTCGGGGCTGGAAACCATCTTCTGGCACTTGTGCATGTTGCGTCCGACGATGCCCCACTCGGCGTAGGACATCCCCAGGATGGGGTCGTACTCGCCCAGATCAAGGCTCATGTCGGGCTTGGTGATGTCGTTTTGGCTGATCGCGCCGGCTGTGGTGATCTGGTCCAGTTTGGTGTTATTAAGCTGCCAGCTGCGGGCGGGGTAGGCGAAGAACTTCTGCACCTGAAAGGGGGGCAGCTCCTTGCCGTCGTCGCCGTAAACCTTGTAAGCGGGGTCTGCCGCAAGATCCATGCCGTATTCGTTGAGGAACCCGACCGCCATGTGCTGGCCGTGATCCCACAGAGGCGCGGAATGGCTGGAAAAGAGCACGGAGGGGCGGACGGTGCGCAGCAGCTTTGCAAAGTTATAGCCCAGCACGTCCAGCACATAGATGCCTTCGGCATTGGTTTCCCGGTCGCCCATCAGCGATTCCTTCAGGGACACCGAGTAGCCGAAGTCATACCCGCCCAGATACATCTGGGTGGAGCCGTCAAAGGCGCGGGAAGAAAGCAGCTCCTGCGAGCGCAGGGCGCCCAGCGCGCCGTACAGCTCGGAGCCGATGGAGTTGTCGCCGCCCTCGCCCCAGTTGAGGGTGGCGTAGATGGTGTCCGCTCCCAGCTTGCGGTTGAGATAGACCAGCAGGCTGTTGTTTTCGTCGTCGGGGTGGGCGCCGTAGTAGAGAATGCTTTGCATATCGTCCAGCTGATGGACGAGATTCAGTATGTCGGCCGCGCCTTTCCTGGGCGCGACGGTCAGCTCGTTCAGCTTGCTTGCCTGAGCGGGGCCGATGGGGAGGACAAATGCCAGTACCAGTAGAAGAGCAAGGAATCGACGCATAGGGAACCTCCTTTGAAAATTTGATAAAACAGCGATTATCCTTTAACCGCCCCCACGACCAGGCTCTGGGAAACCTGCTCCTGGAAGACGGCGAAGACCACAATGCTGGGCAGCACGGCCATGGTGATGGCCGCAAACAGCGCCGTGTAGTTAAAGCTGAACTGGGAGGTAAAATAGCTGAGGGACAAGGGCAGCGTGCGCACGTTCAGCGATTTGGTCAGCACCAGCGCGAAGGTGAATTCGTTCCACGAGTTAAGAAAGGCCAAGACTCCCGCGGAGGCCATGCCGCTTTTGGCGACGGGCATCATGATGTGCAGATAGGTATACATAAAGTTGGCGCCGTCGATGTAGGCCGCTTCCTCTAGGCTGGCGGGGAGGCCCGCAAAGGTCGCCCGCATGATGAGCAGCGTTAAGGGCATATTGAGCGCGGTGTATACCAGCACCAGCCCGGGCAGGCTGTCGCCCAGCTTTAAGCTGTTGATCACCTGATACACGGGCTGCAAAAGCGCCGTCATGGGCACCACCATCGATACGGACAAAAGGGCGAACAGCGCGTTTTTCAGCCGGAAGCGCGTCTTGGCAAACACATAGGCGGCCATGGACACGAAAAAGACGTTAAGGCCGGTGCTGATTAAGGTAATGACCACGCTGTTGAAAAAATAGCGCAGGATGGGCGACACCTTGAGCGCCATGCGGTAGCCGTCCAAAGCGTAGGAGGTGGGCAGGGTGACGGCGCTTGACAGGATTTCCGCGTTGGTCTTAAACGAGGACAGGATCACCCAGACAAGCGGAAACAGCGCCACCAGCGAACACAGCGCCATATAGACATAGCCTATGGCGTGATGCCGGCGCTTCCGCGCGCTCCGCGCGGGGGAAAACGAAGCCGCTCTGTCCATTTTTTATACCTCCTCGTGCGTGCGCAGCAGACGGTTGACGATGACCATAAACAGCATGCCCAGCGCGATGATGACCACGCCCACGGTGTTGGCGTAGCCGTAGTTGTTTTCCGTCATGGCGGTTTTGTACAGCATCAGCGGCAGGTTGGTGGTGGTATAGCCCGGCCCGCCCTTGGTGGTCAGGTAGATCAGGTCGAACATTTGCAGCATGTAGGTGGTGGCCATGATCATGGTGGTGGAGATCATGCGCCTGACCAGCGGCAGCACGATCAAAAAATCCTGCTGGAGGCTGCTGGCGCCGTCCACCTGCGCGGCCTCCAATATGCTTTCGTCGATGCTGAGCGCCTGCGCAAGGATCAGCGTCGTGTTATAGCCGGAAAACAGCGTCCAGACCATGGTGGTGCAAATAAAGGAGGTGGAGGGGTCAAACAGCCAGTTGCGCTGCCAGGAGGCAAGGCCGACGGCGCGCAGCATGGAATTGAGCACCCCATAGGACGGGTTGTAGATGTTGACGAAGATCATCGCCACCGCCGCGTTGGATATGATGCTGGGGATCATATAGATGACCCGCACCGCCTTCCACCCGCGCGGCTTTTTGTAGAGCACCAGCGCCAGCAGCAGGCCGATGGCGATGTGCACGGTGCTGTGCAGCAGCACCCATACCAGCGTGTTGACAAGGGCCCTTGTAAACTGGGGGTCGCTGGTCAACAGCTGGCGGTAGTTGTTAAACAGGACAAAGCTGAACCGCTTGGGAAACAGCCGGTAGTCAAACAGCGACGTCGCCACCGTCATGCCAAGGGGGACGGCGAAAATGGTCAGAAAAAGCAAAAAGGTGGGCGCAAGAAACAGCAGGATCCACCCATATTGTTTTCGCGTCATACAGTCTTCCCCCTTGTGTCATAGGATAAGTGCGGCGGATACCCGGGGGCATCCGCCGCGAAAACCTTTGGATTACTTGTTTTTGGCCGCCGCGTCGGTCAGCGCCTGCGCGAACTGTTCGGGCGTCATGGAGCCGTTGGCCAGGTTGGGCAGCTCGGCGCTCATCACGTCCAGGAGGTTGGGGAACATGGTGGACTGGGTGGTGGCGGTGCGGACGTCCGCGCCCTCCAGCGCCCTCACAAACTCGGCCAGCAGCGGGAACTTTTCCTTGGCGGCGTCGGAAATCTCCACCTTGGTGGAGGCGGGCAGCATGCCCTGCTTTTCCAGGGCGACGGTCTGCGCGTGTACGCCGGTAAAGAACTTCACCATTTCCACGGCGGCCTTTTCCACTTCGGGGTCGGACTGCCTGGTGACCAGATACCCCTGAATGGGTTCGTCATAGGCGAAGCCCTCGGGGTAGATGGCGACGCCCACCTTGTCGGCGAAGCCCTCGGGGGCCTTGGTGGTGTCGGAGAAATCGCCGATCATCCACGGGCCGTTGGCGATCATGGCCGTCTGGCCGGAGAGGAAGGCGTTGGCCGCGTTCTCATACTTGCCGCCCACGGCGTCCAGCGTGGTGTACTTCTGAAACATCATCTGAATCTTTTCCAGCGCGCGGACGACTTCCGGGGTGTTGTAGTTGTCGGGCATCATCTGGCCCATGAAGGCCTTGCCGGCTTCGCCGTCGGTGGCGATCATGGCGCCCATCCACAGGCTGGTCACCCACGCGCTGTCGGCGGTGTCCATGGACAGCGGGATGATGCCGGCGTTTTTGAGCGTTTCCAGCTGGGCAAAGAACTCGTCCCACGTTTTGGCGGGTTCCTTGATGCCGGCCTTGTCAAACAGCTCCTTGTTGTAGAAGTAGCCGATGGTGTTGCCTTCGCTGGAGGAGCCGTAGATCTTGCCGTCGCGGCTGTTGACCTCGAGGGCCTTGTCGTTGTACAGGCCCTTCCACTCGGGGTCGGCTTCGACGTAGGGCGTCAGGTCCACCAGCGAATCGTTGGCCAGCGCCAGATCCATCAGGTTGTAGCCCGCGCCGTAGATGACGGGCGGCAGATCGCCGGAGGTGAGCAGGATTTTGATTTTTTCAATGTAGTTGCTGTCGCCGGGCACTTCTTCCACGGCGATCCTGACTTTGCCCGCGTTGGCGGCGTTGAACTCTTCCACCAGCTGGGCGATCACGGGCGCGGCGGTGTTGACGCCGATCTGGAAGGTGGGGTATTGCAGCGTTATTTCGGCCAGCGCGCCGGCCGCGCCGAGCATGAGGACACAGGTAAGCAGGACGGCCAATAGTTTTTTCATGGGTTCCTCCTTTTATGTTGTTGTTTGGGTACGGTCTCATCACCATAACCAGTATAGCAGGAAAGAGCGGGCGAATACATGCACGCAGGGAACGGAAAAGAGGAAGATGTTGACCTGTTTCGGGCCTTTGATACGGGCTTGCGCAGGCAGGAACAAAAAAACAGGACAATTTTGACCTGAACAGGACAATATTGACATCGGCTTGTCTGCCCCATGGAGTATGCTATAATAGGCCCATTCAGACGAAGCCTTTTATAGGAGATTATTATGAACGATTTAATCCGTTACGATGAACAGTTTGGTAAAATAGTGGATATCGTCGAATCCGCCGGAGAACGTGCCTACCGCAAAGTAAATGAAGAGCTTTTTTTGATGATACGCGCAATCCCGTGCCTTGCCGGTATGTTAAAGGGGAAGATTTTCCAAAACGGCCCTGATGCTGACTGATTTTTAGAAAGCGGCTCAACGCCGCGGGAATGGGTGCCTGATGAAACGAAAGCCGTCCATGATCCGTATGCTCCTTCTGCTGGCGGTGGCAGCGGCGCTGCTGCCCATGATCGCCTCCATCGCCTACTTTGAGGGCGTGATCGGCGAGCGCCTGAAGCGCTCGGCGGAGGAAAATGTGCAGGCGGCCACGCGGCAGATGGCCAAGGCGGTCATCGACAGGATGGGCACGCTCAACAACACCGCCCAGTTTCTGATGGCCAACGACCTTGCCCAGCAGATCATGGAGCAGGGCGAGGGCTATCTGGCCGCGTCGCGTTTGGAGCGGCAGATCGACGCCATGATGACCTACAACGAAGCGTGGAGCAGGCGCTTCATCCAGTCGCTGTACCTGTTCCGCAACGACGGGGCCGTTTTTGCCACGGTGCGCGACAGCGTGTACGCGGGGGCGAGGGAGCGCAACCGCCGCGTGTATGAGGACCATATCGATTTTACCGGCACCCGAACGCTTTTGCGGCCCGAGGGCGCGGGCTACTGCTATTATTTGCAGGATTATTACCAGACCGATATCCAGCGAAAGCTGGGCAAGCTGGTGATCGAGGTAAACCCCGAGCGCCTGATGGGCGACGCGCCGCTGGACACGCTGCCCGGCGGCGGGCTGGCGGTGCTGCGCGGCGCGGACGGCGGCATCCTGCACGCGCTGGGCGAGGATTTGGGCGATATGCGCGAGGCCCAAACGGCGCTTAAGAAGGCCGAAAACGGGCAAAGCCATTACCATGCGGGCGCGTCTCTTGGCAAATACGCGATGCGCCTTGACGTGTATGCGCCCTATGACGAAATGATGAAGCCCGTGGCCGAGTCGCGCGCCGCCTTTTACCTGCTGCATCTGTTGATGCTGGCGATGACGGTGGCCATCATCCTGCTCATCAGCCTCCGCCTCCGCCCCCACCGCCGATCGCTGCATGCCAACCTGGAAAAGCTGGCGGAGGGAGATTTCAGCGTGCGCATTCCCTCCTCGCGCTTCCGCGAAAACGATTTGACGGCCCGCGCCTTCAACCATGCCACCGACCAATTGGGCGCGCTGTTCCGGCAGGTGTCGGAGGCGGGGACGCTGCTGACGCAGGCGGAGTATCAGATGCTGGAATCGCAGATCAACCCGCACTTCATCATGAACGTATTGGAGAGCATCAACATGCGCTGCCTGCTGGCGGGCGAAAAGGAAACGGCGGCGCTGGTGGTGGACCTTGGCGAGCTGCTGCGCAGCAACGTGGCCATGAAATCGCGGCAGAAGCTGCCGCTTAAGCAGGAAATGGACTATGTGCAATACTACCTGGCCCTGCAAAAGGCCCGGTTCGAGGGCTTAAAGTACAGCCTTGACATCGAGGACGAATCGCTCCTTCACTGCCTTGTGCCCAAACTGACCCTGCAGCCCGTGGTGGAAAACAGCTTTGTGCACGGCCTTGAAAAAAGCGGGCGCGGCGGCGATATCCGCGTATCGGTGTGGGAGGAGGAAAACGCGCTGATGCTGCGCGTGCAGGATAACGGCGTGGGCTTTGACTTGGCCGCGTGGCAGACGGCCCGGCCCTCGGGCGATGAGAGCGATATGCGCCGCAGCGGCGTGGCCCTGCGCAACATTCAGCGAAGGATCGAGCTGCTGTACGGGCCAAATTACGGCTTGCAGGTGGAGAGCGCCATGGGGCAGGGCACGACGGTGACCATTACCCTGCCCATCGAGCGCGCTGAGGAGGGGGAATAACGGCATGTATAGCGTTTTCATTGTGGACAACGAGGCCATCATTCGCAAGGGCCTGTGCATGGGCTTTGACTGGGCGGACATGGGCTGCACGGTGATCGGCCAGGCGGCGGGCGGCGAAGAAGCGCTGGAAAAAATGGCGCAGCAAGCGCCCGACATCCTCATCACCGACATCCGTATGCCGGGCATGGACGGCCTTCAGCTTACGAAAATCGTGCGGCAGCGCTTTCCCCACACCAAGGTGATCCTCGTCACCGCGTTTACCGAGTTTGAGTACGCGCAGGAGGCGCTGCACCAGCAGGTGACCGATTTCATCATCAAGCCCACCAGCCGTGAAAAAATGCGGACGGCCATTGCCCGCGCCTCGGCGCTGCTGAGCGGCGAACAAAAGGACAGGGAGATATTAAAGACCCTGCAGGAAAAGCACGAGGACAATCTGGCCCTCAGGCAGCGGCTGTTTTTGGAGGGCGTGCTGTCGGGCAGCCAGCGGTCGCGCCTGTATGTGCTTGAGGAGAGCGAGCGGCTGCTGCTGCATTTTCGGGGCCGGCGCGTCGTCTACATCCGCATCCTTTCGGACGAGCGGGATGAAGCCGTGCTGCATGGTTTTGCGGAGGAAACAAAGGGCTACTGCGCCGGGGTGTTTGACGAGCCGCCGCTGTTTCTATCCTCCGGCGAAAACGCCGTGCTGGCGGTCGCGCCCCTTGCGGACACGCCCGCGCTGCTGTCGGCCTTGGAGGAAATGGCGGGGCTGATCGACAGCATGACCGAGTTTGGCGTGCTGGCAGGCGTCAGCAGCGCGCTTGAAGACCTCACCATGCTGCGGCAGGCGGCCGGGGAAGCGCGGGACGCCAGCTATTATCTGGACTACGACGCCGCGCAGGCCGTGATGTGCTATGAAAGCATTCCCAAAGTGAGCGAGGAAGGGAGCAGGCAGCTGCGCACCCGGCTCAAAGACATAGGCCGCGCGCTGCGCAGGCGGGATGCCGACGCGGCGGAGGACGCGCTGCGCGCCTTAAGCGACATCGTGCAGAAGGAAAAGTTCCCTCCGGAAGAGGTGCGGCGCTGCATGGCGCTTTTGTACAATATGTGCGTTTTCTGCCTGGCCGATTACGATTTGAAGGCCGCGCTGGAAGAGGGCGTGCTGCCCAATGAGGCCGACTTTTTGCAGCAGGCGGAAAAGGAGGGCCTGCTCCCTCAGGGCATCCGCATCGTGGGCCTTACGCTGCGCTCCATGGCGGAGGGCGGCGGGCAGGAGGGGCCGGTGGCCCATCTGCAAAGCTACCTCAAAGTGCATTTTGCCGAAAACCTGTCGCTGGATGCCATGGCCGCCATGGCGCATCTGAGCGCGGGCTATTTGAGCCGCGAATTCAAGCGCGCGGCGGGCTGCACCATCAGCGCCTATGTGAACAATCTCCGCATCGAGCGCGCCAAGGAGCTTTTGCGGGACGGCAACATGAAAAACGCCGATATCGCGGCGGCGGTGGGCATCGAAGACCCCGTCTATTTTTCCCGCGTATTCAAAAAGACCACGGGATTGAGGCCGTCGGAGTACCGGGAAAGGCTGACGCGGCTGCTGTAACTGTGGCGGCGGTATGGTGTGAAAACAGAGCTTAAACAGGCCTTTACAAGCTTTCCGGTTTCACGGCTCCGATGCGTCCACACCTATTCAATTGGGAAGCAAGAATACCCGCGAGCCGCTTGGTATTTTGGGCTCAGGATACAGGATCAATAAGGCGTCGGCTGGGAAAGCGCCGCGTAAAGGGAGATAATCTCCGTTTCCTGTTGCTTCTGTTTCCGCTTTTAGCTTGGATACAGTATATATTTGTTCTTGAGACGTCGGTTTAAGCAGGTAAATCATGCCATCCTTGTCAAAGACTTCTTTGGGCGCCAGAAACGGATAGAAAGGTGAGCTGAGCTGCAGCATGTAAGCTTCTATGTAAGCAAGATTGCTGAGATCTTCCCAATTGGGGACGAGGATCAGGTTCTTCTTATGTTCACCGGCAAAAGTGACTGTCAGCGTATCGTTTCTATTCCCTTCTCTATATAAAGTAAGCTTTGTATTCAATGATGGCAGCTGTATATGCAAATCATCCGGAACAGGCAATTCAATATGATAGTTGGCGTCAATTGGCAGCAGCCTATATAAGGCTACCCCCGCCGGCAACTCGGAATCGGCTTTCATGGCGGTGTTTTGCATCAGATATCCGTCCTCTGGAGCGGTGAGCGCATAATTGTTCTTTGCAATCAGCTCAAGCTCCCGCTTCAGCTGCACGGCGGCATCCAATTGCCAAAGCAACGCTGCCCGCGTTGTCTCCGCAAAATAACCGCTCTTGGATAGAAGGTCAAGCTCATGCTGCCGTTTATCAAGGCTTTTTTGAAGCTCCGGTATTTTTTTATTGTTTTTTTGATTCTGTGCTCTCTCAAGAGCTTTTGCTGCCTGCTCAACGGCTTTCGTTGCCTGGACACAGGCGTCCGCAAACCCTATGTCAAACTGATACAGAGCTTCCTGCGCCGCGATGACCGCAATGGCCGAATTGGCCAATAGCCGATCTACTTTTTGCTTTTTATAGGTCAGTATGGTTTGTCCTTTTTTTACCATTTCGGAGGGATCAACCAGTACGGCGGCGGCCGATAGTTTCCCATCCAATACATCCGGCAGAACAATGGGTATCAGCTCATCGGAAGACAACCGTATCTTGTTCAAAGATATCATGATGGGGAACGCGCCGTTGGTTAGCCCTACAGCCTGTACTTTAGGCAGCGTATGGAAACGGTAGGTGTTGCCAAATAAAGTAACCATTGCCAGCGCCGCCAGGGGCAGAATCGCCGCCAGCCGCTTGAGGCTGCGCTTCGGCGCATTGCAGCATTGAGCATTCACAGACTGATCATTCCTCCTGTTTTATTGCCGCGCATAAGCAGCAAAAAAGATAAAATCGGCGCCATAATGACGATGCTCGCGACAAACACGTACTGCGCTGAAAGCTGCCCTTGCGTGTGGATCAGCAACGACAGTGGATATTGAGCCGGATCACGAAGCAAGACCTGCGGCTGCTCAATGATGTTCCATGCTTCTGAAAACGAAAACAAAAACACCAGCCACAATCCGGGCATAGCATAGGGTATGACCACACGGAACAATACGGCAGTTGTGTTTGCCCCCTCCAGACGCGCATATTCGATCATTTCCTCAGGCAGGTGGGCTATGGTCTGGCACATGAGAAAACTGCCGAAGGGTGCAAATATCAACGGCAAGTATAAGGCCAGGTTCGTATTCAAAAGGTTCAATTGCCGTGCGATCATATATTGCGGCACAATCGTAACCTGAAGCGGCATGAACATGGCAAAGATCAAAAGCGATAGAATGAAGTTGCTTCCTGCGAAGGGTATTTTGGCCAGGACATATCCCGCCGCCAGGGACAGCATCACCTGGCACAGCGCCGTCGCAAACGACCATATAAAGCTGCGCCAGAAGGTATTCAGCAGTTTGCTGTCCAGCAAGAGAGCTTCCCTATACTGCGATAAGGTGATGGGCATTGGGATAAGGGCCAGTTTGGGCGTCTGGCCATTGACATAGTCTGGCGTCATCGTCCAGCCCGGCATCAGGGAATGCATGACCATGACGAAAACGGGGAAAAGCATCGCAGCGGCGAATAATCCAAAAAAGATATACAATCCTGTCAATTTGACGCGCTTCATATATGCTCTCGCTTCTGATAGACGGCAATAAGAGTCATGAACAAAACCGACAGCAGCACAGCCAACAGCACAGCGGCCGCGGACAATCGCTGATAATTCAGCCGTTCAAAGTGGTTGTTCAAATAATGCTGAACAAAGTAAAGGTTTTGGGGAGGATAGGCCCCGTACAGCAAGTAAACTTCGCGGAACATTTTCAACGAACAAACGGTCAGGTAGATTGTGTTGACAACGGTGGTGCGCCGCAACAGAGGCAATAGGATATGCCGGGATATCGTCCATCCTCCCGCGCCCTCAAGAGCCGCGGCTTCGATGATGCACGGGTCGATGCGGACCAGCCCGCTCAAATAGATCAGAACACCGACCCCAAGGTACCGCCACAGGAAAAAAGCATATAACAAAAGGCCCGGCCACATCTGCGGTGAAAATACCCCCGGAAGGACCGTATACAAGACATTGGCCAACCTACCGTGTTCGCTCATCAGGATACGCCAAATCATCATCAATGCCGAAGAAGGCGCAAAAAGAGCAAACAAACCAAGGTTTGCGACCCATTTGAAGCGTGGATTCCGAAACACGAGGAGCGACAACACATACCCTGATATCAGGGATAGCAGCACAGAAACCGCGCTGAACTGAACCGTGTTGAATAATGCGATTTGAAAATAAGGGTTTTCAAGCACACTGATGTAGTGCTTGAGGCCTGCAAAAGACATTTTGGCGTTGCTTTCAAGGGCTGAATAACGCAAGACGAGAAAAAAACCATATCCGTAAAACAGCAAAAACCCAGCCATCTGAGGAAGCAGAAAGAAAATGTCGCGCTTTGGATGCAGCCACCGGCATGGACGGCTTCCCGGGAAGCGGCGTCCATTGTTCCTTTTTCCCCGGATATGCCCCGAAACGCCCGGCGGGATGAAGCGATCATCGTTTTGGCTAAGCATGCTATTCCATGGTGATCGTCGTATAAACCTCTTGCACGGATTTGACGGCAGCCTCCAGTGAAAGCGTGCCATTGATCCACCGCGCAAGCCGATTGACCACGGCGTCATAGAAGGGCCTTCCTACGGATAAGGCAGGTATTTTCAGCTTATTGCGGAAATTTTGTGCGGCGTCAAACTGTTCCTCGGTATAAGGAAAGTCTTCGATTTGGAAGTTCCGAGCCCTGGGAACCACATAAAGATTCCCGCTTCCTTCCTCAAAGGAAGGCTGAAAAACGCCGTATATATCGGACCAGAGGGCGCTGGGCATCTGCCGATACACCAGGTCAACCATATCGTTCCCTCCGTAGGCTGCGTCCGCTGCTTCTGATGAGAGCATGGTATGCAGAAAAGCAAGGGCTGCCTCCCGGCGCGGGGCGGACTTCACCATGGCGCATGCTTTGGCGCCACCCAAATAGAATACATGCTCAGCGTCGATTACGGGAGGGGGCAGGAAGGATGCTTCACCGTCATCGTTTCCCAGCAAGCCGAGCGGTGAAATCATTCCATGGTTGCTTATGAGCACTGCCGTGCTCCCTTGGAACATGGGGGGAAAGGGGTCATCCATTGGCAATAGCGAGGGGGATTTTACGATCCTTTCAAAAACAGATAATTGTCTGGAAAAAAGCGCTGAAGCAAAATCTCCGGGGTACGCGCTGAAATAATCATACAATGGATCCAATTGAACGTTGGAAAGCGCCGTATCCTGGGTTTTTGTCCCATACATAAGGTAAACGTCCTGCGCCCCATCCATATTCATGTCCATTGGCAACCGATTGGAAAGCGTTTCATAGTCGCTCCAGTCCCATGGAACCGCAGGCTTGTCAACCCCGGCCAACTGTGCAAGCGCATCATGCCACGACCAAACATTTTGGTAAACAGCAGTGGGTATACCATAAAGGGAACCGTTGCGTTCTATCTGCTGCCGGATATCAAGTAAATTCTCCGGCCATTGAGCTATGCCCATCGCCGGATAAAGGCTTTCCAGAAACCCGCTCTCCCCATAGGCGTTAATCTGCTCAATGGGCTGGATCAGTAAATCGAAATCAACCTTTCCGGTTAGAATCGCTGTCCTTAACTGGTCTGCGGGATATAATGCATACACAATCTCAGTCCCGGGATTGGTTTGAAAAAAAGCCTCTTCTATGACAGGATGCATCGCATCGTCCGCGCTGGTGACGGCAATGATGACGCGCTGTTCCGCGGCCGGAACAGGCGTTGAAACCAAGAAAGTCCCCAATACGCCAAGCAAAATCATGTATACGATCCGACTTCTCATATCCATGCCTCCTGTGAGCGCTGATTGAGTCAGCCAAAGCACTTGATGTAACGAGGAAGGGCAAACAGGCACGTAACATTTCCTTATTTGAAACAATGATACCATATTCAACATGGGGAAACCAGCTATTGGCAAAATTTTACATTTTACACAAAACTTCCCTGCCTGGTTTTTCCTTTTGTATACGCCAGGGCTTGCCTTGTGCTATACTGTGCTATGCTGGAAGCGATCGAAAAACGGGGGAACAGGGATGGAGCTGTCAACGTTGGCTGTGCTGGCGGCACGGGAAGCGGCGCGATGCGGGCTGATCGAGCGGGAGGATGAGGCGTATTATCTGAACCTGCTTTTGGAGGCCGTGGGCGAAGACGCGCCGGGCGACGCTGCGCCGGACGGCCGGGGGCTTTTGGATATCACCGCCGATATGGCGGACGAGGCCGCAAAAAAGGGCTTCATCATGGACGGCGGCGAGGGCCGCGACCGCTTTGTCTGCCGCCTGTTCGGGCTTTTGACGCCCTCCCCCGCCATGGTGCGGCGCACCTTTTTTGACATCAAAGGCCGCGAAGGCGCTCAAAAGGCCACGCAGTGGTTCTTCGATTTGTGCCGCAGGAACGATTATATCCGCACCCGGCAGGTGGCGCGCAACGTGCTGTTTGAAGAGGACACCCCGGCGGGCCGCCTCACCGTGACCATCAACCTGTCCAAGCCCGAAAAGGACCCGCGCGACATCGCCGCCGCCCTGCGGAAAAAAAGCGCGGACTATCCCAAATGTATGCTCTGCCGCGAAAACCCGGGCTATGCGGGCAGGCAGGGCTATCCCGCGCGGCAGAACCACCGCGTGATCCCGCTGTCTTTGCACGGCGAAACGTGGTATTTTCAGTATTCCCCCTATCTTTATTATAACGAGCATTGCATCATCTTCAAAGCGGAGCATGAGCCGATGCGCCTTAGCCGCGCCTCGTTTGAAAGGATGCTCGATTTTGTGGATCAGTTTCCCCATTATATGATCGGGGCCAACGCCGATCTGCCCATTGTGGGCGGCTCCATCCTGACGCACGACCATTATCAGGGCGGCAGGCATGTGTTCCCCATGGAAAGGGCGCAGGTGCGCTTTTCCATGATGCTGCCGGGCGATATCGTCACCCTGTCCGTCATGGATTGGCCCGTCACCTGCCTGCGCCTGACCGGCAGAGACCGCATACAGATATCCTACTGGGCGGACAGGCTGCTGAACAAATGGCGCGCCTACAGCGACCACGCCCGCATGATTGATGCGGAAACCGGGGGCACGCCCCATAACACCGTGACGCCCGTGCTGCGCAAAACGGGCGACACCTACACCCTCTACCTGATGCTGCGCAATAACCTGACCACGAAGGAGCACCCGATGGGGCTGTATCACCCGCACGCCGACAAGCACCCCATCAAAAAGGAGAACATCGGCCTCATCGAGGCGATGGGCCTGTTCATCCTGCCGGGGCGGCTGAAGCAGGAAATGGAAGAGGTAAAGGCCTTCCTGCTGGGCGGCACGCTGCCCGCCAAGTCTCCCCACCGCGCCTTTGCGGAAGGCATACTGAACGAACACCCCGCGATCGGCGATGAGGGGCAGGCCGAAGCGCTCATCCGAAAAGCCGTGGGGCAGACCTGCTACCGCGTGCTGTGCGACTGCGGCGTGTTTAAGCGCGATGGCGACGGCATGGCGGGGCTGATGCGCTTCCTGACGCAGGCGGGCGCAAGAAAGGAATGATATGACGGATATCCATCTGGCCGTACAGAAGGCGCGGCAGTATTTTGAAAGCGGCGAAACGCTGGACGCAGCGCACCGCGTGGAAAGCCTGATGCGCATCAGGCGGTACATGCAGCGGCATGAGGGCGAAATGGAACGGGCGCTGAGGAGCGACCTGAACAAGTGCCGGTTTGAGGCGCAGATGTCCGAAATCGGCCTGGTGTACCACGAGATCGATTATATGGCAAAGCATATCGTTCAATGGTCAAGGCCCATGAGGAAGCGCGCCGCGCTCGGCCAGTTTCCGGGAAGGGCCCGGGTATGCCCGGAGCCTTACGGCGTGGCCCTCATCATGAGCCCGTGGAACTATCCCTTTCAGCTGACCATGATGCCCCTGGTCGGCGCGCTGGCCGCGGGCAACTGCGCGGTGGTGAAGCCCTCCAAGGACGCGCCCGAGACCTCGCGGTTCCTCAAGGAAATGGCCGACGTCTGCTTTGGCTCCGGCGAAGTGCAGGTGATCGAGGGCGGGCGGTTTGAAAACGAGCAGCTGCTGAACGAGCGGTACGACTACATCTTTTTTACCGGCTCGCCCCATGTGGGCCGGGTGGTGATGGAAAAGGCCGCGCGGCATTTGACGCCCGTTACGCTGGAACTGGGCGGCAAAAGCCCCGTCATTGTGGATAAAACGGCCGATCTTCTGCTGGCCTCGCGGCGCATCCTGTTTGGCAAGCTGCTCAACGCGGGGCAGACCTGCGTGGCGCCCGACTACGTGCTGGCCGAGCGCTCCGTCAAGGAGGAGCTGGCGCGCCTGATCGTTCGGGAAGCCAAGGCCATGCTGCCTGATGAAAACTATATGCACGCGCACTGGGGCCGCATTGTGAACGAAAAGCACTATGAGCGCTTAAAGGGGCTGCTCGCGGGCCAGACCATTCTGACGGGCGGGCAGTGCTACCCGGAGCACCGCCAGATCGCTTTTACGCTGGTGGATGAACCGGGCCCCGACAGCCCCCTCATGCAGGAGGAGATCTTCGGCCCCATCCTGCCCATTCTGGGCTTTGATACCCTCGCGGAAGCCGCGGCGCGCGTGCGCGCCTTCCCCCGGCCGCTGGCCCTCTACCTGTTTACCAGGGACAGGGACGCGGAAACGTTTTGGATCGAAAGCCTGCCCTTTGGCGGCGGCTGCGTCAACGATACGGTGCTGCATCTTGCCTCCCACCGCCTGCCCTTTGGCGGCGTGGGCGCAAGCGGCATGGGGCGCTACCACGGCAAATACAGCTTTGACGCCTTCAGCCATCTGAAGTCCGTGCTCATCAAGCGCGGAAAAATGGATGTTTCCCTGCGTTACCACCCCTACAAACGCCCCGACGGCAAACTGCCCGGGCTGCTGTGACACTGAAAAGGAGAAGAAACCCATGGCCAAGTACGAAAGAAACTTTACAGGCAACTTTGACGAGGTGCTGGATATCGTCCACCGCACGGTGATGTCGGGCGCGTCCGCCTCCTATGAGGACGGCAGCGACTGGCGGGGCGCCGAGGACACGCGCGTGGCGGTGCGCGTGTACGAGCGGTATTCGCTCCTTGGCTCCAACCGCGTCAGCCTGAACATGATGCTGGCGGGCGAGGGCGGCAGGCTGTTTTTGACCCTCATCACTTCGGGCGGCAGCCAGGCCATGCTGTTTAAGATCAACACCTTTGGCGAAGAAAGCTTCTTAAGCAAGGTGCAGAGCGCCGTGGAAGACTACCTTGACAGGACGGGCCGATAATATGCCGCGCCCCAACGCGGGCAAAGAGGAAAGCGGCGCCCGGCTGCTTGTGGTGGTTTCCATGCTGGTGTTCGGCACCGTCGGCATTTTCAGGCGCTTCATCGAACTGCCCAGCGTGGTCATCGCCTGCGCGCGCGGGCTGGTGGGCTGCGCTTTTTTGCTGGGCTTTATCCGGCTCTCGGGCCGCCGCGCCGACAGGCGGGCGATATGCAAAAACATCGTGAAGCTGCTGGCGGCGGGCGCGATGATCGGCTTGAACTGGATGCTGCTGTTTGAGGCCTACCGCTTTACCTCGGTTTCGGTGGCGACGCTGAGCTACTACATGGCGCCGGTGTTTCTGATCGTCCTGTCGGCGGCGCTGCTCAAGGAAAAGCTATCATTAAGAAAGATGCTGTGCGTGCCGGCGGCGGTCATCGGCATGGCGCTGGCGTCGGGCGTGATGGGCGAAGCCGCGCCTGAGGGGGAGGCGCTGCGCGGCGTGGGGCTGGCCCTTATGGCGGCGGCGCTGTACGCGGGCGTGCTGTTGATCAACCGCACGCTGGAGGGCATCGGACCCCTTGAACAGACCACCGTGCAGCTGGGTGCGGCGGGGCTGGTGCTTTTGCCCTATATGCTGCTCACCGAGGACATGGCGGCCATCCGGTGGCCCCTGCCCTCCGTGTTGCTTACGGTCGTGGTGGCCGTCCTTCACACCGGCATCACCTATGTGCTGTTTTTCGGCTCCATCGGCAGGCTTAAGGCGCAGACGGTGGCGCTGCTGACCTACATCGACCCCGTGACGGCCATCGTGCTGGCCGCCCTCATCTTTGGCGAAACGCTGCCCCCCGCCGGCATCCTCGGCGCGGCCATGGTGCTGGGCGCGGCCGTCGTCAGCGAGTGGCGGG
>CAZFUT010000028.1:0-29980 GCA_964522425.1 uncultured Oscillospiraceae bacterium
CCGCCGAAAGCTGCCTTGGCCAGTGGCCGGTGCAGATCAAGCTGGCGCCCGTGCGCGCGCCGTACTTTGACGGGGCCAATTTGCTCATTGCGGCCGATTGTTCGGCCTATGCCTACGCGAACTTCCACCGCCGCTTCATGCGCAACCACATCACCCTGATCGGCTGCCCCAAGCTGGACGAGGGCGATTACAGCGAAAAGCTGGGCGAGATCATCCAAAACAATGCCATCAAAAGCCTGACGGTGGTGCGCATGGAGGTACCCTGCTGCGGCGGCATCGAGCGCGCCGCCGTGGCCGCCCTGCGAAACAGCGGCAAATTCATCCCCTGGCGGGTGTTGACCGTTTCGACCGATGGGCGAATATTGGACGATTAGGCGCAATGCCTTTGGATGTCCCGCCGCCGTGCGTTTGCATGGCGGCATTTTGCTTACAAGCAATTATCCCCGATTTTACAGAATCCCCGTTGACAGCCGAATATTATAGTGATATTATTTTGATATCAAAAGGAGGCGTTGAACCATGGAAGAAAAGGTGTTGAAGGCAAAACAGGGGATGCCGGTGCTGCTGGGCACGCTGGCGCTGTATGCATTGGCGCTGGCATTGATGATCTCGGGCATCACCCTGTCCGAAAGCGGCCATAGGCTGGGGGTCGTGCCGGCGGTGCTGGGCGGCCTGTGGCTGCTTGTCGGATGGATGCCGCTGATGGGCCTTAAAGTGATCAAGCCGCAGGAGGCGCTGGTGCTGACGCTGTTTGGCAAATACATTGGCACCCTGAAAGAGCCGGGCTTCTACTTCGTGCATCCCTTCTCGTCCGCCATCAACCCGGCGGCCAAGACGAAGCTGGGGCAGAGCGGCGATGTGGACCAGGGCGGCAAGCCGTCCTTTACCATCAACGCCGGCGGCGGGCAGGTGCAGGTAGCCGACAAAAAGATCTCGCTGAAGGTGATGACGCTCAACAACTCCAAGCAGAAGGTGAACGACTGCCTGGGCAACCCCGTGGAAATCGGCGTCGCCGTCATGTGGACGGTGAAGGACAGCGCCAAGGCCGTTTTCAATGTGGACAATTACAAGGAATACCTGAGCCTGCAATGCGACAGCGCGGTGCGCAGCATTGTGCGCATCTATCCCTACGACGTATCGCCCAACGTGGATACCACGGGCGACGGCGAGCCGGACGAGGGGAGCCTGCGCGGTTCCAGCGCGGTGGTGGCCGAGCGCATCCGGGAGGAAATACAGAAAAAGGTGGAGAAGGCGGGGCTGGAAATCCTGGAAGCCCGCATCACCTACCTTGCCTACGCGCCCGAGATCGCGGCCGCCATGCTGCAGCGCCAGCAGGCGAGCGCTGTCGTGGACGCAAGGAGTTTGATCGTGGAGGGCGCCGTGGGCATGGTGGAAATGGCGCTGAAGCGCCTGAACGATAACGGCATTGTGGATTTGGACGAGGAGCGTAAGGCCGCCATGGTATCCAACCTGCTGGTGGTGCTCTGCGGCAACAGGGAGGCCCAGCCCGTCGTCAACAGCGGCAGCCTGTACTGACGTTGGCAGACGACAAGAAACAGGTGCCCCTCAGGCTGTCGGCAAAACTCTATGCCCAGATTGCCGCGTGGGCAGAGGATGATTTTCGCTCGGTCAACGGGCAGATCGAATACCTTTTGACCGAATGCGTCCGGCAGCGCAAGAAGAACGGCCGGTACGTTTCGGACGAGATGGACGTACCGCCGGAGCTTGATATATAATACCTCCCGGGCTGCATTCCGCAGACCGCATCATCCCCCTTATATCGGAAAGGAAAACACATGAAACTGAACGTACGGGATATCAGAAAGAGCTTTGGCGATAAGGAGATACTGCACGGCATCTCCTTTAGCGTGGAAAGCGGGCGCGCGATGGGCTTCCTTGGCCGCAACGGCGCGGGCAAAAGCACCACCATCCGCTGCCTGATGGACGTGTTCAAGCAGGATAGCGGAAGCTTCTTGCTGGACGGCAAGCCCTTTGACGTAAACAAATGCCGCGTGGGGTATCTGCCCGAAGAACGCGGCATGTACGCCAAAACAAAGGTGCTGGATCAACTGGTGTACTTTGCCCGCCTGCGCGGGGCGGACAGGGCGTCCGCCGCCGCCTCGGCCAAAGCGTGGATCGGCTATTTCGGCCTTGACGATTATCTGAACAAGCCTTTGGAGCAGCTGAGCAAGGGCAACCAGCAGAAAATACAGATCGCGCAGGCCTTCCTGAACGATCCCGACATCCTGATACTGGACGAACCCTTCAGCGGCCTTGACCCGGTGAACGCGGGCATCTTCAAAAAGGCGGTGCAGCAGTTTGTCGAAAGGGGCAGGCTGGTCATCTTTTCCAGCCATCAGATGGGCTATGTGGAAGAGATATGCGACGACATCACCATCATCAACGCGGGCGAGATCCTGCTGACGGGAGATCTTGCCGCCATCCGGCGCGAGCGGGGGGAGAACAAATACCTGCTGAAAGTGGCAAAAACGCATCAGCAGACGGCCATGGCGGCCTTTCAAAAGGCCTTCCCAGGCACGGCGCTCACCGAGCATGACAAGGGCCTGATCATCGACAGCCGCAATACGGCGGGACAGAAGGAGATGCTGCTCTTCCTGTCCGGGCAGGAATGGCCGGTGGAACGTTTCGGCCTGTACGAGCCGGATTTGAATGATATTTTCGTTTCGCTCACGGGAGGGGAAAAGGCATGAGAAGCTTCCGCATCGTATTTGGCTACGAATTAAAAAACCAGCTGGGCAAAAAAAGCCTGATCGTCACGACGCTCATCCTTACGCTGGTGATGATGGGCGTAACCTTTATCCCCCGCCTGTCCGCCCTGTTTGCGGGCGGCGGCAACGCCGGCGCGCCCGCCTCCGGCCATACGGCGCTGGTGGACGGGATAGGCTATACGTCGCAGGATGAAGCCCTTCTTCAGCGCCTCAGGGACGAACTGGGCCTTGGCGCCGAGAACATCTACGCGGACCGCGACAGCCTTGTCAAGGACGTGCAGGGCAAAAAGCTGGAAACGGGTTTCGTCCTTACGTCGCCCACCGCCTTTGAAGCCCTCTGGCAGGATAAGGAGCTGGAGGTCGGAGCCTCCGACAGGCTGGCGGAAACGCTCAAAAGGATGTACGTTAACGACAGGCTGGCGGAAAAGAACATCACCCTGGAGGAGCTGACGGCCCTGCAAGGCACCCAGGTGCAGTACACCGATACCATATACGGCAAAAACAGCGCCAACAGCGTGTTTCTGGCCTTCGGCCTGCTGTTCGTGGTGTACCTGATCGTGCTCATCTACGGCAGCATCACCTCCACCATGATCGCGCGGGAAAAGGACTCCAAAACGATGGAGCTGCTGATTACTTCCTGCAAGCCTTCGGCGCTCATCCTGGGTAAGGTAGCGGCCAGCGGCGTTTCGGCAGTGGTGCAGATGGCCATCATCTTCCTGGGCGCCTTCATTGGCTACAGGATCAACCAGAGCGCTATGCCGCCTTTTGTAACGGCCATGCTGTCGGGCACGCTCACCATGCAGTACGTGCTCACCTATGTGCTGTACTCCGTCGTCGGGTATGTGATGTACCTGTTCCTGTATGCGGCGGTGGGTTCCACCGTATCCAAGGTGGAGGATGTCAGCAACGCCACCGGCCTTGTGCAGATCTTGTTCGTTGCAGGCTACGTTTCCGCGTCCTTTGCGATGCAGATGCCCAATTCGCTTCTGGCGGTGGCAACGTCCATTTTCCCCTTTACCAGCCTGATGGTAATGCCGCTGCGCTCCGCCATTGTGACGGTGCCGGCATGGCAGTACACGCTGTCGGGCGGGCTGCTGATATTCACCTGCGTGCTGCTGGCCGCGCTGTCCATCAGGATATACCGCTGGGGCACGCTCAACTACGGCAACAAAAAGGGCCTCATCCATGCCGTGAAAATGGTGATGAAGGGCAAATAAACCAACCGTATATGCGGGGCTGTCGCAGGGGCGGCGGCTCCGCTTCTGCGTCTGTCCAGAAGCCGATTATGCTTTCCCGTTTGGCTGCCGTGCCGCAGATGATGCAAAAAACGGCAAGAAGTTTGATACTTTTTGACAACGGAGGGGAGCTGTGATATAATCAATCATCAATAAATGCATCGTATTTCCATAGAAGGGGGACGCTCTGCCTTGTTCTTACGGATATATGAAATGTACAATCAGTTTGAGAACGCGCCCCCTCGCGGGTGCTGCGGCAGGTTGCTGCGGCGATGGCCGCAGGGGGACGTCCACATAAGGGAAGGGGAAGATTGCCCCTTCCTGTTTGTTTGTAAAAGCCTGTTGGGAAAGGAGGAGAGAAGGCGGACAAGAGCAGGCTGTGCGCGACCAGAAAACAAAGGAGGTGTTTTTTCTTGAAAAATGTTCTACGACGGCGTGCGCGAAGCCTTTGACCCGTACGAGAACGCTATGTTCACGGCGCTGGAAGGCATCAGCGCCCAGTACAAGCAGCTTGTGGATGCCGGACAGGCGGAGAGCGCCGCTGCGCTGCTGACCGGCTTCTCCATGGCCCAGCAGGACAAGGCCTTTGACGCCTCCCAGCAGGCGCTCAAAAACATGGACAAGGCGACCATCGAAAACTCGGCGTGGAGCAAGTAACCGTATTATTACGCGAAGCCGCCCGCAGGCTCAGCCTGCGGGCGGCGTTGTGCATATGGAAGCGATATTACTTGCCCGCCATTTCAATGGCAACGGCCACGGCGACGGTTGCGCCGACCATGGGGTTGTTGCCCATGCCGATCAGGCCCATCATTTCCACGTGGGCGGGCACGGAGGAGGAGCCGGCGAACTGCGCGTCCGAGTGCATACGGCCCATGGTGTCGGTCATGCCGTAGCTGGCGGGGCCGGCGGCCATGTTGTCGGGATGGAGGGTGCGGCCGGTGCCGCCGCCGGAAGCGACGGAGAAGTACTTTTTGCCGTTTTCAATGGCCCACTTCTTGTAGGTGCCGGCCACCGGGTGCTGGAAGCGGGTGGGGTTGGTGGAGTTGCCGGTGATGGACACGTCCACCTTTTCACACCGCATCACGGCGACACCCTCGTTCACGTCGTCGCAGCCGTAGCAGCGCACCTTGGCGCGCTCGCCGTCGGAGAAGGCTTTTTCGCGCACGACCTTGAGCTCGCCCGTGTAATAATCGTACTTGGTTTCCACCGAGGTAAAGCCGTTGATGCGGCTGATGATGTAGGCGGCGTCCTTGCCCAGGCCGTTTAAGATGACGCGCAGCGGCTTTTTGCGCACCTTGTTGGCGGTGTTGGCGATGCCGATGGCGCCTTCTGCGGCGGCAAAGGATTCGTGCCCGGCGAGGAAAGCGAAACAGTCGGTATCTTCGTTGAGCAGCATGGCGCCGAGGTTGCCGTGGCCGTGGCCTACGTCGCGCTGGTCGGCTACGGAGCCGGGGATGCAGAAGGCCTGCAGGCCGTCGCCGATGGCCTTGGCGGCTTCGGCGGCATTTTTGATGCCGCGCTTTACGGCAAGGCCGGCGCCCAGCGTGTATGCCCAGACGGCGTTTTCAAAAGCGATGGGCTGTATGCCGCGGACGATCTTTTCGACATCGATGCCCTTTCCCATCAGCAGGTCGCGCACTTCTTCCAGAGAGGAGAAGCCGTTTTCCGCCAAAACTTTTTCGATTTGAGCGATGCGGCGCTCGTACCCTTCAAACTTAGGCATGTTATTCACCTCTTCTTACTCGTGGCGGGGGTCAACATACTTGGCGGCGTTTGCGAACCGGCCGTAGCTGCCCACGTTCTTCTCGTACGCTTCCTTGGGATCGACGCCCTTCTTGATGGCTTCCATCATCTTGCCCAGGTGGCAGAACTGGTAGCCGCAGATCTCGTCGTTCTCGTCCAGCGCGATCTTCATCACATAGCCTTCCGCCATTTCAAGGTAGCGGGGGCCCTTGGCGAGGGTGCCGTACATGGTGCCGATCTGGCTGCGCAGGCCCTTGCCCAGGTCCTCAAGGCCGGCGCCGATCAGCAGGCCGTCGTCGGAAAAGGCGCTCTGCGTGCGGCCATAGGCGATCTGCAGGAACAGCTCGCGCATCGCGGTGTTGATGGCGTCGCATACCAGGTCGGTGTTCAGCGCTTCCAACACCGTTTTGCCGGGCAGGATTTCGGCGGCCATGGCGGCCGAGTGCGTCATCCCGGAGCAGCCGAGGGTCTCCACCAGCGCTTCCTGAATGACGCCGGCTTTAACGTTCAGCGTCAATTTGCAGGCGCCCTGCTGGGGCGCGCACCAGCCTACGCCGTGCGTCAGGCCGGAAATGTCCTTCACCTCGCGCGACTGTACCCATTTGCCCTCTTCGGGGATGGGCGCGGGGCCGTGGTTGCAGCCCTGCTTCACGCATACCATTTCTTCCACTTCTTTGGAATATTGCATTTGCGTGTGTTCCTCCTCTTGTTGATTTGACAATCACCTGTTCAGTATAGCATAAAAGGGACAAAGGTAAAAGACCGGGCGAAGATTGGGAGTGTCCAACGGAGCATTTAAAGAAAGTTCAAGAAAGAAAAAGGAGGTGTGCGGGAAGGGTGGAAGTATCGGTATTTGAATTTGTCGGCAAATCTTCCACAAACTTATATCTTCTTAAAATCCACTGCCCTATCAATTTTGCGTAGCAGATAGTTCTGTGGAGCATGTCTGTACACAGCATCTCTACTGCTCCGCGGTTTTCAACCTCTTTGCTTATCACCCTTCATCATTATACTAAAAACCACCCCCATAGGGTGGCTTTTTTGAGAGTCTAGGGCTATCTAGGCGTAACATCTGGATAGCCCCAGATTTAGTAGTTTAGAACTTCGTTAGACTCTGTTAGACTTGAACTGCGATGTAATACGAGGAGCCCCAACCACTACCTACACTGCATCCGATGCGGTACCAACCAGATACAGAATACAGGTCAAGGATTCGAAGAGAAGAACCTCTCGCAAGAGTAAATGAGATGGCCGCGCTAGTAGAAGGAAGAGCTCTGATATTGAGCGGACCTGACTGGGTAGACACAGACCCGCCCGTCCCACCGGAAACAATCGCTATCCATCGTGCCATTACATAGCCAGGCTGTCCGTCGTAAGTCGTTTTGAACCAATCCTGACTCCCGTTGCCCGTAAATGTTTCAACGGTAACATTTGTGTTATCGGGAATCCACAGCAGCGGCTCCGCCGTAGTGCTTGGATTTTCCCTAAGTCGTAAATTACCCCCAACCACTTTGCCACTGAAAGTTGCCATTTGATTTCTCCTTTCAATCCATTCAACGGTATTGACTATTGGGATCTGGCCAGAATCCTTCTGTCGAGTTAATCATAATGAATGGGCGGCCGAAATTGGAGTGAAGATTATAAACAAAAACGCGAAATTATTAGCATAAGTATCCCTGCGCTTTTGAATGAAAAGAAAACCAAACGAATTCCATTGTCACATGTGATAGATCACAGACAACAATGGAATTGAGAGCCAAGCTTATGAAATTCGCCTAGGATGGCTGATTCTTTAGAATCGAATACACCTTAGCCGTTTTCATCTCCTGGGCCACGTACTTCAGTGACTTCGCCCGTACTTGCATTAACAATAGCATTATATGTTGGCCCTTCGTCACACACAAAAGAGATTGAATAGGCTCGATAACCCGTGCCTATAGTTGAAAAATACATGCCATAAGGTAGCTTTTCGAGTTCGTCTTGAGATATATCATATTTCTGGGTTATTGCTGCTTTAGCTGCTTTTACAGCCTCCTCAGGTTGTACTTCATTTGCTTCTGGGAGGAGGTTGCCTTCAAATAGTGCTTTATCTTCTAAAGACCAAAATAGCATAAGGCCTTTCTCTTTCTCCATTCTGTTCTTCAATGCTTCTTGCTGAAGTACCCACTCCTCATAGTTTTGCTGTGCACGCTCGCGCTCGGATGCGGGCGGGATACGGGAAACTACTAGATTTTTTCTGTTTGTTCTAAAAGTAACAGTATACCATATCGTACCTTCACCATCTCGGTAATCTACTCGCCACCAATTCGATGTGATATCTCCGGGCAATTTATAATATGATACATAGGGCTGGTAAGTCATCAGATGACGCTTGTTTACATCTGCAAATTGTGTAAGAATTGCGTTTTCAGCCAATGCAGTAACTTCGGTTGGTCTCATATCTGTATTTGTCGGTATAAGATTGATTTCATCCGTTGGAGACAGCAACTTATTATTCAGCAGTTGTTGACTCACCCACGCACGATCTTCAAATGACCATGTCCAGAAGGGGCCCATTACATGTTCCAGAATGTTGATTGCAACCATTCCGTTTTCGCCATTCCAGATTCTTGCAAGAGCTTCATTAAGCTGCTCCTCGTATGTGTCCTCATCTTCTGAATGATCAGTTTCTGGTAATTCAGGAATATCCATACCGTACGCTCGCATCTCTTGGACGAGTTTACGTTTTGCTTCTAGTGACCAACTGTCAAATCCATTTCCACCGCTTTCAAGCTGTATAACCTTTTCAACAAACGGTTTCCAGGTGGTTATGGCAAAAACCGTAGATGTAACAAGAAGAAGAATGAGCGCTACATATACAAAGCGACGAAGCTTTACACTGCTGCGTTTTTTACTCATTTGCTCCAACACGGAATTTGTGTTGCTTTGATTCCATGTTAGGCCAGCGAGGCGTCTTTTGATACTATTGTGAACACTATTATCCATGACAATACCCCTCCTTTTGGATAGATGCTTACACTATTCTGGCTATACCTCTATATTGTCTCAATTCCGGGATAATCGGAATTTCGCATTTCATTTGTTGATTTCAATTCAGAAATAATCATCCAGATAGCATCTCTATACTATTCCTCATCAAAAAACCACTCCTTGAGTTCGTTGAATAATTTTTGGCGTGCTCTATCAAGCCGATATTTGATAGCAGGTATAGTTGCGCTAAGAATCCTCGCGGTTTCCTGAATAGTGTTTGATTCATAATAATAGACCACAATAGCCTCTCTTTGTTTACGCGGTAAGCGCATAATTGCTTTGGTAACCGTATCATCTTTGTAAGACGATTCATCAGCAACAATATCTATATCTTCTATAGAGATACGATGGTCAACTTTTCTCATCCAAGGTGATCGTAGGTAGCTTCTACATGTATTTGCAGCTATGCGCATAAGCCATGTTTTCAGACTTGACTCGCCTCTAAAGTGAGATATGTTCTTAAATGCTTTCAAAAAGGTTTCTTGAGTTGCGTCTTCTGCAAGTGACGCATCGCCTAGCATTAAAAAGCAGTAATGCAGAAGAGAGTTACCATATAATGACATAATTTCTGTAAAGTCATCAATTACTAATTTATCGGACTCAATAGTTTTTTCCATCGTGCTCATTCCTAACACTCCTTTCACTATCATAGACGCTTCATCTCCACAAAAAGTAGCATAAATGTATTCGAAAACAGCATATACTTTGTTGTTGCAAGTAAATAAGGAAATTAAATGTTATCTACTTCACTTAAATATTATAGTTTTGCATTGTAGATATAGCACTTTTTTGTACTAGAGGTTGCATGCACTTATCAGGTGTCATCTATTCATAGGTCTGCTGGGGGAGTTCGTGTTCCCAATGTTTCATTGAAGGTCACCCAATTAATTGTATGTTGACTGTCATTTGGAATGCAAGCATGGTGATATGCAAATCAATTGAAGGGAAGATTGACGAATGCCATAGAAAATACCAATGATTCTTATTGCACTAACATAATATCATGTGGCGCAGATGTTGTGTTTCTCCACAAACCACAGCCCGTGCGAAAACCACAGTTCCCTTTCATGATGGCCGATGCGGCACAGATAGCGGATGCCCTCACCCCCGGCCTTGCGCGCACCGCGCCTGATGATGTACACTGTGCGTATCAAATCGTGGAGGGTGAAACCATGCTGGCCCAGGGCATCAAAGGAAAAACGGAGATCATCGTAACGGAAGACAGGACAGCGCTGAACGTAGGAAGCGGCGAAGCCAGCGTGCTTGCTACGCCCATCATGGCGGCGCTGATGGAAAAGGCCGCGCAGGACAGCGTAAAGCCGTATCTGGAAGAAGGGAAAACAACCGTGGGGACGGCGCTGAACATCAGGCACGTTGCGGCCACCCCGGTGGGGATGCGCGCGTGGGCGGAAACCGAAGTGACCGCCGTTTCGGCCAACGGCCGGATGATTTCTTTTTCTGTGTCGGCCTATGACGAAAAGGGCCTGATCGGTGAAGGTACGCACGAGCGCGCTATTGTGGATTTAAAGCGTTTTCAGGAAAAAACCGACGCAAAAAAGTTGTGATGGATGCAATGAAAGGGAAGGGCGGTTCGTTATATGGGTGAAGGGAACCAGGTACGCGGTGACAGCGCCCTTGTTGCCGAACTGTACGAGCGCTATGCCAGCGACGTGCTGAGGGTCAGCTACTTCTATCTGGGCAATCGCCAGCAGGCCGAGGATGTGATGCAGGAAACCTTCATCCGCCTGATGACCAGAAACCCCGTTTTGGAAGAAGGCAAGGAAAAGGCGTGGCTGCTGACCGTCGCGCTCAACCTGTGCCGCGACCAGTGGCGGTCGGGCTGGGCCAAGCGCGTGCTGCTGGGGGAAAAGGCGCTGGAAATGATTCCCGACGGCGAGGGCGAAATCGACCGGCACATCGAGAAGCAGGCGCTGATGCAGGCGGTGCATACGCTGCCGCCCGACACGCGCGAAGTATTTTTGCTGTATTACTATCAGGGCTTTTCCATTGAGGAGATCGCTTCGATGCTGGGCACGGTGTCCGGCACCATCGCCAGCCGCCTGTCGCGCGGCCGGACGAAACTGAAACAACTGCTGACCGAAGGGGACGAGGAACAATGAACAGGGTAGAAGATTTAAAACAGGTAGCCGATGAGATGCTGGGCGGCCTTACGCCGTCCGAGGGCAGCTTTCAGCGCATCCTGAACGCCCGCACGGCCCCCGTAAAACGGCATTCTTTTTCGCTGCAGCGCGCCGCCGCGCTGGCTTGCGCCTTTTTGCTGGTAGCGGCTTCCGGCTATTTTGCCCTGCGCCCCGAAGAAGCGGCGCTGCCCGAAATGGCCACCATGTCGGCGGGCGTACCCTATGCCGCTATGGAAGAAAGCAAGACGGCGGTCGCTCTGGCTGTGCCGCGCGGCAGCGTTACCCTCAGCAAGGATACGTCGCCCGCCTACCTGGGCCTGTGGGCGCAGGGTAAGGGCGCAAACTTCCCCATGGTAGCGGCAGAGGGGCGGTACTATCGGCTGCTGACCAACCCCACCTCCATCGACGCCGATATGCTGGGCGCGTCCCTTGGCAGCGTGAACGCTTTTACCGATGAACCCGCTTTGGAAGACGCTTCAAGCAAGGTGGTCAGCAACATCGTGCCGGAGGGCACGCCCGTCTATCAGGTGCGCGGCATGGAGAACGCCGCCGCGGCCGCCATGGTGGAGGGCGAACTGCGCGTGTTCCAGCGCGTATCCTTTAGCGGCAACGCCGTGTTGGGCGGCGAAAGGCTGACCGATACGCTGGGCTCGGGCAGCATCAAGGCATTGCAGCTGTCGGGCGTCGGCACGGTTACAGACCCCGCGGCCATCGACACCCTGATGGGCATTTTAGGCAACGCCGTCTACAAGGGTAGCGGCAGCAAATCGACCAAACAGGCGCTGCTGATTGAGTATGATAATCACATCGTATTGCAGCTGGGCGTTAAGGATACTTCGCTCATCGGTTGCGGCACCTTCAGCTGCCCCGACTTTATCACCGCCTTTGCCGACAGCGCGAGCGCGGGGCAGTAATATCAAGCTGTTTTCTTAAACGGACTTACAGTAAATACACCTATATGATAAGTGCAGTATTCCAGCCGAAACAAAGGAATGCTGCACTTTTATATTTCAATGCTCCAATTTGCGTATCCTCCTTATGGTGCGCCGCTCTTGCGCATCTGGTGCAGACGGGCAAGGATGGATTGTATGGATGTGCCGATCACATCGGCGCTCAGCCTTGTTCTTTCAGATATGATGGTGATCCATGTCGCCAAGTGTTCAAAGTCCACACCGGCTTCCTGCGCAACTGATGCGCTGCGCTGAATTGCTGCTGAAATTTCCTGTGCCTTTCTGTTGCTTTTATGACCTGTATATGACAGGCGGACAGGAGTTTCCTCCTGTCTCTGCAACTTAAAAAAGCGTGCCGTAAAAGCACGCTTCCGATACGTTGCAGAACAGACTGTATCATCATCCGGTGTCCCGGATGCCTACCGTGGCCGCACAGTTGTCTGTGCGACGCTCAGTCGTTACCGTGTTGAGCCTCGCCAAAGGCATTGTTTATTGCTGTATGAGTTTCGCTATTTTATCTGGGCTAACAGATATAATTCCTTCTGGTAATTCGAGTGCCGACATATAATATCCTTTTTGGTTCGATTCAAAAAGTCCGTATCTTGCTGAATTATAAGCGGCATATATTGACATGCTTCTTTTGCCGTTAAAGCTATCTATTATTCCGTAGCCTGACTCCGTTAATATGTGAAACTTATATTTTTCCGGATTCTCTTTAACACCTTGAAGAAATTTGAAGCTGTCAGCATAATCTTTTGAACTCCTCAAATATGGATAGATCTCGTTAATGGCTGTTGCAAAAAACAGCGCTCCGCTTTCCTCTGAATTTAAATCATGATCGTTGCGCACTTTTGCAACCTGCGACCATTTTACCTCTATTGCCGACAAAACGCGGATATCTTCTTCTTTTGCCTTAGAAAAAGGCTTCTCGTCGATCATCCACGCGATGCCAGCGGACAACAAAATCAACGCGATCACGATCATGGCTTTCTTCATATTCAATACCTCTATTTTTTTGGCGATTTTCAACACATCGGAATTGCCCCTCTCGGGGGTTTTTCCGAACAAGTAGGTTTGCTTCCGCATGTCACCATGCGGAGGGACAATGCATGGTTCTTTTACGCAACCATGCGGCTATCCGTAGCAGCAGCATCTCCAAGCTTAACAAGTACGTCGGTTGCCCGCTGGGCTGTTTTAACAAGCCCGGTATTGATTGCCACAGTGATAACTTCAACGGCGTTTTCCATTGACATCCCTGTAACTTTAGCATATCTTGCGGCATGTTTCAACGTTTTAGTATTCTGTATTTCCTGCTTCAATGATAGAGATGAAATAGCTGTATCTACCAAGGCTCATTTGTTTGGCATTTGGTGTATATTGAAGCTGTTATCTATATGAAACTTATTCCCTCAAAAAACAAACGGCAGACCATCGGTCTGCCGAACTTCTTTTTGGGAGATGCTTACACGTTTTCAAAGAAAGGCGTATCATCTTTGCGGCACAGCACGCCAAGGCTGTCAAAATGCAGCTCTTCGGGCTGGGCGTCGATGTAGCGGTTGATTTCGTCCATCCGCACGCTTTCCTGGAAGGTCATCAGCGAAAAGGCGGCGCCGGTGCGGCGGGCGCGGCCCGTGCGGCCGATGCGGTGCAGGTAGTACTCGTTTTCACCCGGCAGGTCGTAGTTAATCACGGCCTCCACATCGTACACGTCGATGCCGCGGGCAGCTACGTCGGTGCAGACGAGGATGGGGAACTTGCCCTTTTTGTAATCGTTCATGATCTGCGTGCGCTGGCTCTGGCGCACATCGCCGTGCAGGGCTTGGGCGGCGTACCCCTGCTTTTGCAGGGCGCTGCACAGCTTCTGCGCCATGAACTTGGTGTTGGCGAAGATCATCACGCGCTTGTATTCGTCGGCGTCCAGCAGATACAGCAGATGCTCCATCTTTTTTTCGCGCGTGGTGTGGAACATGTACTGGAATATCTTCGGCTTATCCTCTTTGACGGCTTCCACCGTGATCTCCATCGGATCGTGCTGATATTTCCAGGAAATGGTCATCACGTCCTGGTTGGTGGTGGCGGAGTACATGACGATCTGCTTATCGGCGGGCGTCGCTTCCAGCACCTTGGTGACGTCCCTGACAAAGCCCATTTTGAGCATTTCGTCGGCCTCGTCCAGCACCAGGGTGTGTACGGCGTCCAGACGAAGGTGGCCGCGCGCCATCATATCCAAAAGGCGGCCCGGCGTGGCGACGACGATCTGCGGCTTCTGTTTGAGCCGGCCTAACTGCCGCGACAGGGGCTGGCCGCCGTACAGCAGCGCGATGCGTACCTTGGGGATGTATTTTGCAAGGGCGCTCAGCTCCTGATGGATCTGCATGGCCAATTCGCGCGTGGGGGCCAGCACCACTTCCTGCACGCGCTGGTCGGTGAGGCTGATATACTCCAGCATGGGGATGCCGAAGGCGATCGTTTTGCCGGTGCCGGTGGGCGCGATGGCAATGATGTCATGCCCCTGCATCATCAGGGGAATGGTCTCGCTCTGCACCGTGGTCGGCGTGGTGATGCCCATGTCTTCAAGGGCCTTCAGCACCTCGTCGGACGCCTCCAGTTGGGCAAACAGGTTTGCTTTTTCTGTCAAAACATTTCCTCGTTTCGTTGGTTTTGCGGAAGATATTTTCCACGGTGTCAGTATAGGCGCTTTGGCAAGGGGCTGTCAAACAACTATATCTTTGCGCCTACAAAAAAGAGGCCGAAGCCTCTTGGGATGCCGCGTGATTACTGCTTGGCCATGTCGGCCAGCTGCGCAAAGGCGGCGGCGTCGTTGATGGCCATGTCGGCCAGCATCTTGCGGTTGATGTCGACGCCCTTTTTCTTGAGGCCGTCCATCAGGCGGGAATAGCTGATCCCATTCAGGCGGGCGGCGGCGTTGATGCGCACGATCCACAGGCGGCGGAAATCGCGCTTGCGCATCTTGCGGCCCATGTAGGCATAACGGAGAGAACGGCGTACCTGTTCGCTGGCGGCACGGTACTGCTTGGACTTGGAACCATAATAGCCTTTGGCCAGCTTAAGCATCTTGCGACGCTTTTTATGAGCATTGACAGCCCTCTTAATACGAGCCATGTAAAAAACCTCCTTGCCGGCTTCGGCAGATTATTTTTGTATCAGGGTACGAATCGTGCGCGCTTCGGCGTTGTTGGCCAGCACGCCGTCCGCACGCAGGTGACGCTGACGCTTGGTGGTCTTCTTGGTCAGGATATGGTTGCGGTTCATTTTTCTGTGTTTGACCAGACCGCTCTTGGTCACCTTAAAGCGCTTGCAGGCGCCGCGGTTGGATTTCATCTTGGGCATTCGGGATTCCCTCCTTCCGATTATTGCATTTCGGATGCGTCTTTTTTTTCCGCTTTTTTGGCGGAGCGCTCGGCTTTGGCCGGTTTGTCTGCCTTGGGCGCCAGAATCATGATCATATGGCGGCCCTCGGTGCTGGGCTTGCGCTCGACAACCGACACGTCTTTGGTGCGTTCAATGAAGTCGGCCATGACCTCCAGACCGATCTCCTGATGGGTGATCTGACGGCCGCGGAAACGGATCGTTACCTTGACCTTGTCGCCGTCCTCCAGGAATTTGATCGCCCGCTTGGCCTTCACCTGCACATCGTTTTCCTCGATGGTGGCGGAGAGCTGCACTTCTTTTATGGAGATGACGCGCTGGTTTTTGCGCATCTCCTTCTCGCGCTTGCGCTGCTCAAAGCGGTGCTTGTCATAATCCATCAGCTTGCAGACGGGCGGCTGGGCGTTGGGCACGATGCGAACCAGATCGAGCCTCGCGTTCTCTGCGGCCTGCAATGCCGCTGCGATGGGCATGATCCCCAGCTGTTCCCCTTCCGCGCCGATCACACGCACTTCACGATCACGAATTTCCTCATTGATCAACATCTCGTTGCTGATAGCCGATGCACCTCCGAATAAAAAAGTTGGCGGGCATTGCTACCCGCCAACAAAACAATCTCTGTTTGCCTTGCAACCCGGCAAAACGGCATTCGCAGGGTGAGAAGCGGGCAGCTTCTGCTTTACGCACGGATTATGATACAGGAAGGGACAGGGCTTGTCAAGGTATTTTTGACGCATTTTTTTCTTGTTTCCGCTATGCCGGCCTATGAAAACATGCTAATATGGTGCCAAAGGGGGGATAGCGATGCGGTATGCGGGCACGCGCAGCGGCGCGTTTGAATATGACGCCAGGGAGGCGGTGCTAAAGGGCATTGCGCCGGACGGCGGCCTGTTTGTGCCGGATGAATGGCCTGACCTTTCGGCTGCGGGCGGCGGGGGTTTTATACAGACCGCAAAACAGGTCTTTCGGGCCATGCTGCCCGGCTTTTCGACAGCGGAAACGGACGCCGCGGCGGAAGCCGCCTACGGAAGCGCCTTTGACGACGCGGCCGTGGCCCCGCTGAAGCGCGTGGGCGAAACCCATATCATGGAGCTGTTTCACGGCCCCACCGCCGCCTTTAAGGACGTGGCGCTGTGCGCCCTGCCGCAATTGATGGACAGGGCGAAGGGCAAGGATGGCCATATCCTGATTCTGACCGCGACCAGCGGCGATACGGGTTCGGCCGCCATGAGCGGTTTTCGCGGCCTTGACGGCATCCGCCTGATGGTGTTTTACCCCCTGGAGGGCGTCAGCCCCGTGCAGAAGGCCCAGATGCAGACCATGGAGGGAAAAAACATCACGGCGGTCGGCATCCGCGGCGATTTTGACGACGCGCAGCGGGGCGTAAAAGAAATCCTGTCGCTGGGCAGCATCGGCAACACGCAGCTTTCCAGCGCCAACTCCATCAACATAGGCCGCCTGGTGCCGCAGATGGTGTATTACATTACCGCCATCCGGCATTTGCGGCAGGCGGGACGCTTAAAGCCGGGCGAAACGGTTGATTTTTCCGTGCCCACCGGCAACTTCGGCGACGTATTGGCGGGCTACATGGCCAAGCGCTGCGGGCTGCCCATCGGCCGCCTCATCGTAGCCACCAACGCCAACGATGTGCTGAGCGATTTTCTGCTGACGGGCGTATACGACCGCAGAAGGCCGCTGCATAAAACGCTGTCGCCCTCCATGGATATTCTGGTGTCCAGTAATTTGGAGCGTCTTTTGTTTTTCGAATCGGGCGGGGACAGCGCCATGGTGCGCGCCTGCATGGAAAAATTAAAGCGGGACGGCTGGTACCGTGTGCCGGACAGCGTGATGCGCGGCATCCGCGCGACGTTTGACGCGGGCAGCGCGGGCGACCGGGCGGCGATGCAGGCCATGCTGAGCGTATGGGAGGAGCATCATTATCTGATGGATCCGCATACCGCCGCCGCCTACCATGTGATGCAGACAAAAAAGGGCAGCCGCCCCTGCGTGGTGCTGTCCACCGCTTCGCCCTTTAAGTTTCCCGAGGCGGTGTCGGGCGCGCTGGGCGTTGCGCTGCCCATGGACGCTTCCGCCCCCGAAGCCATGGGGGAGGCGCTGGGGCTGCCCGTGCCCGCATCATTGGCCGGGCTGCGCCGCAAAGCGCCGCTGCATACGGATGTGATCGCTTGCGACAACATGCGCGCCTATGTGGAAGGAAAGACGGGGGAAACAGCGTGGTAACGATTTCCGTGCCCGCCACGACGGCCAACATCGGCCCCGGCTTTGACTGCTTTGGCTGCGCGCTGAACCTGCGGGCGACTTTTACCTTTGAAATTGCCGAAAAAACGTCGGTCGCGGGCTGCCCGCCCCAATATGCCAACGAAAACAACCTTGTGCTGCGCGCCCTGCGCTTTGCGGCGCAAAGGCTGGGCCTTGCCCTGCCGCCGGTAAAACTAACCATCATTTCGCCCATCCCGCCCGCGCGGGGGCTGGGTTCCAGCGCGGCGCTGATTGTGGCGGGCGTGGCGGCGGCGGGCCAGTTCAGCGGCCGGGCGCTGTCCAAAGAAACAATGCTGGACATGGCGGCGGCCATCGAGGGGCACCCCGACAACGCCGCGGCCGCCGTATTCGGCGGCCTGCGCCTTTCGTTGACGGAGGGGGACAGCGTGGTGTCCGTGCCTGCCCCCGTGCATCCGTCGCTTAAGTTTCTGGCGCTTGTGCCGGGCTTTTCCCTGCCCACCGCCAAAGCGCGGGCGGCGCTGCCCGCACAGATCAACAGGGCTGATGCAGTGCATAACATAGGCCGCGCCGCCGTACTCATCAAAGCGCTGGAAATGGGGGATATGGGTTTAATCGCCCTTGCCCTGCGTGACCGCATCCACCAGCCTTACCGTTTTCCGCTTATTCCCAATGCGGAGGACGTGCGAAAGGCCGCAAGCGCCCTTGGCTGCGACGCCTTCTTTATAAGCGGCGCAGGCCCCACCCTGATGTGCGTTTATCAGGACGAGGGGTTTGAAAAAGCCATGGCTGAAAACATAAAAGCCATCCCCGGCAATTGGCAGGCGATGGCGCTGGAAGTGGATAGGGAAGGGGCTATTGTTACGGAGGCTTCTGTGCGGCTGTAATGCTCAAACGATAGAACATGCAGAACGATTAAGGGGTGTAGCCTTGAGGAAATGTCTTATATTGTATGGCAGCAAAAAAAGCGGCGTCCGCCGCTTTTTTGCCGCACCGAACCGTCAATCCTTGTTAAGCCTTACGGCTTCCGCGCCGGGGGTTTTGGGCATCAGATAGAATTCCCGGCTTTTGGCCTTGTGGAACACGAGGTGGCCGTCGAAGACGTACAGCTGATCGGCGCTGATGTCGCTGAGCGCCGTCGCCCCGTTGTACAAGGAGAGGTTGACGCGGGTGGGACGGTTTTTGTTCTTCGCGTCGGTAAAATACAGGTAGGTTTCATCTGCGTTGAGGTGGCCGCCGCTTAAGCCCTTCAGCCGCGTTTTCAGCGTGCCTTCAAGGCTTACGGCGTACAGATCGCCGTTTTTATCGGCGTAGCACAGCACCTCCATGCCGTTGGTGACGGCGATGGTGTAGGAGGTGACGCTGTCCTCGGTCACGGGGGAGCACAGTTCGCCATCCAGATAGCAGCGGTAGACGCGGCCGTCGTGCTCAGCCTTAAAGTAGGCAAAGCCCTTGTAGGGGATGGCTTCGGCGGCGTACAGCTCGCGGCCCTCGTGGTAAACGTGCATGGGGATGCCGTCCTGCCCTTCGTAGGGCACGCGCGTCATCACGCCGTTTTTATCGCCCCTGATGAACAGCAGCGTTTTTTCTGCGGCGGACAGGTGGGAGGCTTCTTTCTGGCTGAGGCTCATCAGCGTCATGCGGCCCTTGGTCCCCAGGGGGTCTTTGGCGATGCGGGTGGTGTATTTGCTGTCGCTCAGATCTTCGCTGGCGCCGCGCTGTTCCAGATAGCGCTGGTAGTAGTAAAGGCTGCCGAGCGCATAATCCATCATGCGGTATTCGGTGGCCTTGAAGCGCTTGGCCGCCTTTTTGTACGGCGGCTCGCTCTGCATGAGGAAACCTTTCTTATTGATAAAGTATACGGTATCGCCCTCCATGGCCGCGTTGCCGCCCTGCAGGGCGTTGGCGACGCCCACCACGCTGTCCATGCCGGTGCCGATGATATTTTCATTGGTGCCGCCGCGGTTTAAGCGGCTTTCGTCAAAGGGCAGCACGGTGAGGGTGAGGGTCTTGTACACGTCCCGGGTGCCGCTGGCCATGCAGACCGAGAAAGAATAGGTGCCGGGTGTGGTGGGGTTGCCGTACAGCGTGCCCGAGTGCGTAAGCTTTAACCCCGCCGGGCTGCCTGTTACGCCCTCGTTGGTATAGGCAAGGGCAAAGTTCTTTTCGCCCTCGCATACGCCTTCCAGCTTGGCGTTATAGAATATGCCTGCCATGGCGTCGGGCAGCGTTTCGGTGGTGATGCGCATATCGCTTTCGGCCGTCGCCGGAAAAAAAGTGAACAGCAGCAGGGCCAGTATACCGAATGTGATCGCTCGTTTCATGCGTGATCTCCTTTAATGGAATGAGGAGATTATAAGAGGGGGTGCGCCGTCTGTCAAGAAAAGAGGATAACACACGAAACAAAATGTAACAAAAACGTAATAACTATTTACAAAAAGGACATATAGTGATATCCTACGCCTGTAAACATTCGAACAGGCGGTGATGATGTTGAAGATCAGAAACATACGACGCTTCTTGCTGATATTTTTTGCCTTTGTTTTGACGGCGGCGGGCGCTTGCGCCGAATACTACCGGGTGTTAAGGCCCGGCGAAAGCAGCGCCGATGTAAAAAACATGCAGCAGGCGCTTGCCTTTTTACAGTACGCGGTTCGGCTGGACGGGGTGTATGACGCGCAGACCGAGCAGGCCGTAACGGCGTTTCAGAAGGCACGCCGCCTGACGGCGGACGGCAAGGCGGGCAGCGCGACGCTGAGCGAGCTTTTCCGTTTGGCCCCGCAGTTTAAGCCCGGCGCCATCGCAAACCAGCAGCCCACCGCCGCGCCCCGGGCGCAGACCGTGCCCGATTTTGCGGGCGGTATCTACCGGCTGGGCGACGAAGCGGAGGGCGTGCGTACCCTTCAACAGCGCTTGAAAGACCTTGGCTATCCCATTTCGCGGGCCGACGCGGTGTACGGCTATAAAACGAAGGAAGCGGTGGCGCTGTTTCAGGCTGTCAACGGGCTGAAAGCGGACGGCAAAGCGGGGCCCGGCACGATGAAGCTGCTGTTTTCCTCCTCCGCCAAGCGAGCCCCCGCGCAGACGGCGGCCCCCGCCCCCACAACGGCCCCCCTGCCCAGCGCCGCGCCTGCGCCCACTAAGGGGCCTGCGCAGCCGACCGACGCCCCCAATGTGGGGCAGGTTATTCCTAATAGACCCAGCGGCACCTATCGCCTGGGCAACGAGGCGGCGGGCGTGCGCGTGATTCAGCAGCGCCTGATCGACCTTGGCTACCCCATCGCGCGGGCGGATGCCGTGTACGGCCCCAAAACCCGCGACGCGGTGGCGATGTTTCAGACGCTCAACGGCCTTAAAGCCGACGGCACGGCGGGCGAAACCACGCTGAGCCGATTGTTTTCCGCGTCCGCCAAACGGGCGGGCAGCCTGCCCACCGCGACGGCGCAGCCGACGGCCGCTCCGACTGTTCCGCCCACAGAAAACCCGGGCGGCGGGCAGGTGGCGACGGCTGTGGTGGCGACAACGGGTAAAAGGACGCTTAACTTCCGCTCCCAGCCCAATACATCGGGCCTCTACTTTATCGCGGCCATTCCGCACGGCGAAACGCTGCCCGTGTTCAGCATCGGCGATACCTGGTGCCGCGTGCAGTACAAGGGGCGGATGGGCTATGTGATGACAAAGTTCCTTGCGATTTCCAAAACGGGTGAAACGCCTGCGCCGACAGAGGCGCCTGCACCGACGGCGGCACCGCCCGCCGATCAGCCGTCAACATATGTGACGCTGAAAATCGACAGCCGGGACGGCGCAGACAAGCTGGTGACGCTGCTCCAGCAGCGGCTGAAGGCGCTGGGCTACGCGCTGGCGGTGGATGGCGTATTCGGCACCGGCACGCATGACGCGGTGGTTTCCTTCCAGCAGATCAATGGCCTTAAAACCACCGGCATTGCCGATGTGAACATGCAGAAGCTGCTGTACTCGGACAGCGCCAAGCCCTATACGGCCGGCGGCGGTTCTACGGGCGGCGGCCCGCAGGGCTCCGCGCCCGGCAACGTGAAGCTGCTGCACTGGTTTAAAGAGGTGAAGCCGTCCATCAGCGCCGGCCAGCGCCTGATCGTGTACCATCCGGCCAGCGGCGCATCCTTTACCCTGCGCGCCTATTCTTTGGGCCGCCATATGGACGCCGAGCCGCTGACCCTTGCCGATACCCAGCGCATGAACAAGGCCTTCGGCGCGCCCTCCTGGAACGTGAACGCCGTGTATGTGAAACTGCCAAACGGCGCGTGGACGCTGGCAACGATGCATAACAGGCCGCACCTGAGCGGCAGCATATCCGACAACGGCTTTGACGGCCACCTGTGCGTACACTTTTTGAGGGACATGGAGGAGGCCCAGAAAAACGACCCCAACTATGGCGTCACCAACCAGAAGGTGATCCGCAATACATGGAAAAAGATGACGGGGGAAACGCTGGATTACTGACCGCCGCTATGCTATCATATAGCAAAATGGGGCGGAGGGATGAACGTGAAACTCTATGCGCTGTACAACAATGATGTTGAAGCCGCAACGTTTGCGGTTGAGCGGGGCATGGTAAAAAGCTTCACGCCCCTCCGCCCTGAAATTTTGCCCAAACAGCTGTGCCGGGCGACGCCCGACGGCTTTACGCTGTGGGTCAGGGAACGCGCCATTGATTTGAATGTCCTGATGCACCGCCAGATGGTAAAAACGCTGATGGGCACATGGGATAAGCTGACCGTGGCGCTGATGACCCATATGTTCAGCGTGACCGATACCTTTACCTGCTTTGAAGAAGGGGAGTTTATTCCCCGCCATAAACTGTGCGATCCCAAAGAACAGGAAATGGTCAGCAGCTTTATCCTGCTGTCGAGCGATACCTCGTTAAGGCGCGCGCACATCGTGACGCCCAATGTTTCCACCGACGGCAGCTTTACCAAAACGTGGGCGTATGAGGACGGCGAGTGGTGGCTGTATAAGCTGCAATCCTCAAACGCGACAAAGAGCGAAGTCAACATCAGCCGCGTACTGCGCGCCCTCCATTGGGATGCCGCCGAATACCGGTATGTGGGCAGCTACAGAAAGCGCGTGAAGAGCCGAAACTTTGTAGGCCCGGACGAGTTTTTTGAACCCTACGATTCCCTGCGCTATATGTTTGATAATGTAGGGGACGACGAGGAAACGGTGGGCCGCAATATGGCTTCCCTTGGCGCACCCATCCTGTCCGCGTGGAAAAAGCTGATGGCGGCGGACGCGCTGTTTGCCAATACCGACCGGCATATGCGCAACTTTGGCGTGATCCGTTCGGCGGTAACGGGCGACATTCTGCGCCTTGCGCCCAATTTTGATAACAATCAGGCCTACCGGGCCAACCCCGGCGGGACGTATTCCGATGGGATGCTGAAGGCTTTCCTTCGCAATGCCGATCGGGAGGACATGGATAATCTGCGCGCGCTGATAACGGCCTGCGCGGAATATCCGTACTTGAAGGACGCTTTTGACGCGGCGCAGAAGCATAGTTTCGAAAATAATTTTTTATACTAAAAATGAATATTTTTTATGCATATACATTTCTTCTATGCAAAACGGCGGAAATGTGATATGCTGTAACAGAAAAAACATGAGGAGAAATCAGCATGATACTGTCCGTACAAAGCGAGGTTTCTGATCTCCAAAAAGTGCTGCTGCACAGGCCGGGAGCGGAGCTGGAACAGCTGACGCCCAACCACCTGAGGCGTATGCTGTTTGACGACATCCCCTACCTGCACGGCGCGCAGAAGGAGCATGACGCCTTCGCCGACACCCTGCGCAAAGAGGGCGCGGAGGTGCTGTACATCGAGGATATGACGGCAGAAACGCTCAGGCAGGATAAGGCGCTCAAGCAGCAGTTCATCCGAGATTTTATCCGTGAATCGGGCGGGCTTGGCCGGTATTACGAAAAAGAGCTGGTAAAGCTGCTAAACGGCATCGAGGACGAAAAAGAGCTGGTATTAAAGACCATGTCGGGCGTGACCGACCGCGAATTGGAGCTGAACGGCCGCCATCCGCTGGTCCGTGCGCGGGGCGACGAACTGCGGTTTATTTTAGACCCCATTCCCAACCTGTATTTTACCCGGGACCCCTTCTCGGTCATCGGCCATGGCGCGGTCATCAGCAGCATGAAGGCGGGCGCGCGCCGCCGGGAAACGATCTACGGCCGCTATGTGTTCAAGTATCACAACGAGTATGCGGGCCGTGTCCCCCTGTATTACGACCCCGCTTCGCCCTTCAGCATCGAGGGCGGCGACATCCTGTGCCTGGGCGGGGGATTATTGATGGTGGGCATTTCCGAGCGCACCACGCCCGAAGCCATCGAGCTGCTGGCCGAGCGCCTGTTCAAAGATGAGGAAAGCGGATTTGCCGCCATCCTTGCCGCCGACATCCCCAACATGCGCGCCTACATGCACCTGGACACCGTGTTTACGCAGGTGGACAGGACGGTGTTCACCGTGCACCCCGGCATCCTACCCACCCTGCGTTTGTGGCGGCTGGACAGGGAAGACGGCGCTGTCCGCGTAAAGGAGCAGCAGGGCACGCTTTCCGACGTGCTGGCCAGAAACATGAACGTGGACAAGGTGACGCTGATCCGCTGCGGCGGGTCGGACAGGATCGCTTCCGAGCGCGAGCAGTGGAACGACGGCAGCAACACCCTGTGCGTGGCCCCCGGCCGCGTGGTGGTGTACGACCGCAACAGCGTGACCAACGCCATTTTGCGCGACCATGGCCTTACCACCATCGAGGTGCCCGGCGCCGAATTGGGCCGGGGCCGCGGCGGCCCCCGCTGCATGAGCATGCCGTTTGTGCGAAGCGAGGGGAAATAAAACGGTGCAGCTTCTTAAAAAACAGCGTTTACAAACGGAAAATAGTCAACGTGTGACAAATGGTCACGGTTTGAAGTTGACTTATGTGGCAGCATAATGACAGGCGTATGTTTTGCTATGGCAAATCACCTGTTTTACTTTATGCAATAACCCGTACTGATTACAATCAGAGAACATAGCACTATAAACAATTAAAGGAGGAACCACCCCATGCCCGTGAACCTGAAAGGACGCAGCTTTCTGACGCTCAAGGACTTTACCCCCGACGAAATCCACTACATGCTGGATCTTGCCCGCGACCTCAAAAACAAAAAGCGCGCGGGCATCCGGGGCGACCTGCTGGCGGGCCGCAACATCGTGCTGCTGTTTGAAAAAACGTCCACCCGCACGCGGTGCGCCTTTGAAACGGCCTGCTGGGATGAGGGCGGCAACGCCACCTTCCTGAGCAACAGCCAGATGGGCAAAAAGGAATCGCTGGAGGACACCGCCAAGGTGCTGGGCCGCTTCTATGACGGCATTGAGTTCAGGGGCTTCTCGCAGAAGACGGTGGAAGACCTTGCCCGTTTTTCGGGCGTGCCGGTGTGGAACGGATTGACCGACCTGTATCACCCCACGCAGATTCTGGCCGACTTTTTGACCCTGCAGGAAAACGCCGCCAAGCCCCTGCGCCACTGCCATCTGGCCTTTCTGGGCGACGCGCGCAACAACGTGGCCAATTCCCTGATGATCGGCGCGGCCAAGCTGGGCATGACATTCACCGCCGTTGCCCCAAGATCGCTCTTCCCCGATGAAAAGCTGGTGGCGGACATGCGGGCGCTGGCCGAAGAAACGGGCGCGGTCATCAACCTGTCGGAAGACATCGAGGCCGTCAAGGGCGCGGACGCCGTCTACACCGACGTGTGGGTCTCCATGGGCGAAGAAGCGCGGTTTGAGGAGCGCATCAACCTTTTGCAGAAATACCGCGTCACCCGCGAAGTGATGGAAAAGACGGGCAACCCCGACTGCATTTTCCTGCACTGCCTGCCCTCCTTCCACGATCTGGAAACCACGACGGGCAGGGACATCTACGAAAAATACGGGCTGACCGAAATGGAAGTGACCGACGAAGTGTTCCGCTCCAGGCAGAGCAAGGTATTCGACGAAGCGGAAAACCGCCTGCATACCATCAAGGCGGTGATGGTGGCCACCATCGGCCGCCAGTAATTTTCTAAACATCATACAACAACATATTAAAGGAGGCTGTCATGAGAAACGTACAGGTCGCCCTCTGGGGCTTCGGCGCCATGGGCTCCGGCATCGCAAGGGTGCTGATACACAGAAAGGGCGTTGAGTTGACGGGTGTCTGCGACACTGCCCCCGGCAAGGCGGGCAGGAGCATCTATGCGCTGCTTGGCGAGGAAAGGGGGGAGCGCCCCGACGCCGTGGTGACGGACGACATCCACGCCCTGCTGTCCCGCCGCCCCGACCTGTGCGTGGTGGCCACCAACTCCTTTGTCAAAGACGTGTTTGAAAAGGTCAAGCTGGCGTGCGGGCACAAGGTCAACGTGCTCACCATCGCGGAGGAAATGTCGTGGCCCTGGGCGCAAAGCCCGGAGCTGAGCGAAAAGATGGACGCCATCGCCAAGGAAAATGGCGTCAGCATCCTCGGCACCGGCATCAACCCCGGCATGATGATGGACCTGCTCGCCGTCTGCCTGTCCGGCTGCATGACGGAGGTAAGCCACGTGCGCTGCGAGCGCGTCAACAGCTTAAGCCCGTTCGGCAAGGCGGTGATGGACGAACAGGGCATCGGCATCACCAAAGAGGCCTTCGATGAGGGCGTGCAGAACGGCACCCTTGCCGGGCACGTCGGTTTTGCCGAGTCCAGCGGCATGATCGCAAAAGCGCTGGGCTTTCATTTGGATTTTTTCAAGCAGCAGATGCTGCCCATCATCACCGAGGTGGACAGGGAAAGCCCCTACGGCTTTGCCGCCAAGGGCCATGTGGCCGGCGTCGGCATGACGGCGCAGGCGGGGGAAGGGGACGTGGAAAAGATCAGCCTCGTCCATCCCCAGCAGATCGAGCCGCAGCTGGGCGGCGTCGATACGGGCGACTACATTACCTTAACGGGCGAACCGCCCGTCAGCATGGCCATCAGGCCCGAGGTGGACGGCGGCAAGGGCACCATCGCCATGGCCTGCAATATGCTGCCCTTTGTGGTGGCGGCGCGCCCCGGCCTTCTGTCCATGCTCGACCTGCCCGTCCCGCGGTGCGTAATGGGCGACTACCGCGACATCGCGTTTGGAGGGCGGAACGATGCCTGAAAAAGGGGAATGGGTGCGCATACACCGCGTGATCTTAGAGCCTGATGAGCGCGCGCCGCAGGTGCCGGACGACACCAAAAAGGTGCCGCTGGAAATGTGGGTGAAGGGCGAGCTGGTGAACCCCGCGGCATATGGGGAACGCTGCGAAGTCATCACCGCGTCGGGCCGCCGGAAAACGGGCGTGCTTTTGAAGGACGGGCTGCACTTTGAGCACGGCTTCGGCGACTTTGTGCCGGAGCTGAAACGGGCGGGCGACATGGCCGTGCAGCGGCTGTTCGGAGGCCGGGATGCGGGATAACAGCTACGAAGCCGTGATGGCGCGGCGCGGGGATATCATGAAGGCCGCCGTTGGGATAGACTACGGGCGCTTCGAATCGGGCGGCATCGCCTTTGATTACGAGGGCATGATGGCGGCGCCCGGGCTTTCCCTGGAGGATGTGGACAGGATCCAGCAGGATTACGCCATCGGGCATACCCCCTTGATCGAACTCAAAAACATGACGGCGCTGGCAAGAAGCTGCGCCCCCCAAGGCTATGGCGCGCGCATCTTTGTCAAGGATGAAGCGTCCAATCCCTCGGGCAGCTTTAAGGCGCGCCGCGCCGCCGTCAGCGTGGCGATGGCCAAAAAGCTGGGCTTTAAGGGCGTCGTCACCGCCACCAGCGGCAACTACGGCGCGGCGGTGGCCAGCTGCGCGGCCAAGGCGGGCCTGAAGTGCATCGTCGTGCAGGAATGCTTTGACGGCCGCGGCCTCGGGCAGCCCGAGATCGTGGAAAAGGCGCGCAAGTGCGAGGCGCTGGGCGCGGAGGTGCTGCAATTGACCGTAGGGCCGGAGCTGTTCTACGTGTTCCTGCGCCTGCTGGAAGATACGGGCTGGTTCAACGCTTCGCTGTACACGCCCTACGCCATCCTCGGCATCGAAACGCTGGGCGCGGAGATTGCGGAGCAGTTCAGGCGAAAAGAAGGCCGCGATCCCGATATGGTGATCGCCACCAACGCGGGCGGCGGCAACCTGACGGGCACGGCGCGGGGCCTTTTGAAGGCGGGCTGCCATGCGCCCGTGGTGGCGGCCAGCGTCAACCTAAAGGGCCTGCACATGGCCAGCGACGCCCAGTTCAATTTAAAAAGCTTCACCACCGGCCACACCGGCTTTGGGATGCCCTTCGCCACCTGGCCCGACCGCTCCGACGTGCCGCGCAGCGCGGCAAGGCCCCTCCGCTACATGGCCAGCTATTACACCGTGACGCAGGGCGAAGTCTTCTTTATCACCGAAGCCCTGGCGCGCTTGGAGGGCATGGAGCGGGGGCCTGCGGGCAACACCAGCCTTGCCGCCGCGTTCAGCCTGTCCCAGACGCTGCCCAAGGACAAGGCCATCGTGGTGCAGGAAACGGAGTACACGGGCGCGGGCAAGCACCACAACGCGCAGCTGAGCTTTGCGCGCCGCAACGGCATCGATATCTTCTTTGGCGACCCAAGGGAAGAAGTGCCGGGCAAGAACATCATATTGCCAAAGACGCCTGAAGACATCAAGGCGCAGCCCGCCGATATGGGCCGCCTGCGCCTTTCGTTGATCGCCAACGCGCGCAGGCATTTCCCGGGCGAGGTGCGGGATATGGACGTGCGCTTCCTCACGGAGGAAACGAGGGCGGACGAGGCCTTTGTGCGCGCTGCCCTCAGGGAAAGGGAGGACGTATGAAACGAGACGACGATTTTGAAGCGCGCCGGGCGCATTTGCAGGGCCTTTCGGATGAACAGCTGCATGAAAGGTTCTGGTCTCTGGTCGATCAGCTGACCGACCCCATGCTTCAGATGGGCCGCACCCATACTTCGCCCGCCATCGAGCGCAGCGTGCTGCTGCGCATGGGCTTTTCTTCTCTGGAAGCCAAGGCCATTGTGGACTTCTGCGCGGAATACGGCCTTCTCCGCCATGGCGCTGGCCATGTGGTGTACAGGCTGAGCAGGGACAGGCATCTCACCCTGCGCGAGGCGGGGGAAAAGCTCATCGGCGGGGAACTGAAACAGGAGGCGCTGCAAGCCTTCGGAGAGGAGGCGCGATCATGTACCGTTTGCCCGAAAACGAACAGATCGACGTGCGCGAGATATTAAAAGATTTAGAGCGCTATCGCCCGCGCCGCAGGGGCTGGACGTGGCGCACCCCCGCGCCGGGTCTAAAAATGGATCAGTTTACCTACAAGGATTGTTCCACGCCTCTTAAGCGCTCGGTGCCGCTGCCGCCCGCGCACAATTTTGGCAACATCGACCCCCAGCCCCTGCCGGTCATCACCACCGAGATCGCTTCGGGCCGGTTTGAGGATGATATCCGCAGGATGCGCATGGCCGCCCACCACGGGGCCGACCATATCATGGTTATCCGCACGGCGGGCCAGAGCCACATGGACGGCCTGATCGAGGGGACGCCGCAGGGCATCGGCGGCGTGCCCATCAGCCGCAAGCAGGTGCGCGCCCAGCGCAAGGCCCTCGACATGATCGAGGACGAGGTGGGCCGCCCCATCAACTACCACAGCTATGTATCGGGCGTGGCCGGGCCGGATATCGCCGTCATGTTCGCCGAGGAGGGCGTCAACGGCTGCCATCAGGACCCGCAGTACAACGTGATCTACCGCAACATCAACATGGTGCGCAGCTTTGTGGACGCCTGCGAATCCAAAACGCTCATCGCCTACGCGGGTATGGCGCAGATAGACGGCGCGCATAACGCCAACGCCACCGCGCGCGACGCGTGGAAGGTGATGCCGGAACTGATGGTACAGCACGCCATCAACGCGCGCTTTTCCGAAAAGTGCGGGGTGCCGAAGGAGAACATCTGCCTGTCCACCGTGCCGCCCACGGCGACGCCCGCGCCCTCAGTGCATATCGACCTGCCCTACGCCGTGGCGCTGCGCGAAATGTTTCAGGGCTACCGCATGCGCGCGCAGATGAACACCAAGTACATCGAATCCTCCACCCGGGAAGCGACGGTGACGCATGTGCTGAACATGTTTATTTCCAAGCTCACCGGCGCCGACATACAGTCCACCATCACGCCCGACGAAGGGCGCAACGTGCCGTGGCACATCTACAACATCGAGGCCTGCGACACCGCCAAACAGACCTATGTGGGGCTGGACGGGCTGATGGACATGGTGGAACTGAAAAAGGACGGCTACCTGTGCGACAAGGCGCGGGAACTGAAGGAAAGGGCCGTGCTGTTCTTAGAAGAAATGCTGCAAATGGGCGGCTATTTCAAGGCCGTAGAGGAAGGCTTCTTTGTGGACAGCGGCATGTACCCCGAACGCAACGGCGACGGCATCGCCCGCCGCATGGAAGGCGGCATCGGCGCGGGCAGCG
>CAZFUT010000029.1:0-15588 GCA_964522425.1 uncultured Oscillospiraceae bacterium
TGGTGGAGGTACGAAAGGATTGCGGCGACAGCAGAATTATGGGCGACGGCAAAACCGACCCGTTGATAAAGGATATTCGGGGGAATTATATCGTGATCCAACACGCAAAAAATGAATACGCTTGCCTGGCTCATTTAATGCCGGACAGCATAACCGTGCGCGTGGGGGAGCATGTAAAGCGAAAACAGCAAATCGCCCTGTGCGGGAATTCCGGAAATACATCGGAACCTCATCTGCATTTTCAGATTCAAAATGGAAAGAGCTTCTTTACTTCCGCGGGGCTGCCTATTCATTTTGAGAAGATCGCAGTTGCGCCGCAGGAACAATACAGAAAATACAACCCACGCCCTGTTCCGACGGAAACCTATGGCGCGGATTTTATATTCAGAGGACAGAGCGTAAAAAACCAGTAGCCCTCGGATCGTGATGAGAAGATATCCGCGTTTCTTCAGACGCTGTTGACATCTATTACGGTTAGTGATATATTTACTACAGTAACCGTAATAAGGAGGCGACTATGCGGGATCATGCGAAAGGCGGCGCGCTTACGGAAGTGACCTTCTATATTTTGCTTTCCCTCTATGCTCCGAAACATGGATATGCCGTCATGCAGTTTATTGAAGAAAAAACAGGCGGGAGGCTTTCTTTGGGGGCGGGGACTTTATACGGCGCGCTGAATGCTTTGCGGGAAAAAGGCTGGATCGAATGCCATGGGGACAGAAAGGGGAGAAAAAAAGAGTATCTCATTACATCGCGGGGCAAAGAAACGGCAGAAAAGGAAATGGAAAGGCTGAAAGAGGTTTTAAGTGTCGCAAGCGGAATTGTCGGAGGTACGGTATGAGCAAAAAGTATTATCGCTTCTTTGGCGCTCTATTGACAGCCCAGAAAAACTGGCTGAATAAGATGTCCGAAAAAGGTTGCCGGCTGATCCGCACAGAAAAACTGCTATACGAGTTTGAACCCTGTGCGCCGGGACAGTATCAATATCAGGTTGAGTTTGTCGCTGACAAATCAAAAAGAGATGCGGAGGAATACCTTCACTTTTTGGAAGACATTGGATACCGTGTCTTTTTCAAAAACATCAACCTCAATTATGCCGTCGGAAAGATCAGATGGAGGCCGTGGGCCGGACAAGGCGGAAAAATCTCCACAAACAAAACGACGTTTAACCGTGAGCTGTTGATTGTCGAGAAAACAAATGACGGCAAACCCTTTGAACTGCATACAACCTATGAAGATAAAGCGGCGTATTGCAGGCAGCTTCAAAAGCCGTGGCTGTTTCTGTTCCTTGCCGCTGCCATGATGGGGATGCTCATGCGCGCATGGTTATGGTGGATGATCTCTGCGGTGCCTTTTGCTGTACTGATGGTCTACCAGATCGAGCATGCAAGGCTTAAAAAGCTGTCAAAAGAAAAAGAGTGGTGAGCGTGAGGGGAAACCCGAAGCGCAAAGCACGCAATCCCGATGGCGGGGATTGTCCCCGCTTTAGTTTTTCGGGAGCGGTACAAACCGCTTTGGCATGAGCATAGGATCATCGGCAATGAAGGCGCAAGCTATCCGCTGCTAAACGGCTCTTTAGGGTAGAGACGCCCTTAAAAAGCCAAACGGATCGGATCAAACCTTGACAAAACAGGCAAAAGGTTTTTATAATTGTTACGCGAAAAGAACATACAGAAAGAAGGGGAACCTATGAAAAAATTGTTCGCGCTCCTTATCGCCATGGGGCTGATGGCTGGCCTGTTTGTGCCTGCTTTGGCGGCTGAGAGCGTCGCAGACGTGATCAAGCAGGCGGAACAAATGACCAACGAAGAGCTGTACAGGAAAGCCATTGAAGAAGCCAACGGCAAGTCGCTGTTCGGCGTCGGAAACTCCAGCCGCGGCAAAACGGCCAAGGAAACCTTCATTGCCATGCTCAAAACCATCGACCCCGCCTTTGATACCACCATCGAATGGCAGCAGCCCAAGAACAACTCCATCTTTGACATGCTGACCGGGTCGAGCGAGTTTTTCATGACGCTGATCCAGGACGGCAACCAGATCCAGAGCAAGATGCTCGATACCGGCGAGCTGCTGAACTTTGTGCCCAGGGATTGGCTGAACGCCGAGGGCGTCGCCAAGGAAAACAACCGGTCTCCCCTTGCGCTGCAGATGCTGAACAAGGTGTTCATGTTCAACAACAAGGGCGAGGCCGCCTTCACCAACTGCTGGGATTTCGTTGGCAAGGATGTGCATCCGCTGTTCATGGCCCCCAACTCCGAGCCGGTGGGCAAGAACTTCCTCTATATGCTGACGCGCGACGACTACGCCGCCATGCTCCGGGAAGCGTATGACAAGCTGGATGCCGACAAGCAGGCGTACTTTGCCCCCGTCATCGCCGAAATGGAAGCCGAAGCGGCCGACCTTGGCTTAAAGGGCGAAAACGCCAAGTACGCGCTGGCCTGGATCAACCTCTGGTGCTCCCAGTATCAGGAAGAAACCGACGACGGCCCCATCTGCAACACCCTTGTTGCGGCGTCCGCTGTCGATCAGAGCGGCCTGCTGGTGTACTCGAAGCTCCGCAGCGTGGAAGAATCCGCCGATCGTTCCGTCAACAATATCACCGTCGCCGCTTATCAGGACGGATATGAAGGCATGGGCGGCTATGCGTACAAGCACTACCTGATGATCCCCAAGGGCTCCCAGTTCCCGTGGACGGCCTGCGCCTTCATCGCCTACATGACCACCACGCAGGAAGGCTTTGCCGCCTGGGGCAAGGATATGGGCGGCTATGCGCCCGTACCCGCCTGTATGCAGGACCACAGCAAGGATGGCTTTGTGGACGGCGTGGACACCTACCCCGCCAAGAACGACCGCGGCTATGAGTGGTGGATCAACGAAGGCAAGCTGGTGGTGGAAGACCCCGCGTACTGCGCCTCTGTGGCCGACGTGATGGGCGACTGGATCGACCTGATTGTCGGCACGAAGAAGTAAACCGATCCAATAGCATCTTCTTGGGCGGCGCATCAGCGGGGCTGGTTCGCCGCCCAAAGCGTATCTTCAACCAAGACGCAAAGGGGGAACATGACATGACAGTCGCCGTGCGGAGACCGGGGCCTTGGAAAAAGCGGCTGAACGCGATGGTCACCTATCTTTCCAAGCCGCAGAACGCCATCCTGCTGGTGCTGGGCATCGCGCTGACCGTGACCACGGTGTGGCCCGCCTTCACCATCGCGCGGGATACCGTGACCATTCACAGGGGCTCTGTGGATGCGCGCGGCGCAACGCCCGATCAGGTGTACACGATGTTCAACTGGCTGGATATGTTTGCGCCCAAAACCAATACCGCGCGCAAGCTGGCCAACATCAACCTGTGGACGCCGCTGCTCAACTCCGTCTATTTAAGCATCTTTGCCTGCATCGGCTCCATTTTCTACGGGGGCATATTCGCCTACCTGATTACCCGAACCGATCTGAAGCTCAAAAAATATCTTTCGTCCATTTTCATTTTTCCCTACATCATGCCTCAGTGGACGCTGGCGGTAATCTGGCGCAATCTGTTCAACAGCAATATGGTCACCAAGGGCTCGGACGGCCTGTTCGCTTCGGTGTTCGGCATACGGATGCCGCTGTGGTGGTGCGAGGGGCTGTTTCCGTGCGCCATCGTGCTGGCGCTGCACTACGCGCCCTTTGCCTACATCATGATCGGCGGCATCTTCCGCAACATGGACGCCAATTTGGAGGAAGCCGCCACCATATTGAACACCCCACGGTGGAAAACCTTCCTGCGCATCACCATGCCGCTGGTCAAGCCCGCCATCCTGTCCACCGTCCTGCTGGTGTTTTCCAGCGCCATGGGCTCCTATCCCATCCCGCATTATCTGAAGCTGTCCACCCTGTCCACGAAATATGTGGAGATGAACGTGCAGCGGGCGGGGCAGGCCAGCATACTGGCCGTGATCATGATGCTGTTTGGTTTCCTGATTCTGATCGTGAACCAGCGCACCACCTCGGGCCGCAAGAGCTTTACCACCGTGACCGGCAAGTCCGGGCAGAGCAGCGTGGTGAAGCTGGGCGTTGGCAAATACCTCCTTTCCGGCGTCTATATGCTGACCACGCTGGCGACGGGCATCCTGCCCATCGTGCTGTTCGCGCTGGAAACCTTTTTGCCCAATCCCGGCGATTATTCCTTCCTCACCCACGGCATCGCCGGGCACATGACCGCCAAGTGGTGGATGACGGCTGAAAACGTAACGGAAAGCGGCATGTACGGCCAGAAGGGCATGCTGTTTAACGAAACCATCTGGCATTCCTTTGGCGGCAGCATACTGGTGGCCGTGCTGTGCGCGCTGGCTGCCGGTACCATCGGCACCCTGGTGGGCTACTGCGTCAGCAAGAACCGGCGCAGCAAATGGGCGGCCTATGTCAACAGCATGGCCTTTCTGCCGTATCTGATGCCTGCGCTGGCCGTGGGCGCGGCCTTTGCCAAGTTCGGCTCCTCCATGGGCATCTACAATACCTTCCTGCTGCTCATTCTTGCGGGCACGGTCAAGTACATTCCCTTCGCCAGCCGCAGCGCCCTCAACTCCATGATGCAATTGAGCGGGGAGATCGAGGAGGCCGCCATCATACAGAACATCCCATGGATCAAGCGCATGACGCGCATCATCATCCCCATCCAGAAGTCGTCCATCATCAGCGGGTATCTTTTGCCGTTTATGACCAGCGTGCGGGAGCTTACGCTGTTCATGCTGCTGTGCTCGCAGACAAAGATCGTGACCACGATGCTGGACTATTTTGACGAGATGGGGCTGTACGCCTTTTCCAGCGGCATCAACCTGATATTGATCGTCTTTATTCTGATATGCAACGGCCTTGTCAACAAGCTGACGGGCGCCAGTCTGGATAAGGGCATGGGAGGAAATTGATATGGCAGAGATCGTATTGACCAATGTGACCAAAAAATGGGGTCAGTTCTACGGTGTGGACAACCTGAACCTTGTCATCGGGGACAACGCCTTTGTGACGCTGCTGGGGCCTTCGGGCTGCGGCAAAACGACCACGCTGCGCATGATCGCGGGGCTGGAAACGCCCACCAGCGGGAGCATCACCATCGACGGCGTACCCATGTTCGACAGCGATCGGGGCATCAACGTGCCGCCCAACAAGCGCCGCGTGGGTTTCCTGTTCCAGAACTATGCGCTGTGGCCCAACATGACGGTGTATCAGAACATCGCCTTTGGCCTGTCCAACATCAACGAATCGGGCGCATCCGTCAACGAAAAGGGCGAAGTGGTGCGCGACGAAACGGGCAGGGCGCCCGCCCGCAAGCTGACGAAGGAAGAGATCAGGCGCGTGGTGGACCGCGTGAGCGCCATCGTCAAGATCGGCCCCTTCATGGACAGATACCCCAGCGAGCTGTCCGGCGGGCAGCAGCAGCGCGTGGCCATCGCAAGAACGCTGGCCCCCGGCCCCCGTGTGCTGTTTATGGATGAGCCGCTGTCCAACCTGGACGCCAAGCTGCGGCTGGAAATGCGTTCGGAATTGCAGCGGCTGCACATCGAAACCGGCTCCACCTTTATCTATGTGACGCACGACCAGCTGGAGGCCATGACGCTGTCCACCAGGGTATGCCTGATGGAAAACGGCGTGCTGCAGCAGTACGATAAGCCGCTGACGCTGTATAACAGCCCGGCCAACCTGTTTGCGGCCGACTTTGTGGGCAACCCCGCCATAAACTTTGTGGCCGCCGCGGGTGCGCAGCAGGCGGACGGCGCGCTGAAGCTTACCGTGTGGGAGGGAAGAAAGGCCCGCTTTACGCCGGATGGCGCTTTCGACCTTGCATCGGCTCTTCAAAAGGCCGCCCACGAAAAGCCGCAGGTCACCGAGGGCAAGAGCAATCAGGATAAGGCGTTCGGTTACCCCATTGCGACGGCTGACGGGCAGGAGCGGAAAGCCCCCGCGCCCAAAGACGGCGAACAGGCGCTGGTCGTGGGCGTGCGCCCCGAATTTGTCATGCTGGACGATCACAGCGGCATACAGGGCGAGGTATTCAGCGCCATGCCCACCGGCATGGAGACGACGGTCAGGATCAGGGCGGGGAACTACCTGCTGACCGGCGTGATATTCGGCGGCATCACCTTTAAGATCGGCGAAAGGATATCCTTCGGCTTCCGCGAAAGGCAGGCCATGCTGTTTGACGCGGTCAGCGGCAGGCTGCTGACGCACGGCACGCTGATGATCGAAGCGTAAAGAACAGAACGCATCACAAAAGGCTGTCCGTCATCGTGCGGGCAGCCTTTTGTATGCGCAAGCGGGTATTACATCGTCCTTGTGCGCACCATCTGGATGTTTTTGTACTGACTCAGATCGTTGACGATTTCGGAATACACCACCTTGCGCGGCAGGTGCAGCGTATAGAGGTTGATGTACAGGTTGCGGTCGCTGTTGTCGCTGGCCGACTGTATTTCCACGTGAAAGTCGACGTCCAGCACCTTGATGCTGCGGCTGGCAAAATATTCGTTGATGTAGGGCAACGTTTCAGCCCGGTGGAGGAAACGGATCTCGACCTTCTTGGCGGCGTTGACGTGGATGACGCGCTGCAAAAACAGCACCGCCATCACGATCGCGCCGTTGACGGCGGCAAACAGGTAGTACCCGAACCCGCACAGCAGGCCGAGGCAGGCCACCGTCCACACGCTGGCGGCGGTAGTGAGGCCCGCGATTTTTTTCTGCGTGACAAAGATGGTGCCGGCCCCCAGAAAGCCGATGCCGCTGATGACCTGCGCGCTGAGCCTGCCGATGTTGAGCGCGATGCCCTCCGGGTGCGGGGTGGTGACGGCCAGACTGCGCAGCAGCACGCTTTCCAGCACCGCGATGGTGGCGGCGCCCAGACATACCAGCGTATGGGTACGCATACCGGCGGGGCGGTTTTTGTATTCGCGCTCCAGACCGATTATCCCGCCGATCAGGGCGGCGGACAGTATGCGGAGCAACAGCTCCATATCGTTCAGGGCACGGGTTGTTAACAGAGAGAACATGAAGGCATCACCTCGTATTGAAACTTAACCATGTATGAATGGAAACATTATTCTACCACTTTTGCTAAGGAATTGCCAGCGCTTTCCTGCAAATATTTCACGGCTGTGTGTTTCTGTACATATTTCGCGGCCGCGCAAGGCGCTTTTTCCTTCCATCAAACAAACCGGCTGAGTGCGCTGCTCAGCCGGTTGACGGGTCATTTAAGGGCCGGCTGTGAGCGATGCCGCGCCCGTATATTGCGGATGGCGAATATGCACACCGACAGCACGGCGATGGCGATGAAGGCGCAGCTGATGGGCCGGGAGAAAAAGATGTCGAAGCTGCCGTGGGAAATGACCATGGCGCGGCGGAAGTTCTTTTCCGCCAGCGGTCCCAGCACGATGCCCAGCAGGATGGGAACCAGCTGGAAGTCGAGCCGCCTTAAGAGGTAAGCCACGATGCCGAACAGCAGGATGATGTAGATATCGTAGACACGGTTGTTGGTGGAGTAGGAGCCCGCGATGCAGAACGTCAGCACGATGGGGGCCAGCAGCTCATAGGGGATGCGGGTGATGTGGGCATAGAAGCGCGTGAACCCGCTGCCCAGTATGTACATGAAGATGTTGACCACGATCAGGCCCAGCATGATGGCGTACAGGATATTGCCCTGCTCGGCAAACAGCGAGGGGCCGGGCACCATGCCGTGCAGCATGAACGCGCCCATCAGGATGGCGGTGGAGCCGTCGCCGGGCACGCCCAGCGTCAGCATGGGGATCATGGTGGAGCCGCAGGCACCGTTGTTGGCCGATTCGGAGGCGGCGACGCCTTCGATTTCGCCCTGCCCGAAGGTTTCGGGGTGCTTGGATGCCTGCTTGACCTGATTGTACGCGATGAACGCGGCCAGGCCGCCGCCCGTGCCCGGCGTCGCGCCGATGATGACGCCGATCAGGGAACCGATGCCGATGGGCTTCCAGCAGCGCCTGTACTCTGCCTTGGTAATCTTGTCTTTGGTGATGGCCGAGGCGCTGACTACCTTGTGGTCGGTCTTGGGGTTGTACTGCGATTTCATCATGATCTCGGAAATGGCGAACAGGCCGATCAGGGCGATGATGAGGTCGATGCCCGCTCTCAGCTTTCCCTGACCGAATACGAACCTCGCGACGCCGGAAATATTGTCCTGCCCGATGGAGGCCATGAACAGGCCGATGCAGGCGCCGATCAGGCCCTTGAAAATGCTTTTGTTGGACACGCCCGCGATCACGGAAAGCCCGAACACGGCGAGCGCGAAGTATTCCGCCGGGCCGAACAGCAGGGTGATCTTTGCGATTGGCGGGGCAAGGAAGAGCAGCGACAGGGCGCTGATCAGGCCGCCGACGGTGGAAGCGAACAGCGCCATTTGCAGGGCCTTGAAGGCCTTGCCTCTCTGCGCCATGGGATAGCCGTCAAACAGCGTGGCGGCATTGGCGGATGTGCCGGGGGTATTGATGAGGATGGCGGTGATGGAGCCGCCGTAGGTGCCGCCGCAGTAGATGGCCAGCAGCATCAGGATGGCCATGGTGGGGTCCATGCCGTAGGTCAGGGGAATGCACAGGATAAGGCCAAGGTCGCTCGTCAGCCCCGGGATGGCGCCGACGATGATGCCGATGGCGAGGCCCAGAGGGATGATCAGAAAGTTCTGCCATTGGGCCAGAATGGCCAGACCGTCCCAAATTTGTTGCATATCAGTTCACCTTTCCGCTCATGGCAGCGACACATGGAGCAGGGTATCGAAAACGTAGTACACGACGCCGATCATCCCCAGGGGGATGGCGAAGCAGTACCATTTCCGCGCCCCGTAGAACAGCAGGATCGCAACCACCAGTATCGCCGTGGAAGCAAGAAAGCCCAGCGGCTCTATCATGAAGCAGTAGGCGACGAGAAAGAGGGCGTAGAGGACGGAACGCATTTCTTTTCGGAAGCCCTCCGAGCGGAAGCTTTCCCTGGTGACCGTCAGCTCTTTTTTCTCGCGGAAAAACAGGCCTTCAAGCAGCAGGCAGACGGCAAAGACGAAGATGCCGCCGATGGCGATTCTCGGAATCGTCTGCGCGTTGATGGCGCCTTTTTCGAAGGTCTTGATCTGGCTGGGGATCAGCAGCCACAGCGCCAAACCGACAACGGAAAAGATCGCGCCGGAAATGATCTCCGTGTTGTACTTGATTTTCATCATGTATCACCTCGCGGAAGGAAGGCTCCGGGCAGCTCGCCGCCCGGAGCGATAGAAGGGTATTGATTATTTCTGAACCAGTTCGATGTAGCCGACCATGTCCTTGGTCTGGCTTTCGACCATGGACAGGATCTCCTGCCCGTCAGCCTTCCAGGGGGACATGCCCATGTCGGCCATGAACTGCTGGAATTCCGGGTCTTCGTATACTTTCAGGACGAAGTCTTTGATGATGGCCTGCTTCTTCGCGTCGACGGAGGAACGCATGGCGAAGTAGTCCATACCGGTGAACGCGACGTCCACGCCCTGATCCTGGAAGGAGGGGATATGGCCGATTTTTTCCACGTCCAGCCCTTCGGGGATGAAGGTGCCCAGGCAGTTGAGCTGGCCGTTGATGACAAAGTCGCGGTACACGGGGGGAGAACCGACGGCAACGTCCACATGGCCGCCGACCAGCGCGTTGATGGCTTCCTGGCCGCCGTCATAGGGCACGGCTTCGGCCGCGATGCCGAGGGTCTTAAACAGGGCGGTGATCATCGTCCAGCTGTCATTGCCGGGGCCGCCAGTGGTGGCGTAGGTGACGACGTTGCCCTTGTTGGCGTATTCCACAAGGCCCTTGATGTCGGTGATGCCGCTGGAAGCGTTGGTCAGGACGACGAACTCGGTGATGCGGATGCCGACGATGGGGGAAATGTCCTTGATGGTGTAGTCAACGGGGATGAAGCTGGGGGTCAGGGAGAACAGGGGGCCGTTGCAGCAGAACAGCGTGTAGCCGTCATCCTTGGCATCCAGGAAGTCGTTCATGCCGATGGTGCCCGAACCGCCGGTGTGGTTTTCCACGATCATGGGCACGCCAAGGAGCTTGTCGGAGTAGGAAGCGATACGGCGCGTGATGACGTCGGGGCCGCCGCCGAGGCTCCATGGCTGGATGATGGTGATTTCTTTTTCCGGCCATTTGGCTTCGGCGCCGACGGCTGCCGTGGCGACGAGGCTGAGCAGCAGAGCCAGCATCAGGGTGAGGGTAACGAGTTTCTTCATGGTAGCATCTCCTTTGCTGTTATGTATTCATAAATCCCGGATGAATCATGCCGGAATCCATTTCGAGGGTAAGGGCCTGAAAGCCTTCGGGCCTTTCAAACCATGGGGCGTAGCTGCGCTCGTCCGAAAAAAGAAACTGCGGCTTGCCGCCCCGGGCGATGCGGAAAAGCGTTTCATATACCGCGGCGTTTGCGCTGCTGTACCTGCGGTCGGAAGATGCGGTGGTGATGACGTACTGAAGGGGCATCTCCCGCATGAGGCGCGGGTCGACCGCGTCCGCCTGCCCGTGGTGCGGCAATTTGAGAACGTTTACATTTTGGAGCAAAGAAAGCGGTATCTCGTCCCAGTGTTCCGGCGTGCTATCGGCGGCGGTGAGGAGCGCCATGCCCTCGCCTTCCGCCTTCAGCACCAGGCTGGTGCCGTTGGACGTTCTGTCCAAATCCGTCAGCAGCGCCGTGCGCTCGGTTTCACTATCGGATGCCCATGCGCGGCGCAGGGTGTCCATGTAGGCGTCCACATTGGACTTTTTGGGCGCAAGCGCCTGTATGCGCAGCGTGTCATCCATTGTCAGCGCGTCGCCGGGCGTAAGCGCGGTGACGGGGATGCCCTGACTGACCGCATAGCGGAGGATATCCATGTAACAGTTCAGCGCCGCCGCATACAGGGGGACGCTGCGCGGCGCATGGCCGCCGGGCCAAAGCTGTCCGCCCTTAAGAAACGGCGCCACCGGGTAGGGGACATACAGATGCTCCACCGTGCAGCCTTTGAGGATGGGCATCAGCCCGCACACATGGTCTTCGTGGATGTGGGTCAGAAAGACGGCGTTCAAATGGGCGATGCCCATCTTTGCAAGATAGTCCGCCGCCGGGATGCGGAAGGGGTGTCCCTTATACTCGGCGGGCAGCGCGCTGCCGCCGTCGATGAGCGCCGTGCGTCCCTTGCCGCTTTCAAGCAGCAGAGCGTCCCCGTAGCCAACGTTGATTGCTGTCAGTTTCATGCCGTTTTACGCGCTTTCTCGTTTGATCAGGGTGGGGGCAAGGCAGATCAGGGGTTGTTCCGGCGCTTTGCCGTCCATCAGGGAAAACAGGGTATCGATGGCCGCCCTGCCCATGGCTACGGGGTCGATGCGGATGCTGGTCAGTTCCGGCGCGACGAGGCGGCAGATATAGCTGTCGTCAAAGCCGACGACGGCCACATCCCCGGGCACGCGCCTGCCGGCGCGCAGCACGGCCTTGATGGCCCCCGCCGCAATGGTGTCGTTGGTGCAGAACACGGCGCTCGGCGGGTTGGAAAGGTTCAGCAGGCTGGCCATCGCCTTTCCGGCATCCTCCACCGTCGGCTCCAGATGCACCATCAAATCGGGGGCAGGCTCCATGCCGTTTTCATGCAGCGCATGGAGGTAGCCGTCCAGACGCGCCATGCTGATCTGCCGGGAAAAGCGGCCCGCCAGCAGCCCGATGCGGCGGTGTCCGAGGCGGATCAGATGCTCGGTGGCGCTGACCGCGCCCTGAAAATGGTCGGCCACCACGCAGGGCAGGCCCTCCATATCGATCTGGTTGTTGAGCACCACCACCGGTATTTTCAGGTTCATCAGCTGCTCCGCCATCTGCGGGTCGGCCTCGCCGGCTAAGATCACGCCGTCCATCTGCCGCCTAACCTGCAATTTGCCGTTTGGCAGGCGCATGTCCTGCTGCGCGGATATGAGCAGGCTGTAATTGCGCCGGTTCGCCTCCTGCAATACCGTTTCCAGTATGGGGGAGTAGAACGGGTTCAGGATGGCGGGGTACTGCTTATCGTGGATGATGAAGGCGATATTTTCGGTGCGCTTGCGCACCATGGCCCGCGCGATGGCGTCGGGCGCGTAATGCAGTTTTTTGGAGGAGGCATAGATGCGCTCCTTCGCCTTGGGGCTGACCATTTCGGGCGCTGCGAAGGCGCGGGAAACGGTGGCTTTGGAATAGCCGCAGTCGCGGGCAACGTCAATAATGGTCGTCGACTTCATTCTTCTCCTCGCAATGAGAACGTTCTCATTTTAGATCAATAAAAACTGCCGAGCATACATCGTCATCGTGAAACACTATCCGACTGAATTAATACCATTATACACAAATCAATGAAAAATACAAGAGGAAATTTGCGGTGCCGCGCAATCCGCAAAATAAAGGCGTTTGTACGGCGGCTTTAGGCAAACGCCGCCGCAAGATTGCCAAATGACATCTCCGCGCGTATAATGGAAAAAGAATATAGCAGAAGGAGTCTGTTTTCGCATGAAATTAGGGGTTGTCGGGCTGCCCAATGTGGGAAAAAGCACCTTGTTTAACGCCATCACCGATGCGGGGGCACAGGCGGCCAATTATCCGTTCTGCACCATCGATCCCAACACGGGCATTGTGGCCGTGCCGGATGAGCGGCTGGACGCGCTTTCCGCCATGTACCATCCTAAGAAGACCACGCCCGCCGTGGTCGAATTTGTGGACATCGCGGGCCTTGTCAAGGGCGCAAGCAAGGGCGAGGGGCTGGGCAACAAGTTCCTTTCCCACATCCGCGAGGTGGACGCCATTGTGCATGTGGTGCGCTGCTTTGAGGATGACAACATCATCCACGTAGACGGCAGCGTCGATCCCGCGCGGGACATCGAAACGATCAACCTCGAACTCATCTTTGCCGACATGGAAACGGTGCAGAAGCGCGGCGAAAAGGCGGCGAAGATGATCAAGACGGGCGATAAAAAATACCGGTTTGAAACCGAAACGGCGGATAAGCTGTTAAAGCATTTGGAAACGGGCAGCCCCGCCCGCACGCTGATGCTGACGGACGAAGAAAAAGAGGTGGTGGACGGCTGGTTCCTCTTGACCACCAAGCCCGTGCTGTACGCCGCCAACATCGCCGAAGACGATATCGGCAAACCCGACGACGACACCCCCTTTGTCAAACAGGTCAAAGCTATCGCGGCCATGGAGGGCGCGCCGGCGCTGGTCATTTCCGCCCAGATCGAGCAGGAGATCGCCGCGATGGACGAAAGCGACCGGCAAGAGTATTTAAGGGAACTAGGCATCGGGCAGAGCGGCCTGAACCGCCTTGTGAAGGCAAGCTACGGCTTGCTCGGGCTGATTTCCTTCCTGACCGCGGGCGAGGATGAGTGCCGCGCCTGGACCATCAGGCGCGGCACCAAAGCGCCGCAGGCGGCGGGCAAGATCCATACCGATTTTGAGCGCGGGTTCATCCGCGCCGAGATCGTGCCCTTTGAAACGCTGCACGGCCTTGGCTCCATGGCGGCCTGCCGCGAGAAGGGGCTGGTGCGCAGCGAAGGCAAGGACTATGTGATGCAGGACGGCGATGTGACGCTGTTCCGCTTCAACGTGTAAGGGGCGGGTATGAGCAGGCTATCCTATTTCGCCAAACGCCTTGCCAAAATGGACTGGCGCAAAATGTGGAAGATGACGGGTGTCATCCGGCAGCGCGCGGGCAAAAACCGCCTGTGGCTGCTCAGCGATATGCTGCGCTGCGGCATCCGCTATAATGCGGGGTACATGGATTATATGATCGCCGAAATGTACCGTTTGAACGACGCGCAGCGCGCCACCACCATCACAAGGGGCATCAGCAACGGCATCGTGCGCCGCATGAACGATAAGAAGGACTGGCACTTTTTCGACGATAAGGCGCAGTTTGATAAGACCTTTGCCAAATGGGTCGGGCGCGGCTGGATGCGCTTTTCTGCGGATACAACCAAGGAAGGACTGGCCGCCTTCCTGCAAGGCAGGCCTTCGGTCTTTGTAAAGCCCCTGGAAGGCTCCAGCGGCGTGGGCGTTGCCCGGTATGACGCCGGGGATTTTCAGGATACCGACGCCTTTTATGCGCGCCTTTTGGCGCTGGGCGACAGCATCATCGAGGAAACGGTGGTACAGCATCGGGACATGGCGCGGCTCTGCCCTTCGTCCGTCAACACCGTGCGCATTGCGACGCTGCTGGGCGATAAGGGGGAGGGCATCGTATACGCCTTCCTGCGCATCGGCAACGGCAAGGTGATGGACAATGTGGATTGCGGCGGCATGGCCTGCCGGGTCGATCTTGAAACGGGCACGCTGACGACGCCTGCCGCCGATAAAGCGGGCCATGTGTTTGAAGCGCACCCCATGACGGGCACGGCCTTCCGCGGCTTTCGGGTACCCTTCTTTGAGGAAGCGAAGGCCATGTGTCTGGAAGCCATGCGCGTGGTGCCCTCCGTGCGCTTTGTGGCGTGGGACGTGGCCATCACGCCCGACGGCCCCACGTTTATCGAGGGCAATTCCTTCCCCAGCCATGCCGTGCCGCAGTTTGCCGCCCATTACCCCGACGGGATGGGCATACTGACCGAGTTTCGGAAGTTTATCGATTGCTGAGTGCAAGAAAACCCCGCGCTGATTCGTTGAATCAGCGAAGGCTATTTCTGAGAAGGAGCTGAAAAGGATGAATCTGATCAATACTTTGCTGGTGTACATGACGCTGCTTGTGTCATCCTCCGTCCAGCAGATGCCGGCCATGACGCCCAAGCCCATCGACTTTGTGACGGCTGCGCCCAAGGAAACGGCAACGCCCTATATCCCGCCCACCATCGTTCCGACGTCTGTGGTGGTGCCGCCGCCTGCCGCGACAACCGTGCCCGTCAATCCCTCCAGGGTGATCCTCGCCATCGGCGACCGGGGCGAAAACGTGCGCGTGATGCAGCGCCGCCTGATTGAGCTGGGGTATCTGACCGGCAAGGCGGACGGCATTTTCGGCAAGAACACCAAGAAGGCGGTGGAGCGTTTCCAGAACTTTAACGCGCTGAAAGTGGACGGCGTGGCCGGCCCCAAGACGCTGCAAAAACTGTACCACGATACCAATGTGGTGCCCGCGCCCAAGGACGGCAGCCCCACGCAGACGCCCGCCCCCGCAACACCTAAGCCCGCCGTGGTGGTGCAGGTGCCCATCAGCTATACCGATGAAAAGGGCGCGGTGCTGCACAGCGAAACGCTGTCCTTCCAGCAGGGGGTCACGACCTACACGGCCGATGATACCAAGGTACCCACAGGCTATACGCTCAAGAGCAGCCGCGAGGTGGTGGTCACGGTGGACCCGGCGGGCAAGGCCACGCCCTCCGCCGTGCTGTTCGTCTATACCGCCCCGACTCCGCCGACGGATCAGCCGAGCGACCAGCCGACGGACCAGCCGACAGACGAGCCGAGCGACCAGCCGACGGATCAGCCGAGCGACCAGCCGACGGACCAGCCGAGCGACCAGCCGACGGACCAGCCGACGGACCAGCCGACGGATCAGCCGAGCGACCAGCCGACGGACCAGCCGACAGACGAGCCGAGCGACCAGCCGACGGA